>JBFYLJ010000048.1:0-6430 GCA_041305465.1 Methanothrix sp.
ATGCCATGTGGTCCGAGCACTGCTCCTACAAGAGCTCTCGCGCCACCCTCAAAGAATTCCTTCCTACCGATGGCCCCAATGTGGTTATGGGCCCTGTTGAAGACTCCGGAATTGTGGCCATCGACGAGCGATGGTGCGTCGTCATCTCTCATGAGAGCCACAACCACCCCAGCCAAATCCTGCCCAATGAAGGCGCAGCAACCGGCATCGGCGGCATCGTCCGCGATGTCAACTGCATGGGCGCCACTGTTGTGGCTACGGCCGATCCCCTGCGATTCGGCAATCCCTACGGCCCCAAGGCCAACAAGGTGCGCTGGGTGGCAGAGGGCGTGGTGGACGGAATCTGGCAGTACGGCAATGCACTGGGCGTTCCCAACATGGGCGGAGACATAGTCTTCAACGATAGCTTCGACGATAACTGCCTGGTTAACGTTGTTTCTATCGGCATAGTCCGGCGTGACCAGATCATTCGCTCCCGTGCTCCGCCCCTGGCCGGAGAGAATGGCTACGATGTAATCCTGGTCGGCAAGCCCACCGATTCCAGCGGCCTTGGCGGCGTCACCTTCGCTTCTGAGGCTCTGCGAGAGGAGGACGAGGAGACAAACCGCGGCGCTGTGCAGATTCCCGATCCATTCCTCAAGAACGTGCTCTTCAAGGCCAATGACGATCTCTTCAGGCTCGTCCGGGAGTCGGGCATCGAGATCGGCTTCAAGGACCTGGGCGGCGGCGGCTTTACCTGCGCTACATCTGAGATGGGCTCTTCCGGAGGCTTTGGAATGGAGATCAACCTGGATGATATGCATAAGGCAGCCGACTTTCCGGCCGAGGTGCTGAGCATCGCTGAGACCCAGGAACGATTTCTGATAATCTCGCCGTCCGAACTGCGCGAGAGGATCCTCAAGATCTACAACGATGACTGGGATCTGCCTAACGTCTACGAGGGCGCCCGGGCAAGCGTAGTGGGAAAGATCAATACCGGTGACCGATTTACGGTTAGCTACAAGGGTGAGATGGTCTGCGATGTGCCAATCAAGCACCTCACAGAAGGCATCCGCTACAATCGTCTTGAATTGCCGCGCACCATCCGAGTATCCGAGCCGGACGCGGCTGAGCCTACGGACTACAATGATGTGCTGCTCAAGATCCTGAGGTCGCCCAATATTGCCTCTCGAGAGCACGTCTATCGCTACTATGATACTGAAGTCATGGGCAATGCCGTGATCCGACCAGGCGAGGCGGATGCCGGCCTGATCGCACCGGTGCGGGACGAAAAGTTTGGTATTGCACTGGCAGTAGATTCAAATCCCTTTTATGGTCGCATCAGTCCCTACTGGGGCGGGGCGACCGCGGTTGCAGAGGCAATGCGAAATGTGGCTGCCATTGGAGCAGTTCCCTCGACTCTAACCGACTGCCTGAATTACGGCAATCCCGAAAAACCGGAGGCATTCTGGGAGTTTAGGGAGGGCGTAAAGGGTCTGGCCGAATCCTGCAATAAGCTCTATCTCAAGGGCTACGAAGACCAGCAGCAGCCTGTTCCCATTGTCTCCGGCAACGTGAGTTTCTACAACGAATCGCCTGATGGATCTGTGGACCCATCGCCCGTGGTGGCCTGCGTGGGCATCATGAAAGACTTTTCCAAAGCCATTACCATGGATCTTAAAAAAGCAGGCGACAGGCTCTTCCTCATCGGTCCCAGGTACGACGAGCTGGGCGGTTCCGAGTACTACCAGACTATTCTGGGAGTAACGGGCGCGAATGTGCCCATCGTCCGCTTCGATCTGGAGAGGAATATGATCTACGCAGTCATCGATGCCATCGAGGAAGGGCTCCTGGCTGCGGCACATGATATCTCCAACGGAGGGCTGGCTGCAAGCCTCTGCGAGATGGCACTCACCCGGCCGGCACGGTTCGGAGTTGAAGTGCATTTGGATTGCGTGCGGGGCGGCGAAATCGGCATGAGAAACGATAAGCTCCTGTTTTCCGAATCCTCCGGCTTTGTCCTTGAGGCAAAAGCCGGCTGTGAGGTCCGGCTAATAGAACTCCTGATGAGATATGATCTTGAACCGATGCAAATCGGCACAGTGACAGGCAAGAGACGGATTGTGATGTCAAGAGCAGGCGAGTATGTTGCCGATCTGGACCTGGACGAGGCGAGGAATGCTTGGATGTCTGGCCTTGTGGAGGCGATGAGATGAAGATAGCTGTTTTGCAGTTTCCGGGTACCAACTGTGAGTTTGAGACACTGGCAGCCGTAAAAGCAGTGGGCATGGAAGGAGAGATATTTCGCTGGAACCGGCCTGCTGGCGAGCTATCCGGTTTTAACGGATTTGTCATACCAGGTGGGTTCTCATATCAGGATCGGATTCGGGCCGGAGTCATAGCCTCCAAAGAGCCGGTCATGAGCGCCTTAAAAGAAGAAGCCGGCAAGGGCAAACCCATCCTCGGCATCTGCAATGGATTTCAGATTCTGGTGGAGACGGGACTTCTTCCTGGCAAGAGCATAGGCTGCGACAAAGATAGCGACAAGAATGACCGCATGAGCAGCAACAAGGGCTCGATAAATGTGGATATGGCTCTAGCTCAAAACGTGATGGTCTCCCAGGGAAAGATTGTGAGGCGAGGCTACTACTGTGATTGGGTCAACCTTCGGCATGAAGCGCCATCTAAAAGATGCAGCGGCTCATTTGCCATTGAACGTGGAGCACTGCTCAAGATCCCTATCGCCCACGGCGAAGGAAATCTGGTCACAACCACTCCAGGATTGATCAAGAAGCTTAACGACGATGGACAGGTGGTCTTCCGCTACTGCGATAAGAACGGAAGAATCATAAATGAGTTCCCGTTCAATGTGAACGGCAGCACGGAAAGCATAGCTGCCATCTGCAATGAGCAGGGGAATGTTTTGGGCATGATGCCTCACCCGGAAAGGGCCTTTTTCGCTTGGCAGCTTCCTGCTTTCGATCCGAGAAAGCAGCGGACAGATGAGCCGGGTCCCGGCAGAAGAGTATTCGAATCCATGAAGCGCTATATCGAGGTGAACGCATGAGCACGAACCAGAAGATCAATCTGCGCGTCTGGCTGAAGATACCCGATGCCGAGGCGGCCACCGTTAAGAACACGCTCGTCCGGCGTTTGGGCTATAAAAATGTCCTGGCCGATGTCAAGAAAGAGCGCCTGTTTTCCATAGAGGTCGATTCAGGAAATCCAGAGGAGCTGGCCAAGAGCTTTGCCAAAGAGTTGGTCAACGAGAACAAAGAGAGCTACATAGTTCTTGTCGATGAGCTTAGATTTGAGGAGGGTTATGTGCCGGTCAAAGTCGCCCTGCATATTGAGGACGGTGAGGCCATCTCCGTCCGGGAGAGGCTGCGCAGTCGTCTGGGATTCGATAATGTGTTGGATGTGAAGAAGGCTACTATCTGGAAGCTCTACTTCGATACGCTTAAGCCGGAAGCCGAGATGGCAGCCAGGGAGATTGCCGAGCGGCTACTTATTAATCCTCATAAGGATAGCTATGAGATAATGAGCTAATCGAATTTTTAAAAGCGACAGGGCTGCACAAGCCCTTCTCTTTCTTTATGTTGCTTTCATTCCATTCAAAAGCAATCACGCTACGCCTAAGGCAAAGGGCAATATATCCAGGGCAGTCAAAACGATTATGGCTCCCATCCAGTAAAGAGGCCTATTGAAATACCATGTCCTGCTTGTACGGGCATAAATGTAGGCAATATATGGAAGAAGCGGCACAAAGGCTATCAATGGATGGGGCTCCAGCTTCAGGATGAAAGAGAAGATATAACCTTGGCAGAGGAGACAGACAACTGTTACCAGCCCGACTTTGGCTTGGTTGTTAATTCTCATGAAGTCCAGTGTTCTACTTTCTCTTTATTAAGCCTTTCATGAGTCTCCTTTAGCGCCTCAACACATTTAGCAGTTCCTCAAGAGATAGGGTGTTGAGCACATTTCTCTTCTCAAGCCAGGCCCGTCTGGCTACATTCACCCCGTATTTCATATTGAGAAGCTGCTTTGCATCATGAGCATCGGAGTTGATGCATAGTATTACGCCCATCTCTTTGGCTGCTTTGGCATCGACATCATTCAGGTCCAGACGGCTGGGATGAGAATTTATTTCCATGATGGTATTCGTTCTCGCCGCCGCCTTCAAGACCGCCTGCATATCCACTTCATAGGGCTCGCGCTGATCGATGATCCTTCCTGTGGGGTGAGCAATGATATCCACATTCTCGTTTTCAATTGCCGAGATAAGCCTTCCGGTTATGGCCCTCTCCGTCTGCTGCAATCCCATATGCACTGACGCCACCACCACATCGCATCTTGCCAAGAGATCATCGGCATAATCCAGCCTGCCATCGGCCTTGATATCCACCTCCGTTCCTGCCAGAACGGTAAATGCCATGCCCTCCTGCAAAAGCTCCTTGTTGACAGCAGCGATGGCCTTTATCTTCTGCTCCAGCTTCTCAGGGTCCAGTCCCCCGGCTATGCCAATGGATGGTGAATGGTCGCAAAGAGCAATGTACTCATATCCTAGATCCATAGCTGCGTTGGCCATTTCCAGGATTGAAGCTCTACCGTCCGACCAGTCGCTGTGAACGTGCAGATCGCCACGCATGTCCTTTTGCTCCAGGAGTCTGGGCAGCGTTCCTCGCAGGGCCGCCTCAATCTCGCCACGGTCCTCTCTCATCTCCGGTGCGATGTAGGGCAGACCTAAAGCAGCGTAGACATCCTCTTCACGATCGAAGAACAGGTTCCGGCCATCTGCAAGCTTCGTGAGAGAGTATTCACTCAAGGAGTAGCCTCTGCTCAGCGACAGCTGCCGCAGCCGGACGTTATGCTCTTTGGAGCCTGTGAAATACTGCAAAACGGTTCCGAAAGATCGATGCTCTACGATTCTCAGGTCCACCTGAATTGTCTCCTGGACTATGACGCTGGCTTTGGTGGGACCCTGGGCCAACACCTCCTCCACCAAGGGCATGAGGACGAATGCGGCAACTATCTCTTCTGGCCTGCTGGCAGTAGCCAGGATATCGATGTCCCCCACAGTCTCTTTCGCCCGGCGAAAGCTGCCTGCCGCCGTGATGTGCTCCAGGCCATCCATGCCCGACAGATATGCCAGAATATCTTTTACAATGGGCTCGGCTGTGCTGTAGAGAATGCGAGTGCTGCGCTTTTTATATCTTTCAATCGACTTTAAAATGTTTGTCTCGCGAGTCGGCCCCATTCTGAGAAGCCTTCTGATGCGATGCTCCCTGGCCGCAGTCTCCAGCTCCTCCAGATTGGTTATGTTTAGCTTCTCGTGCAGCATAAAAACGGTCTTTGGGCCCAGGCCGGAGATCTGAAGAAGCTCTACAAGGCCTGGGGGTGTCTTGGCCAATAGCTCCTGATGAGCCTCTATCCGGCCAGTTTTAAGATACTCCTCCACCTTCAGGGCAATGGCTTTTCCTACTCCGGAAATGGACTGCAATCTCTTCTCCTTACAGACTAAGGTGATGTCCTCCGGCAAAGACTCGATGGCCCTGGCAGCTTTGCTGAAGGCAATGATCTTGAAGCGGTTCTCGGCATGAAGCTCCAACAGCTCTGCGATCTCGTAAAGAAGGCCGGCAACCTCGCGGTTTTTCACAGCAAGGCATGCGCGGGGATAGGTAATAATATTTTCTCGTCCACCCAATCTTTGCAGAGTAGCTCAGCATGCTCCAAAACAGTTACTACCTAAAATCCGCCATCTTTAATAGCCAAATTTGCCTCGACAGGAATCCCAATACTATTTTAACAAAGTCGTTTTTCGTCGGCTCGCCTTTGTTGAAGAGGGTTTATGGCTGGAAATCAGCGATGAGGGGCCGAAACTCCTCCATCATGTCCAGAGCCAGAGCCAGAAACGAGAAATCTGAAGCTTTTGATTTCAAAAAGACATTAAAGGGGGAGAAGTAAGCTTCCTCCGCTGAGCCTTCTATTCCCAGGAGGCTTTCCGGACGGGCGGCCCGCTCTGCCTCATCTGCAAGGCCGCTCAGCGAATTCAAAATATCACCAGGAGCATCCTGACCGTTTCTCTTTATCATCGTCCGGCAGTTTCTGATCTTGCCTGATACCAGGCACCTGGCGAGGGACAGGGACTTCTCACAATCACAGGCCCACTGAAACTGCTTGATCCGAAGCGGCACATTTTTATTTTTCTAACCTTTGTCTCCCCAGAGCCATTTCGCTGCCCATCTTTGAGCAGGTTCCATTAGCATCCCGGCCCTTTCAGGGCGCATAGCAGTCCCCATCAGCCTTGCAGTATGGCCAAGCTATAGTAGTAAACCAAATAATTTTGCTTTAATTAAATTATTCTTTAAGAAAAGATGTTAAGGTGAGCATAGCAGCGATCTGCATTTCCCGAGAGCTCGCGCATCTGAGTACAGTGCAGAACGTGGACAGG
>JBFYLJ010000049.1:0-22168 GCA_041305465.1 Methanothrix sp.
CTTTACAGATGAGAACGGCATAGCTAGCTGCTTTTGCAGGCCGCATAAAAACGCCACGATCATTGCGAAACTGCTGGAGCCCTCTCCTCCTGATCAAAGCTCCATCTTGTTTTGTGCAAACGTCAGCGTCGCAGAAGAGGTGGCCTATGCTGCGCCGATAGCGTGCCCCCAGCTTAGAGACGTTAAGACCGTCAAGGATGCCATCGATGGTCTGTGTAAAACCATCTCGGAGAAAACGTCCCGTATCGTATGGATTCACGGCAACAGCTTGCAGGTTGAGAAACTAGCGGGAGAAATTTCGGTATTACGTGAAAATTATGCAACTACGGTCAAATTAACAAACGGCTCAAAGGCCAGAATGCATTTTTCAATTCCAACGATCCAGTTTATAAGCCGTGACCTCCCGATGGCTCAGAAGGCTTTGATTCGTCTCAAAGCTTCTTCTGTTTCTCTAGCTGCATCTGTCTATGATGGAGAAAGGTTGATTTCTGATGGGACTAGAATAGATATTTCCGAAACTTGGGAGACGAAAGATATCGTCCTTTCCGGCAACCAAATATCGACCGGATTAGGCATATCAATCCTGGCAGAGTGCACCGAAAGGAGCGGCCAAATAGAGTTAAGCGCTGCTGGATGCATACTTTTGTCAAACTGGTAAGCTTCTCGACTGCGATTAATTTGAGGAAGTCTTATGAAAGGCGATTTCACACGTTTTACATTTGATCCAAAGAAGCATTACAGCAGCGTGCGGATGCAACAGGGACGCATTCAGCTCGATGCAGACTGGAACGAACAGGTTGAGATCCAACTGCATCACAGTCATATAACCAATCATGACGTAATTGGACTATGCGGCGCTCCTAAACACAATCCTGGATTTGCTATCGGCGTCAATTCCGGTGGGCTGACAATAGGAAAGGGCCGTTACTATGTTGGGGGTATCCTCTGCGAGAATGAGCAGGATGTATCTTACTTAGCGCAACCTGACATTATTCCTGAAAAAGTTGTGAATGACGGCCGGTATCTGGCCTACCTTGAGGTCTGGCAAAGGCATTTAACTGCTGTTGAGGATACCGAGATCAAGGAGGTTGCTCTTGGTGGGTCTGATACAGCTACCCGCACCAAAACCGTCTGGCAGGTGAAGCTATGGCGACTTCGCACTATCTCCTCAAATCCGGGCGATGACTGTCCCTGTTCCGTCGTAGCCCGCATTGCAGGTCTTGCTGTCAGGACCGATCCACTGGGGCCTGAAGACCCTTGCATCTTGCAGCAGGGCGCAGGCTATCACGGCCTGGGAAACCAGCTATATCGTGTGGAGATCCACCAGCAAGGAACAACGGGTGTTGCCACCTTCAAATGGTCGCGTGATAATGGGTCTATTGTTCGCGTTGTGGAAAAAATTGAGGGCAACTCGATCACATTGCAGGATTGTGTGCAAGGCATACAGGATGTATTTCTGCCAGGCCAACTGATTGAGATATCTGATGAGGCGCGCGATCTAAGAGGAGTGCCTGGAATGCTGGCAACGGTGCAGTCCGTTGACGGCAATCTCTTGGTGGTGGCAGAAAGCTCCAAGCTCAATGCAAAGGACTTTCCCCTGAGTGGCAAGCCGAAGGTGCGGCTGTGGGATCGTCAGCCGGATAGTAAACGGGCAAATAATGACGGCAGCCTGAAGACAGGTGCGGATTGGATCGGTCTGGAGACCGGCATTATGGTCCGGTTTGATCCTAATGGCGATTACAGGTGTGGCGACTATTGGCTGATTCCAGCCCGCCGGGCCACAAGCCAGATACAATGGCCGCATGGCGAGAATGAGTTCGTGCCGCGTCTGGGCATCATACGCCATCGTTGTTCCCTTGCCGTTCTGCAGAAGTCAGGCGAATCGTGGTCTGTGCTAAAAGACTGCCGCAGAGTATTTCCTCCCCTCACTGAGATCGAGACGACTGGCAAGGGAGGGGCCTGTTCGGTTACGGTTGGGAAGGGCGGAGAGTATCCTGATCTGGCCACGGCTATCGGAGATCTAATTAGCAAGCAAAAAGAAAAAGATTCAATGAAGACGATCTGCATCTGCCTGCTGCCGGGAGAGCATATTGTCAAAAGCCTGACTGTGGATAGCCCGACGGCAATCCCTCAATTCAATTTGCACATTAGAGGCTGCGCAAGCTCTACCATTCTTATTTCGTCCGGCCAGATGAAGATAATCGGATTGGCCTCTATATCCTTTGAAAATATGCTGATCAAGACGATAGAATGCAATGATGAGGCGCTGCACGCATCTGGGGCAATATTCTTAGAGGGCACGGAGAGTATCGCATTTCGTTCTTGCCGGGTGGAAGGTGAGGGAATTCCTTTGCTGAGGATCGGTCCCACCGCCAGGCATATCGTCATCAGTAATAGCTTCCTGCTTCCCACAGATGTTAGCAAGAGGTTCGCTCTGATAATTCATGAGGTAACTGAAGATGCGACCCTGATCCACAACTGGATCCGGGGAAAGATAAGCCTGGGTCCGACTGGAGTGCATATCGGCACCTGGCCGGATCTATCTCTCCCGGAGATGAGGAAGGCCGGCGATCTCATGAAGCGTGGTTTGCTCAAGCTAGGCGGACCGATCAGCGGAACCTTACGCATGCAGGGTAACAGGCTGACCAAGGTCCTGGTTGGTGATATTACAGTCGAGGAGATCAAAGAGCTGCTAGCGACAGATGAAGTCACCAAGGCGGGCCCGGGAAGGCCGTCAAGACCTTTGCAGAAAGTGATAAAATCCTGGGTTTTCCGGCTGGTATTATTCTCGGAAAACATCATTGAGGAGGAGAATGCTGCCCTCAAAGGATTCGATCAGATAATAGGAGAGAGCATTTCCCTCAACTCCAACTGGTTTAACCCGGCCAGGGGCGATGAAAAGGCTGGAAAGAAGCCTTTGGGATGGGCGATGGCAGAAAGCGCTTTTTATGCGGGGAACAGCGGCCCAGAGTATCTTAAGATTTGTGATGTCTCCTGGATAAGCAGCAAAGCCGGGAATACCGTTCAGATCGCTCAGTGTCGGCCTGCTGCCCATTATCTGGCTTATCGGTCCCGGGACGGAAGAGCTCAGCCTTACCGCTGGGATAATGATCGCATCAGAGAGAGTATTCTGACGGAAAAATGGGAGGAAAACGGTGATTTAATTCCTGCCTGTCTGCAAAGCAAACCATATTTTCTGCTGCGCGGTCCTCTTGCTGACGGAAAGGCTTCCTTTGCTCTTTATGGCATCAAATCCGGTGCAGTCAGAGAGAAGATCTGGTCAGAGAGCTGGGAGTATGATCCTGGTTATGCAATAACCCCTCTGGATATTGGTGGGCAGATGAACTTTGTCTCTTACAGATCATCTGATGGAGATGTGCAGCTCTGGCGCAGAAATTCCCTGGGTGGCAAGGATATTATCGGTTATGGGTGGGGCGCCGGCTATGAGATTGTGCCGTTTAAGCTCAATGGAGAGCCGCATTTCGTTGCCTACAAATCAGAGAACGGGAGCGTCGAGATATACTATTGGACGCCTGATGGCCGAAGAGAGACTATAAGAGCGGAAAAGTGGCATGAAGCCTGCAAGTTGGTGCCTTTTGAACTGGAGGGCAAGTCCTATCTCTTGATGTACGGGCCCAAAGGAACTTTTAATGACGGACCTGGTAGGATATTCAATTCAAAGATTTATATCTGGAATGCCGATAAGAGCAGATCTGAGTCTCTCTCTTTTAACGGCCTGGAAGACTCGATTGCAATGCCCTTCAAGCTGGGTGGAGTCCCCCATATCATGACATATAAGGAGAGCACAGCAGCTTTTGAGATACATCGCTGGGAGCTGAAAACCGGCGCAAAGCTGGATCGGGTGCTCCTGGGAACGGGAACGATGCCGTCCGCCCTGAAGAGCAATATCACCATGCCTTTTGATTTTCAAACGCATCTCTATTTCGCATCATACGACAGGACCACCGGCTTGGCCGTTTTATGCAAAGGCGGGGTGAGTGGCACTCCTAAAAGTCCAATCCTGACCATTACTCCGGGAAAGTCCTGCAACTGGCAGAAGGATTCAATTGTGATTGCCTTCGAGGCGAATGGTTTGCCTCATTTCGTGGTCTACAATTCCAAAACGGGAGCGACTCTTTTATCCCGCGGCAAGTCGGATACGCAAGGCGATTCTCTGGAGGTGTCGTGGGCTGCAGCCTGGCAGCCATCCGATGCTTTGATGGTCTTTGATCTTAGCGGAAAGCCTCACCGCCTGGCCAGCATGCAGGACAAGCGGCTGATTCAGTTAAGCAGCTGGAAGACAGAAGACGGAGCTTCCGAGTTGATCTGGTCCAGCGGCTGGGAGGCAGGATATGTCCTGTATGCAGTGCAGCTCTCCGGCCAATCTCTTATTCTGGCCTACAAGCCTGACGACGGGAAGGCGGAGCTGTGCAGCTGGGATGCGGGTGGAGTAAGGGATAGCATCTGGGTCAATAGCTGGGAGAAAGGTTACAGCAAGCTGCTCTTCTTTGAGATTGGCGGCCAGCCGGTCTTCCTGGGCTACCGGCCTGAGGATGGACAGGCAACACTCTGCCGCTGGGATCCGGTCAATGGAACTGCTGAGGCGGTTTGGAGTGACGAGTGGGGGCAAGACTATGCACCCATGGCCTTCGAGCTGGAGGGCAACTCTTATCTGTTGGTTTACAGGGCGGCGGACGGGCTGGCTGCTCTCTACCGCTGGAACCCTGACGGCAGCCGGGAGCCGGTTTGGCAGGAAGAGTGGGGGCAGGGATACACGCTGATGCCTTTCGCGCTTTCCGAGGATGATGGGGAGAAGTAATTATGATGAAGAGAGTGAGGATACCTGCACGTGAATTAAGATCATCTTTCGAGCCGCAGCCCAGTCAGTTCGCAGTGCGTCCTTTTGCTCAGAGGGCCGAGGAGCCCCAGGCCCCGAAGGGGGAATCGCGCGTCAGCTTCAGCCTTGCCGATATCGACATCTTCTCACGGGAGACCGTGCAGCCAAAGCTGCGGCTGGGGCCTGTCGGCGACCGGTACGAGCAGGAGGCAGACCGGGTGGCTCGCCGGGTGGTCCAGACTATATCGTCTCCTGATCACGGTCCTGTGCAGAGGCAGGAAGACTTGATTAAGGCAAAGGAGGAAGCACCACCAAACAGGACCGGCATGCCGGATATCATGAAATCTGGTCTTGAGAACCTCACAGGCATGGACCTCTCAAGGGTGCGTGTGCATTACAACTCATCGAAACCCGCGCAGCTGAATGCGCTTGCGTATACCCAGGGGCAGGAGATCCATGTGGCGCCGGGACAGGAGAGACATCTGGCACACGAAGGCTGGCACGTCGTCCAGCAGGCGCAGGGGCGGGTGAAGCCCACGATGCAGGCCAAGGGTGTTTCAATTAATGATGAAGCCGCTTTAGAACGTGAAGCCGACTTAAAAGGGGCAAAAGCGTCCACCCAAAATAATCCTGATCCCTTTTCTACTTCCCAGACAGGAGCAATGGGGGAGAAACGACACCCTAATGGAAATGAAAAAACCATTCAATTATTGACAGCCGCGGAGATCTTCTCCATCCCTAAGGATAAGATGGACTTTGTTCGTAAAACTTTTAAGGAAGATGCTGATAGTATATTAAAACTTGCTCCAGATATAAAAACTCTGAGAGATTGGACACTGCAAATGAACGCATTAAATGTGGCGGTTAAAAAAGCGGAAGAAAAAGTGGAAAATCCCAAACCTTCAGGTCCGACTAGAGAGGAAAGACAGGAACTGAAAGACGCAAAAGCTGTACGAGTTCAAAAGCTAAACGAAATTCTTCATTACATCCCTGTGACTAAAGCTCCTGTTTGGGGTGCCTCCAGCAGCTTTAAAGCCGCGTCTACTTCTCTAATACCACCAAGCACAGTAATGGCTCCATCAGCTCCAGTAACACTACCCGACGTCACTTCAGTAACCACAGATTATAATTCACACGGCGACTACACGCCCAGTTCAGGAAATGCTGTGAAGCAATCTCAGCTTGTATCTTATGTAAAGGAGAATCACAACCACTTCTATCATAGGAAAGCAGTCAGTGGAGGTGAAGGATATCAAATGTACTTGGGAGACATAGAAATGGAGCAATGGTACATCACTGTGACCTTGAAGGCAGATGGTTCCGCAGTAATCACCCACTTCGGCCCCTTTGGCATAAGTACATCAACCTCAATAGAAAGTCAAAGCCAATCGTGAGTGAATGTCAGTTTGACTTTTTTACCACCGCATTTGGCGAAGTGTGCGCAGGGCGTTTCTGTGAGAAGAAAGCTTTTCGCAGCGCAAACAATGGATTGAAGACCGACTCGAATTGCCAGCGGCCAATTTCGCTGTTTCTGTTTGCAGCTTAGAGTGATGGACAACCATTCGCTGCATTGCCGTCTATCCGCCGCACACGCTGGACATGGATGATGCCAGGGCGCTGCAAATATGGGTAGACCGTAAGTGCAGGATTCGGCTAGAGTCGCCAAGTATCGGCAAAGGCTTCGAGAGTTGTACTGGTTTATGAAAGCACTGTTTTCAGTTCTAAACCTGGATTTTGCTTTTTTCTTCCATGACGCAAAGAACTATTCGCGATGTTTTCTGTCTTTTCCATCCTGCTTCTTGCCAGGCATCTTGAGATATTATAAGAATAATTTTTGTTAAGATATATTACTTACATATTCTTATGAGCTATGATTTTATCAATTAATAAATAAAAATAAAATAACAATCTTCTCTTGATCAATACAATTATCTGAAGAAGAATATCCGCTCGACAATTGGCGAAAATTAATTACGAAATTATCTTACGTAAGGAAGTATTTTAAAGGACCTTATCTATTGAGTGGGATATCTGGCAGATTTATATCTTTCCGCAGCCTGGAAGGTAAGGAGAAGTGGCCGGCGCGCAGAGCTTTGCTATCCCTGACCTGGGCCTTTGGGCTCTGAGAGTTCCTGACAATTAATTAAGCTCAAGGGAGAAGAATTAGTTGAAGAGAGCGATACTATGCGAGTGCGGTGAGTTCGTCCAGGGTCACACCTTCAAGGATTACATTCCTACGACTATCGGCCCATCTACCCCGACTTTCGGCCACTCGGGCTGCGGGCTGATCTTCGATCTCATAAACGGAGAGCTACCTAAAAGCTTCTCGAGTCGCGTACAGCTCAAGAGCATTGCCATGAGATTTGCTGAGATGAACAGGATGGATGACGAATCTGTGGGACTATTCCTGCTTGAGGTGGATCGTTTGAAGTCTCAAGGCAACATCTGCGACATAGACATACTCATAGAGGCTCACAAGACGATCCAGGAGAGAATGGATCTGACTGAATCTGATTAGTGGAAAGCCGCAGCATATCATTGCGGACAATTGGCCGCTCACCAATCAATTATAAAAATTAAAAAATGAGTTCGGCTGATGTTGCTTTCAGCGGAACTCCAGCTTAGCCTCGTCCATTGCCTCGAAGAGATAGGCCATTCCCGGTACCAGAGTCTCATTCTTGCCCAGGTGGGTCCAACCCTGCTCCTCGTACTTCCAGACGAAAGCCGAGACCAGGCCTTTATTTACAGCCTCCTGATAATTGTACCTCTTATGCTCTGCATTCACGGTTATGTTTCCTAAATCTACCGTCTTGTTCACGGGAAGACCAATCATATTCCATCCTGCATGCAGATTGAGGCGATAAGGCAGATCGACCGGTTTGCCTGATATCTCTATTGTGAAGTTGGTGGCGCTGTCGATGAGGTAACCCTCGCCGGGCGAAAACCGGGTCACATTGATCATGCCTCCATCCTTCATGCCAAAATCCCACCCTTTGCCGGCAATGCAGAATATGCTCCGATAGGGCTTATTCGCCAGATACTTAGAGGCAGTTGCATCTTTCGGCTTTAGGTATACTGCTATCGCATTCCAGCCGGCCGTTATATTGATGCGCTGAACCTGGCCGGGAATTAGCACATACTCTATCTCAAAGCTCCTCTCCTCAGCAAGCCTCGGTCGCAATATGGGCCACATTACCTTCTTGTTTTCGCCTAGCGTATATTCATCATGCCATACAGAAAGGCCGTTTTCCTTAATGACGATCTTGTCTGCATCCTTGGGCAACAATACCTCTCCGATTATGGCAGATGGAGCATTTAGATTGAGCTTTCCGCTTGTGCTATCCGTCTCGATCCAGTAGATCCAGTCGGTTGCGCTATCGTTATTGGGCGTTATGGATGCCTTGATTATGCTCTTGTTCTCGCCCGTGGTGTTAATGTTTTCCAGCACGGTGCTGTAGGGGCGAGTTGGTGTCTTTTGCAGAGCTGGCCGGAAGCTGGGGTCTCCCAGCAATGCATCCATGTAGGCGGTCTGATTGAGCATCTCGGTGATTGATGTATCCCAATTCGGCAAGGATTCATCGTAATCTGAGATATCCTTGATGTTCCCTGCACCCTGAAACTTCAATCGGTAGAGGTTATTTGCGTCAAGAGCAGCCTCTCCAACGGTAGCATTCTCAAAGACCAGGGATTGATAAAACCTCTTTAAGAAGTCATCTGAAAGGAAGATCCAGGACAGAGCCGACTCGCCAATATAATTAACGGATCCCGCTTTTATGAAGGCCAGGGCAATGGAGTCCTCCAGATTCATAGGGATATACATCCTTGTGCCGGTTACATTGAGATAGTATCCCTTGAGGTTTGCAGTAACACAGGCTCCGGAGGTGGTCGTCTGCGGTGAGAGAGTCAGTTCCTTTACATGCGCTCCGGTAAGCGAAGAATCCATCATCGACCAATCCGACAACTGCCATGCGTTTTCATTACCATGGTGATCAAAATGCACAATATTCTGGCCGTTATTCATCTGCGATATGACTTGCTGGTAGGTGGCTTCCTCATAACGCAGGTCCTTGACTTGTAGACCTGCCTGCACCAAATAGTCTCTGATTCTCATAGCAATAGGTGCCTGCGGGAAAGAGAGGGGTGGCGAAGATATGACCAGTGCATTATTCTTCCAGGACCCGTTCAATCGATCATAGGCCAGGGTGCGAGCCAGAAGCTGAGATGCATCGTAAACGGAAAGCCCCATAATCCGGCCCACAGCTACATTGCTGTAATTCTCATCATTCATGGGCAATTGATAATCCCTATAGACCTCGTACTCCATAATATCCGATAGCTTTTGAATTTGGCCGGTGGACATGAAGGGCAACGACCCCGGGTCGCCTACGATCATCAGATAGCGAGGTGATAGCCTGAGATCTTCTACCTTCTGCTTCAGCGCTTGCTCCTCAATCAGAGGATCAATTTGCTGCGGGTCCTTGGCTACATCGAGCAGAATTGCCTGGCGAGCTGATGCGGCTGTGGCTGCAACCAGGGATAACCGGGGGACTTTAGTGTGGCTGAATGCAGTAATATTCAGAGCCTCAATATTAGAGCGAACATCGATGGTGTAGTTCTTCGTAGTGTGGGCATAACCATTGCCTGCCTCGATATTGAAAATCCACTTTCCAGGAGTCAGCATCTGTATTCTGACTTCATAGAGCTTATCAGGCTTGATATCAGTGATCCTGATGCTTCCTGATCGTTTTTCCGGGCTATAGAGGTTCAAGGCGGTGTAGCTTGTGTCCCTGTCCAGATTCCAGCTGATGTTCGTTCTGCCAGAATAGATCCAGGTGGGGTAGGTCAAATTGATTACCGGCCCGTCGTCAAGATTCTGAATGGTATGGTTGTAGGAAAATCCCTCGTATGCGGCCGTTGCCCCAGTGTCCAGCCTCTCTTTCCAGCCAGAGTCCATGGGGTAGAGCAGTTCTACTTCTACATTCAGACTGGCCGATTTATCCGGCTCAAGTCGATTCATGTTCCAGCGAAGCATGGAACCGTTGAGGAATGCATTTATGGCATTAGAGGGCTTGCCGCTATAGGGATCGGTAATATTTGCTTCACCTCTTTGCGGCCGTGGCCATTTTATGAAACGACCCATGGGGAAGACGTCAAGCAATCGCACATCTTTCAGTATATCTTTGCCGGTATTGCTGATGGTTATATTGAGCCTTACAATCTCGCCCAACTCTTCGGCTGGTACTTGGCTTGGGGTCATTTCTGTTCTTATCAGCAGATCGTTAATTAGCGTTCTCTTCACTACGGGGTTTGGCACGGGTGGTAGAAGCGAGAGATCATGAGAGTTGGTAAAGACAACCATGTTCGCACGTTCTCCCCTTTTGAGCATCTGCTGTGCAAGAAATTCTGAGCTTCCGTCCAGCAGAGTGATATTCATCCGGCTCAGGTTTTGCCTCACAATTGGCGAGATTGGACCTACGATGACCGCTTCTCTTGCATCCAGGCGTGATAATGCACTCGCAGTCTCATTGGGCATCATACTGTTCACAAAGAGGAGCGGCCAATTCAGATAAGAGGCAATTGGTGCGGCAGTGAGAGCTGCGCTGTAATTTTCACCCACAATTACGGCTCCAGGCGAGCTTTTCCAATACCGGCTTATCTTTTCTGCCATCTCAAAGCTGCTGTTTGCTGCTACTCTCTCATCGCATTTCCAGGAGACATTTCCTATTGCTAGGGTCTTTCCGTCCAATTGGCCCAGGAGCCATTGAGATGCCTTTGATGCTGGCTGCAATTCAGACCAAATTGGAGTATGAACGACGTTATACTCGAAAGCAACTCCAGCTGAGCCGGATTTTATGAGGTCTTCGATATACTTGACTGCGCCCTCCACATTCAAAGTAGAGAGAACATATCCAAGGTAATCGTCACTCAAACGAACATAAACCGGCTTCTTGCTGAGAAGGCAAACCTGTCCCACATCCTGAGCGGAAAGGGAAGATATTATGGAAAAGTCCGTTATCTTTGAGATCTCGGCGAAGTTGTAGCCTCGGCTGCGATCGGCAGGATTATCAAATGCTGCACCAAGTTTCACAGGACCCAAGTCTGTGGTTATATTTCGAGCATAATTTACAATCTCGATGAGCTGCTCCTGCTTCCACTGCGTCCATCTCTCCTGGTTGTAGCTATTGATATTGGCTTTACTCAGGTCTATTCCAGTGTCCTCATAGAACTTCTCCTTGCAGATATTACAGTAGCAGTAATTTTCATCCTGGAACCCGAAATTATAGAGCACAATGCCATCGGCTTTGTAATCGTCAATGAGTGTTTCAATAAGATTGTAGAGATTTTCCCTTGTATCAGGATTTACCGGGCAGTAGAGTGTGGCATTGCCGCCTATATCTGGATTTGCCACCTGTAACAGGCTTTTATCGATTTTTGAATCGTCGGGCACGGTAATGTCGAGGCCGGCTTGTGCAAGCATGGATCTCCTGGCCTGGGGCAATTCTTTGATATCTTCGGCCGCCAGAGGCTCGGCAATAACGGGAACCTCAAGAGTTGCTGTAATATAAGCTTTCAGCCCGTCTTTGTGGGCGGCATCAACCAGAGATTTAACTAGATCTCCTGCAGTTGCATGGATGGTTATGGTGCTGACATTTGCTGCTTTGAATGTGCTAAGGATAGCAGAGGCACCATATTTTTGCAGATCGCCTTCTTCCACCCATCCATTTCGGTCACCAGCCTGGACCGCCTTGGGAAGGATCAATAAGGGCAATGATCGAGTCTGATTCTCCTCAGACCAGATGGCCAAAGGAGTGGCTGCAATGGCTGCATGCCAATCTTCTGCTCCAACTATAACCACATCCGCTAGGTCGCCCTTAGCACCTCTTTCCAAGGGTGCTTCCTCTGCGAAGCATAGCCCTGAAATGGACATGACCGCTATGAATAGTATTAGATATTGCAGCCTCACGATTTCACCTCTTCGGTTTTGATTCCTGCACTTTGCAGTGGCTTTGTATACTCCGCTCCTATCTCGCCTACAAGGAGCGCTCTGGAGAGTGTGACATTTCTTTTTGTCATTTCCGCTATCATAGTATTGATGTTCTCTGTCACATCGCCCTTGCATACTATTATTGGCGCCCCCGCCATCCTGGCCGTCTGGTAGGCTCTGAAGATATCCGCAGGCAGAGAGCTGGATAAGACCACGTCGGCCGTTCCATTCCGCCAGACTTCTGCGGCAAAGAGCCAGCATTCTTCGTAAAGGCTACTGGTGTCAATGCGCTTGATTTCCACACCCTGCAATGTCATCTCCGCATCTTTAGTGACGATGGATTGATTGCCCAATATCAATATACTGGAATAGTCTTGCAGCTTCTCCTGATCGTTTTCGCTAATCCTTCCAGGAGGAATTGTAATTAGGTCGAAATCAGCTGTTCCATTGCCCATAGTGGATACTGATGCGATAGTGCTGTAGAGGAAATCGTCTCCGGTAAGAATGACCATGCCTTGCGGCAAGATCACTTTGACGGATGCTACCTCTTCCGGCATGGGAATGCCCTGGGAGTCCATGAGACGGAAGACCAGCGGATAGTCGCCGCTCTTTGATGCCAGCAAGGTGAAATTGGCAATGCCGCTCTTAAGTGGAGTGACCTCTACCGTTTGGGCCAAAGGTATAACCATAAGCTCTGGAGGCGTTACTATTCCTATCATTACCTTTTCCTTAACATCCAGCATGATGTTGAAGGAGCCCTTGTAGGTCTTGTTGGTTACAATCTTTTCCGGGACCTTAATTTCCACATTATAGCCTCGAACTTCCGCGGCAAAATCAACCTCAGCCTCAGCTGATGAATTTTTGGACTGGTTGCCTAGAGATGTGGCTACGATCGCCAGATTGCCTTTCTTGCCCGGCAATGATGTTTGCACCTGAAGCTTCAAGGTATGGGTTATGCCGGGATCTAGAGGCACATCGTAGGGTAAACCTTGTGTTTTTTCTCCATCGAGCAAGGTCACGCTCCACCCGTCAGGGAGCGTGCCGGAATCGATTGAGGCTACATCTCTAAAAACTCCCAAATTCTTGACTGCCAGATCGAACTGAGCGATATCGTTAGCATTGGCAGAGAGTTTTGCAAATTTGGCATCATCTATGGTCATGCTTACGCCGTAGCTCTCCTGTCCGATGACCGTCAGGTTAAATTCAATTCTCATTGGAAGCGAGGGAGGTGCGCCATCCAGCAAATATAAAAATCCGGTGTACGACCCGGGTCGCGTCTCCGGTGGCAGGGCAAAGTAGATCTTGATCTCTGCTTTATCCTGAGGCTTAAGCGGTTTTTCTTGCGGCATGTCCAGGAATATATAATCTCTGGCAGTTCCACTCACCTCGGTTTTTGATATCTTGAAGATCGTCGCATCTCCTATATTGGCGACCTTTAGCGTTCTTTCCTCCAAGTCCCCGGAATGGAGCACAACATCGAATCTCTCCTTGTCTGCTTCCAGCTGGGCAGAGCTGGAGGCAATGAGCAGGAATAGAATAATAATCGGGTATATCTGCCTCATCTAACACCACACGACGGCATACGCCAGATTTTGCTATAGTTGGTATCCAACTGCTTTCCCCATTTATAAATTCTCACTCAAAGGAATAATTAATTATTTTCTCTCGACGGGCTAGTTTATATCTGTTATGCATCAGACCAGCAGGTAGGTGTTTGCTTGGACCCTGAAAAAGCCTTTCTGGTAGCCACGCCCTTCAAGAAGCGTGGCAAGACGAGCCTGAAGATCAGCGACTTTATCTTTGCTTTATCTCTCGACCTGAAATGGGGGCCGCCTGAGAAGGTGCGCGCTCTTCTGCGGGAAGCGGAAGCTGAAGGCATGGTCAAGATGGAGGGCGATATGGTAATTGCGACTTTTGATGCTGCGGCAGTGAATGTCCCCCTAGGATTCAAGCCATCTACGGAAGAGGGAATACTGGATCAGGGAATTCGGCTCATCACATCTCATACGGGTATGAGCCGAAAAGAGGTTATTGCTCTTGCCAATGATAAACAGGATTCTCTGAAAAAGCTGGTTGAGCTGGACGCCGTGGTGCTGCTGATCGCCAGAGAGATGGGCATCGATGTCAGTGAGCTGGCATCTATCGCCTATGAGAACCTGCTGGTCCGCGGAAAGGCTGAGAAGGTCATTTCCGCTCCTGTGGAATCGCAAGGTTAATCTTACATGGAGAAGGGACAGGGGATTTATGACTCCCAGGATCCTGTTCACAACCATTTATAGAAAGGGCTCCGAGCCTTATGACTACATCGGAGCAAATACCAGGTCATGGTTCAGATTCTACTGGCCGCGCGTTCAATCCTTCGGCCTGCGATTTCTTAAGCAGAACATCCCTGAGCTGGAGATCCTGGAGTTTCCCACCTGGGATGAATACCACAAAAAGCTGCAAGAGGGATGGGATGTAGTTGGGCTCTCGTTTTATTTGAGCGAGACCCATGAGGCAATAGAGATGGCACAAGCAGCACGCTCAGCTGGCGTCGGCGAGGTTTGGGCGGGAAACTACGGCGCGCTAACCACCGCAGTGCAGGATAAGTTTGATAAGATCTTCATGGGCTACTCTGAGCGAGAGGTCGCACCCTATTTCGGACGGCAGGTTAAAGACATTATTCACCCTCCGCTTATCGAGTATCTCAATACGCCCTTTAACATCAAGCTGAATATTTACGGAGTTCTGTTCACCACGCGCGGCTGCCCGGTGGGATGCAAGTTCTGCCAGACACCGGTCTTCTGCAACAAACCCAATATCATACCTTTGCAGAGCATCGATAGAGTTTTGGCCTACTACAAAGAGCACGACATCAATGTGGTTTTGATCGAGGATGAGAACTTCGGCTGCAATCGCCGTCATGCCGATGCGGTGGTGGAGCTATTGGACAAGTATCAGATGGTCTGGGGGTGCATGGCCAGGGCCGACTATCTGAGGAAGAAGATAGACGACTGGGCGGATATGAGGAAGAAGAACGGCAGAAGGGTGGCCGGATTTGGGGGCGCAGCCATCGGCATTGAGAACTTGCATCAAGAGCGTCTGGACGATATGAAGAAGAAGGAAGGAACTGAAGACATTTTAGAGACGCTACGCATGCTGCAAGCTCGGGGCCTTGGCACAGTCGGCTATTACATGATCGGCTTTGAGGAAGACACTAAAGAATCGCTGCGCGAGGACATAAAGAAGCTGGCTGCCCTCAAGCTGGATATAACTCAGATCTGCGTCATAACTCCTCTGCCCCAGACGCCGATGTGGACGGAGATCGAAGAGAAGTTCGGCATCTGGGATCAGGATTACCATCATTACGACGGCAAGCACATGGTCTGGAATCATCCTCAAATCAAGCCGGAGGAGTTCCCCGGCATCTTAGACTGGTCGTTTGGACAGGTCTATCCCTGGAGCACGCCTCTGCGCACATCAGCTAGGGTTTGGGGAAATGCCTATCACTACGGTGGCTGGACCGGAGTGAAAGAGGTTTTCGCCTACATCAGCCGGGCGAATAAGTTCGATTGGAACGCGGGACCTCGGCTGCTCAAAGTAAGTGAGAGCTAGATCAAAAAGTCATGGATCAGGTAATAAAAAGATGAAGATATTACTACTATCATCTCCAATAGTGCAGCTTGATTTTGACCGCATCGCCCGCCTGCCCAACCTGGGGCTGGCATCACTCGCGGCGCATGTGGACGATTTATGCACTGTCCATATAGCAGACATCCATGGCCTGAAAAGCTACCGGGAGTATGTGAAAAGAATCGTAAATGGCTATGATCTGGTGGGCCTGACTGCCATGAGCTTTCAGTACAGGGAAGCTCTGGCCCTCGCTGCCATCGCCAAAGAGGCAGGAGCACAGACGGTTTTTGGCGGCTATCATCCTACCCTGGCGGCAGAAGAGATTGGCAATAGCCCGGACGCGACGCTCATAGACTATATTGTGCGCGGCGAGGGCGAGGCCACCTTTCGGGAGCTTGTGAAATCAAAGCTGGCCGGAAAAAGCCCCAGGGGCATCCTGGGCCTCTCCTACCATGAGGTAGATAAGAATGTCAAAGGGGAAAAGATGGTTCATAATCCACCCAGACCGTTGCTCAATGTGGAGGAGATTGCCATGCCCAAAAGGGATGCCCGTCTCATCACCAGTGGCTTTTACAGCTTTGACGTACCCATCGATTCGGTAGAGACCAGCCGGGGCTGCACGCAAGGCTGCAAGTTCTGCTCCATCAATCTCATGTACGGTCGCCGCTTCCGGCGCTTTTCCATCGAGAGGGTGATCGAGGACATCCAAGACGCCGAAGCGCACGGAGCAGGCTCTATCTTCTTCCCGGACGACAACATCACTCTTGATCCCAAGCGGCTGGAACGCCTATGTCAAGCCATCATCGATGCCGGGCTTACTCATCTGCGCTACAAGACGCAGGCCTCAGCCTCGGGCATAGCTTCCAGCAAGCAACTGGTGGACAAGATGGGTGAGGCGGGCTTTGACGGTGTCTTTTTGGGCGTGGAGAGCATCAACAAGAGGAACCTGGAGTTTTTGGGCAAGGGCAAGATGTCCAATGATGCCGAAAAAGCAGTGCAGTACCTGCATGATAATAATATAATAGTCTCAACAGGCCTGATCGGCGGCAATCCCGATGATGATGAGGAAGATATGTGGGAGAATTTCAAGCTGGCACGAAGGCTCAAAGTTGACTTTCCCATCTTCTACATCTCAACGCCCTACCCCAAAACGCAGATGCGCGCCGAGCTGGAGGAGATGGGGCTCGTCACCAACAGCGACTTTACCAGGTACGATGGTCTGCATGCCAACCTCAAGACAAAGCACCTCTCTGAGGAAGAGGTGCAATTCATCACCTGGCAGATGAACGCCCGCTACTACGATCTGAAGTGGCTGCGCTACAACAAGGTCAAGCGCATTTACCCCAAATGGTTCGCAAACGAAATGCGAAGGCTGGGGCCATTTTACGCCAAACGGAAGCTGGACCTGGCCCTGGGGCGGCGCACGGCGCGCGACTTTTTCCGGGAGGATCTGGCGAGCGGGGAGCTGTGCAAGGGTGTGACGTAGAGCTTCAGGTATCTCTATCTCATTTCCTGCTCGATTTTATTATCTCGGCAGGCGTTTGCCTTCCTCTTTTTGTTCTATCAAAGTCGCTATCAAGACTTACCATGATGAGGTTATATTTCTCCGCCAGTGCATATTGATAAGCGTCATCATAATCAAGCTTGAAACGTCTTGAGGCTTGGATAACCCTTTGCATATCTTCCGGGCCTAGCCGCAATAGGCGAATACCTCCCAACAAGAGCATATCCTCTACCGTTTTCAAGAAAATATCAGGCATGTTGCGACGCACTAATGCAACACCTATTGAATCCAAAGAGAATTCCGATATGCAGAGCATTTCCTGAGGTGTTTCAAGAAGGAGCTGCTCTACTTAATCTGCTTTTTTCTGATTAAGCAGAAGTTCCAGGAAGATATTTGTATCCAGGAGATACATCAATCTCCTCTCCACTCCTGGATCTTGTGCTGCAGCTCCACTGATGTGTACTGATCTTTCATATCTTCCAAAGCTCCCCTCCAATCGAGCTTTAAGCGGCCCTTTGACTTTCTGCCTCGTTTCTCTATCAGGAACCTTGCGAAATCGACAACCTCTTGATGGAGATCAGGGGGAAGCTCTCTGATTACTTCTTCCAGTTCTGACATGGAAATGACATTCTTTATGTGAAGTATTATTTCATCTTCTTTCAAGATTAATATAACGATCATACACTTCGAATTAATGCAATCTTATAATTCTGCCTGAGTAGCAATAAGGTAGCACTGGATCATCCTTTATCAGGATCCAGCGCGCGCAGCCAGGCGGGTGTGTGCCGCTCGGGTCGAGCATGCAAGCTCTGGAGGCGGCAGGGATCTGTCTCACTATTCTCATCCCGGAAATTTTTCGTCAACTATCGCCCGCACATCATCCAGCCAGGCGGCTCGCTGCTCATGTGTGCTGGTCACTACCACGCCGTAGGTCTTGCGGTGAAAGTTGGTGACGCCGCACAGGCCAAAGATGCAGTTTTGCCAGATGATCTGCAAAGGATCGCCAAAAGCGCTTTGCTCCCTCTCGGGAAGAGTGTTGGAGGTGTTGAAGACCACGGCCCGCCCGGCCAGGAGCAGCCCACGGGGAACTCCCTCGCCGCTGTCACCTTCTAGGAACTCATAGGCAACACCTGGCCGAATCACTCTGTCCACCCAGCCTTTGAGGATGGCCGGAGGCATGCCCCACCAGTTGGGATGAATTATTACTATCCCTTCAGCCATTGCCAGCTCCTGGCAGTGAATCTGGATCATGTCGCACTGTGGCGCATCTCTAGCAATTTCTTCCGAGCGAAGGATGGGATCAAAGGATTCCTGGTAGAGGTCATGAAAGGCGACCTGATGGCCGTTTTGCACAAGCGTTTGCACTGCTGCCATGGCGATGGCATGATTGAAGCTTCCCGGATGGGGGTGGGCGAGGATTACCGAGATTCTCATATTGTGGCCTTCCTGTTGCAATTGATCATTCAGAACTCAAAAAGTATGGGATGACGGCTTTTGATGGCTCATAACCCCCATATCCTTTTCCTTCAATTGATCAAGAGATACTTTCTCGATTGCCAATGGCTAACCTAAAGGTTTTGTGTTTTTTCCCTGTCTAGAAAAAATGTACGGTTAGTGGAAAATGGGGACTTCTTCATGCCTTAATATTGCCCGAGAGACGAGCCCGAACCTATGGCGTTAAAGACTTCGCATTGATGATATTCGCCCTGTTCTATGTCGTTTGCTGTGCATGTCACCGCTACATACACTTGTTTGATTTCTCTTTCCGGGTAATTCATTGAAACCGTTTGACCTATAGTCAAGATATTGTTGGCAATCTCGCGCCCCTGACCGGATTGCATGATCGCATCGTCATAAACGATTATTACAAGTTCCGTCCCCCAGGAACGTTCGTTTATACTCAGGACCGATGGGCTAACACCAATCCCGGACGCTCCGGCGCTCACCTCTGCGATTATGGTTTCGTCCGATACTCCGCTGGCTATGCTCATCAGAAGAAACAGCCCTATCAGAATTTTTCCGTACATGACTATCCACTCAGTTATTTATTATGAAAACAAAAGGCATAAATAAATAATGGTTCAAACAAAAAAGAAAAGATAAAATGGGTGTTAAAGACCTACTCGAAGTCCTCGCCACCCATGCCGCCCATGCCTCCGGGCATTCCACCGGGCATGCCGCTCGGTCCGCCGGACTTGGAGGCGATGACATCATCGATTCTCAGAATCATGATGGCGGCCTCGGCTGCTGAGTTGATGGCCTGGGTCTTGACCCGAAGAGGCTCAACAACTCCCAGCTCAAGCATGTCCACAGGCTTGCCGGTGTCCATGTCCAGACCGGAAGTCTTTACGCCCTTCTCGTGCTGGCTTCTCAGCGCGACCAGGGAATCGATCTGGTCCAATCCCGCATTCTCGGCCAGGGTCTTTGGAATGACCTCCATGGCATTGGCAAATGCCTCAATGGCAAGCTGCTCACGCCCGCCCACTGTGGAAGCATAAGCTCTAAGCCTCAGAGCCAGTTCTACCTCAGGTGCGCCGCCACCGGCAACCAGGAGCTTGTCCTGTACAGCCACGCCCACGACGCGCAGTGCATCCTCCATGGCCCTGTCCAGCTCATCGACCACATGCTCGGTTCCGCCTCGCAGAATGATGGATACTGACTTGGGGTTCTCGCAGTCTTCTACAAAGGTCATCTTCTCATCTGAGACCTTCCTCTCCTCAACCAGACCTGCCTTGCCCAGGTCATCCTTGGAGATCTCATGAATGCTGGTGACGACCCTTCCGCCTGTAGCGCGGGCCAGCTTATCCATGTCGCTCTTCTTGATGCGGCGCACGGTGTAGATTCCGGCCTTGGCCAGGAAGTGCTGGGCCAGATCATCTATGCCCTTCTGGACAAAGAGTACATTGGCTCCAGTGGCCGCGATCCTATCGACCATTCCCTTGAGCATGGTCTCCTCCTGATCCAGGAAAGCCTGCAACTGATCTGGGGAGGTGATCTGAATCTTGGCGTCAACCTCTGTCTTCTCGATCTCTACGGCAGCGTTCAGGAGAGCGATCCTGGCGGCAGTGACGGATTTGGGCATATTGGGGTGAAGCCGATCCTTGTCAATGACAACACCGCTCACCATCATGGAATCAGTGATTCCGCCCCCGACCTTCTTCTCCACAGTGATGTTGTCGGTATCGACAGATCCGTCCTCGTCCACTACAGATGAAACAGCTTTAACCGCCATATCAGCCAGCTCTTCACGAGCAGATTGAGAGCCCTTGCCGGTCATGGCAGTTACGGCTATCTTCGTGAGGAGATCGATATTCTTTGCAGAGACTTCTACTGCCAGTCCTTTGAGAATCTCCATTGACTTGTCTGCTGCAGCTCTGTAGCCTGCTGCAATTACAGTAGGATGAATCTCCTGCTCCAATAGCTCCTCGGCTTGCTTGAGCAATTCTCCAGCCAGCACAACGGCAGTGGTCGTGCCATCCCCTACCTCCTGGTCCTGGGTCTTGGCAATCTCCACCATCATCTTGGCAGCGGGATGCTCGATATCCATCTCTTTTAGAATGGTAACGCCGTCATTGGTGATCACAACATCGCCCATGGTGTCTACCAGCATCTTGTCCATGCCCTTGGGGCCGAGTGTGGTCCTCACAGCGCCGGCTACAGCCTTGGCTGCCATGATGTTCGATCTCTGTGCATCTCTTCCGGCAGTCCTCTGACTGCCTTCTCTGAGAATGTATATTGGTGTGCCACTGAATTGTCCAGCCATTAAATACCTCAACAAATGCTAATTTAACAACTGGATGTTGTTTGAACTTCTATATAAAGACTATTCAAACATCATCACTTCTACCGTCTCACCCTCTTCGATCCCTTCGCGTTCCTCTGGCACCATCACAAAGCCGTCCGCCCTTGCCACAGAGCTGAGGATACCTGCACCTGAGATCATGATAGGCTCGGCCTCGCCATTCTTGAGGGTCACTCTGACCATACTCAAATAGTTCGGTCGCGATGGAATCTTTCTCGCCAGACGCGCTGAGACTTTCGGCTGTTGGTCGGAGCGGTGGCCCATCTTTTGCAGAGCTGGTCGAATGAAAAGATAGAGATCGGATAGTGCAGCCACAGGATAGCCGGGCAGGCAGACAATAGGCTTGTCGGCCACAAGACCAAAAGCAGTAGGCTTTCCAGGCTGCAGACGCACGCCATGCACTAAAAGCTCTCCCATCTCCTCCAGAACCCTTGGAGCATAGTCCTTTTCGCCCACAGAGGTTCCCCCGATTATTATGATCATGTCTGCATCCGCGTTAGATGAGATGGCCTCGCGAATGAGTCCTTCGTCATCCGGGACGATATCGGTTTTCAAGGCCCGCGCACCCCATTTTTCTGCATAGAGTAGGGCCATGAGCCCGTTGATCTCGTATGCTTCACCTGGAGATAGAGCGCGTGCACCGATGTCCACCAATTCTCCTCCAGTGGGCATGATGACAACCTTGGGCCTTTCATAAACGCGCACCTCGTCAATTCCCAGTGCACAGAGCATTGCCACATCAGGGGGCCGAAGGGTATGGCCCTCGGAAAAAACCGTTTCGCCAACGCTTATGTCCTCACCGATGCGAGATACATTCTTGAAAGCATGAAGCTGCGCTGTGACCTCCAAAATCGCATTGTGCATCCTGCAATCCTCACTCATCACCACCGCATCATAACACCCTGGAACAGGCATGCCGGTACGCATGGGCAGAAAATTATCCAGAAAAACGGGAGCGTTAGGCTTTGCGCCTCTTGTGTCCCCGGACCGCACAGCAAATCCGTCCATCGCCGCCCGGTCAAAGCCAGGCAGGCTCACGCGAGAGAGGATATCCTGCGACAAAACCCGACCTGATGCCTGCATGCTTGGCAGGTGTTCTGTCCGCTGCAAAGGTAAGCAGCGATCAAGAAGCATATCTTTTGCCGCTACGGCTCCGCGAAAACGTCTAAACATGCAATAGTCCAGTCAGATATCTCCTGGATATATGCTTTTGTATAATTTCTGCTTATCGTGTGAAAGCTTCATAGTGTGAAAGCTTCATATAATGTAAAGAGGGAGAGGTGGGCAGATACTGAAGATATAATGAAGAATCATGACGGTGGACGGATGATTTAATGGATGCTGTTGTATGGCTGGAAGAAGTGGGAAAGAATGATCTTTCCGTAGTGGGCGGCAAGGGTGCAAGCCTGGGTGAGATGATAAATATCG
>JBFYLJ010000050.1:0-6800 GCA_041305465.1 Methanothrix sp.
TGTCCCTGGCAGGATTCCCATTATTCACGGGATTCTTCTCCAAGGACGAGATCATAGTAATCGCCTATGAGTACGGCACCATGATCAATTTCCTGCCCTACATATTCCTGGTCTTAGCTGCCATTCTGACAGCTATTTACACCTTCAGAATGTGGTTCGCGGTCTTCACCGGCAAAGAGAGATCCAATTACGGCAAACATGAGTCGCCCATGGTTATGATCGGACCCCTGGTGATCTTAGCAGTATTTGCCTTTGGATTTGGGTTTGCAGCTCAAGATGACTTCTACAACTACCTGGATTCAAACTTCGAGCATTACGATGTTGACTTCGTTCATCTAGCCGCTATTGGCGGCCACGAAGTTCTGCAAGAGCACGCTGCTCCTGCAGTGGAAGGCGAACATAGTGCCACATCTGAAGAAGGTGAACATGCCGCATCAGCAGAAAGTGAAGCCGGCGGAGAAGAAGCGCATGCGGAACCGTGGTACATACAGATACTGCCAATCATCGTAGCTATTGGCGGCATCCTTCTGGCTGGCCTCTTCTACTGGGACAAAATCAAGAAGTTTGATCCAAGCCAGGTTACGGGCGACAAGGATCCCATTCGGAAATTGCTGCTCAAGGGATACTACCAGCATGAAATCATGACCGGCTGGTTTGCAGAAACTGTAGTCTACGGCACGGCTTTGATCTGTAATATGATCGACATAAAGCTCGTAGACGGATGGCTCAACTGGCTGAGTGCCTGGGTTATGGGCTTCGCACAGCATGTAAGAAAGGTTCAGACCGGCATAATTCAAAACTATGTCACGGCGCTGGTGCTGGGAGTTGTGGTGCTGGTGGTTGTAATTACTCTGGCTAGGGAGGTGGGCCTGGTATGATCTCAAATGTGATCTCGCTATTGATTGCCATTCCCCTTCTTGGGGCAGTGGTATCCTTCTTCGCGGGAACCAAGGCCAAATTGGTGGCCCTAATAGCCTCGCTTATACCTTTAGCCCTATCTCTGCAAATGTACATGGAGTTTGACAAAACTTCCAAGATAATGCAGTTTGTAGAGAGCTACAACTGGGTTCCTTCCCTTGGCGTCAAATACACCGTAGGCGTTGACGGCATAGGTTTTCCATTAGTATTGCTTTCTACGATAGTATCGGTACTGGTAATAATATACTCCTGGGGAGAGACAAATAAGCCCAATCAGTACTTTGCCCTGCTTCTGCTCAATGAGGTGGGAGTGCTGGGAGTCTTTACATCTCTGGACTTCTTCCTGTTCTATATCTTCTGGGAGATAGTACTCATCCCCATGTTCTTCCTCATAGGATCATGGGGCGGACCGAGAAAGGATTACGCTGCCATCAAGTTCTTCATCTACACTCACGTGGCAAGCCTGGTGATGCTGCTGGCTATCTTTGCCCTGTATTTCACCTACCAGACGCCCGAGGGTACCAGAACCTTCGATATGCTGACCTTGTTAGCAGCGACAGCAGACAAGACCATATTCCCAACCGGCCTGCTCAATATCATCTTCGCCGGCCTTCTCCTGGGATTCCTGGTTAAGATGCCTGCCTTCCCCTTCCATACCTGGCTGCCTGATGCCCACGTTGAGGCACCTACAGCTGGCTCGGTTGTGCTGGCAGCTCTGCTGCTTAAGATGGGCGGATACGGCCTTTTCAGGGTCATTATGCCCATGCTCCCCAGCGTCGATAAGGCATTCGTGACTATCATCGCCATCATCGCGGTGATCTCAATTGTCTACGGAGCCTTCATGGCACTGGCTCAGAAAGATATCAAGAAGCTGGTAGCGTACTCATCCGTCAGCCACATGGGCTTTGTAACACTTGGAGCTGTGGCTTTTACCTGGATGTCGGTTACCGGAGCCATGTTCCAGCAGTTCTCACACGGCATTATCACCTGCGTCCTGTTCATGTCCGCTGGTACTATCCAGCACGTGGTAGGGACCAGGGTCATTGCCGATCTCGGTGGGCTGGCTGATCGCATGCCCAAGTTCGCCGTCATCATGATGGCTGGATTCATGGCCTCTCTGGGACTGCCGGGCATGAGTGGATTCGTGGCCGAGTTCATGGTTCTGACCGGGTCGTTTGCAACGCTACCAGTCTACACCATGATCGTAGTCTTCCTGAGCATTGTGACCACGGCCGCTTATCACCTCTGGGCCATGCAAAAAGCCATGTTCGGGCCGATATTGAAGAAGTATATGAACGTACATGATCCGCATAACTACGAGCTGTTCTCCATGGCCATGATCATAGTTCTCTCTTTGATCTTCGGCATTCAGCCCGGGCTGATCACAGACATAATGGGAACAGCGGCAACTCAGGTCATGGAGCCTGTAATTACCCTGACCCAGATGGGGGTGATCTGAAGTGGAGTTTTCACACTACGCACCCCTCTGGGGAGAAGCGCTACTCACGATACTGGCAGTGCTTGTTGTGCTGCTGGGATCCCTGATGAAGAACAGCGGAAAGCTCATGGGATATTTGAGCGCTGCAGGGCTGGTAGCAGCCTTGGGGCTGGTGGCCTCCAATTTGACCATCAAACCCACACTGTTCTTCTTTGATACCATATCGGTAGACGCCCTGTCTCAGTTCTTCAAGGTTGTCTTCCTGGTAGTATCGCTACTGGTAGTGATAGCCTCACTGTCTAGGTACACAGGAAAAGGCGCTGATGAGTATTACGCACTGCTCCTCTTTGCCACAGTGGGCATGATGGTAGTCTCAAGCTCCATCGACATCGTCACCCTGTTCGTGGGCTTCGAGCTTGCCAGCCTGTCCACCTATGCCCTGGCAGCCTTTGATAGAAGCAAGAAGAATCTTGAAGCGGCTATGAAGTACTTCATCTTCGGCTCAGTCGCTTCTGCGTTCATGCTCTTCGGCTTCTCTCTGCTCTACGGTATGGTGGGATCCACTCATCTGGCAGATATTGCTGCAGCCTCGCTTGCCAACTTCGGTCCGGCAACATTGGTTGCTCTGATCTTCGTCATAGTAGGATTTGGCTTCAAGATGGCATTGGTTCCCTTCCATATGTGGGCTCCCGATACCTACGAGGGCGCACCGCCCCTGGTCTCGGCTCTGCTCGCAGCAGGCTCCAAGAAGATGGGGTTTGTAGCCGCTTTCAGGGTAATTATCATAGCCCTGGTGGCTCTGCGAATGGAATGGTACATGGCCTTCGCCATCCTGGCCACTGTGACCATGACGTTGGGCAACCTCGCCGCCTGCTGGCAGAACAATGTGCGGCGCATACTGGCATACTCTTCCATTGCTCAGGCAGGCTACATCGCCATCGCCTTTGTTGTGGTAGGAGCGGCTTACGGAGCTGCACCGGTTAATGCACTGGGCCTTGGCCTGGTGCCGGCCGATCAACTGGGGATTGCCGGTGCGCTGCTGCTCATCCTGGGACATGCTCTAATGAAGACTGGAGCCTTCATCGGCACGGCTCAGGTATCGAGCATGGTGTCCAAGGCAAGCGAAACCGACCCAGATGATATATCCAACTATGCCGGTCTTGCCAAGAGAGCGCCCATAACAGCGTTTTGCATGCTGATCTTCATGTTTGCGCTGGCAGGCATTCCCCCAACGGCAGGATACATCGGCAAGTTCGTGCTCTTCAGCTCGGCCATTTACTCCGGTCTGGTCTGGCTGGCAGTAATTGCCATCCTCAACAGCGCTCTGTCGCTGGTGTACTACCTGAGGATCATCAGCTATATGTATCTCAAGGAGCCGACTGGCCCCAAGATCGCTGAGCAGAAGGGATATATGGTAGCGCTCGTCCTGACGCTATTCGCAGTGCTTTGGATCGGCGTCTTCCCGGATGCATTCATCAACTGGGCAATGCAGGCAGCAGCAGTTCTGCTGCCTCAGTAATTTTTTTTGCATTTTATATTTTTTCTGATATTTTAGTTTTTAATTAGTCTCTATGTGCGTCCTTTCTGTGAACTGATACTTATTTATCATGTCTGCGAACTCACTGGTGCAGGATATGAGTGTCAATCTTCCGGTGTTTGACTGTATTCTTCTTTTCCATGCCACATTGACGAGAATTTGGAGTCAGACTTTCAGGATGACGCATGTGTCATACCAAAGAGAAAGCTTAAATGCATCCTCCTAACATAAGCTGAATCCCAAAATGTGGAGGGAGCCAATGCACCAAAGCGGAAAAAATATTTGCTTGATTTTCTTTATTTTATTCGTTTTGGGAAATGGCCAATCTCCTCCCGAATTTCACAATTCGTCTCAAGAATATGATTTTTCTGGGGATATAAGCAGATTCTTTCTTGAACCATTGCCCAATCCAGATGAGATCTCTGGGAATGTGGTTGGACCCAAGAAGATGCCGGGTGTGAACTTCACCAGCATCCAGGATGCTTTAGATCAATCCATCCCTGGCGCGACAATCTATGTTCTTAGCGGAGACTATAATGAAAACCTTAACCTGAGCAAGCCGGGCGTTATCCTCCGGGGAGTCGATACCGGTGAAGGAGCACCAGTGGTATCTGCCGTCGGACATAGCAGCACCATCACCATCACTGCCAGCGCATGCACTGTGGACGGTTTCGTGGTGATGAATTCTGGAAATCCGGAAGCCGGAATCCTTGTATTCTCCGACGGGAACCGCATATCCAATAACACGCTTAAAAATAATAAGGGTTATGGACTTCATTCGAAAGGCAAGAGCGGCAATATCATTTATGGAAACAAGATCAATAACAATGGGTTCGATGGAATCTATCTGGAAGACTCATCAAACAATTCTATATTATATAATTTAATTACAGAAAACAACATCAATGGAATATATTTGAAAAACTCAGATAATAATATACTCAAAGGAAATACATTTCTAAAAAATTTGAAATATGATATACTTTTGGAGAATTCAAATCGCAATATCATAATCGATAATAGTTATGACAGCCTTAAAGAAATAAACTCCCAGGACAATGTTAAACAGGGTAATACGAATCCGCCCGAAAACGACCCACCTGAAACCCCACCAACGCAACCAGATCAGCCCAATGAAATCCTCTTTCTCCAGGTGCTCCCTGGCGGAAGCATCCAGCAGGCCATAAATTCGATCAGCCCTGGTGGCAGCATTCAGCTTATTGGCGGGATATATTCAGGGCCTATTGTAATTGATAAGGCAAATATAGCTGTCATGGGGGATGGGTCTGCTGAGATCCAAGGCAATGGTGTGGACAGCACAATTACTCTGAGCGGTTCAGGGGCAACCCTAAGTGGCCTGGTAGTGACCGGCTCGGGCAATCCCCATGCGGGAATCGATGTGAGAGCGTCGGGCTGTCTCATCCGTGGATGCCAGATAAGGAATAATAATGGCTACGGAATCTCTATAACTTCATCAAGCGGCACCAGGATAACGGATGACACCATCGAGGACAACGGCCTGGGTGGCATTATTATGGAAAGCTGCCAGAATAACCAGATCGACCTCAACAGAATCACCAGGAACGGGGCCAGCAAAGGGGGCAATGGCGTATCCCTGCAAAGCTCTTCTGGTAACACCATCTCTGGGAACACCGTCACCGACAACTCCAATAATGGCATCCGTATTTCTTCTTCCAGCGGAAACACCATCTACCAGAACACCCTCGACAACCCTAACAACTCTTGGTCAGATTCTTCCAATACCTGGCACTCTCCAACGAAAATCGAGTACAAAGGCAATACCACCTACGTCGGTAACAGCTGGTCAGATTTTGCAGGCTGGGATTGCAGCAGCGACGGCATAGGCGACTCGCCTTATCCGATCCCTGGCGGGTCGGAGCAGGACAGCTTCCCGCTGACGAGCCGCACCGGCACAACCCTCACCGTCTGTGCCTCGGGTTGCAGCTTCACCAGCATCCAGGCCGCCATCAACGCAGCCTGTCCCGGCGACACCATAGAGGTCAAGAGCGGGACATACTCTGGTCCGATTGTCATTGATAAGGCAAATATATCAATCATGGGAGTGGGTTTTCCTGAGATCGAAGGCAATGGTGTGGATATCCCCATTACCCTGCTTGGTTCAGGGGCCGTCATAAGCGGTCTGGCCGTAATTGACTCGAGCCTTTCCAATGCTGGAATCGATGTGAAAGCTACAGACGGTCTCATTGAGGATTGCCTAATAAGAAATAATGGCCAGGGCATCCGCATCTATTTATCGCAAGGCATCAGGATAACGAATTGCAACATCTCGAATAACGTCCGGGAGGGGATAGCGATTCATGATTCCCAGAATTGCCGGATCGATAGTAATGGTATCGATGGTAATGATGGATATTGTGGAATCTTCCTCCAATCCTGCAGCGGCAATACAATATCGGGCAACATCGCCACCAACAATGGCAACCCCACCCATCGATACGGCATATGGCTGAAATCCTCCAACAGCAACAACATCTCTGACAACACTGCCAGCGACAACAGCGGCGGTGGCATCTGCATCGAATCCTCCAGCGACAATACCATCTCAGGCAACACAGCTACAGGCTACGACAGTGGCATCTTGCTGCAATCTTCCAGCGACAGCAACATGCTCTTGGAGAACACTGCCACCAGCAGCGACCGTGGAATCTACCTTGATAACTCTGATAAAAATACCATCTCAGACAACATCGCTGCAAGTAATCGGTTGGGCATCGATCTTGGTTACTCTAATGATAACACAATCGCGAACAACATCGTAACCAATAACAGCGAAGACGGAATAATCATCTGGGGCTCTAACCGCAACATCATAAAGGAGAACAATGCTAATGACAATAGACATAGCGGCGTTTACCTAGCAGCTTC
>JBFYLJ010000051.1:0-4681 GCA_041305465.1 Methanothrix sp.
ACTGGAACTCAGATTCATATTTGCCTGCATGCTCGGCGTCTCTTTCATCGCCGACGCCGGAAGACTTCATGCCGTCTTTGGCGCCTTCGTCCTGGGTCTCGTGTTCGCGAACTGTATTCACAGCTACAGCGATATCCTCTCCAAGACCAGATCCGTGACCTGTTCCCTTCTATCGCCGGCGTTCTTCGTCCGAGCCGGCATGCTCATCTCCCTGCCTGCAATTGTGCAGAACATAGGCTTAATCTTAGGATTGCTGGGAGCAAAGATGCTGTCCAAGTTCATAGGAACATACTACTTCAATAAAAAGTGGATTCCAGAGGCTCCGATCTTCTCCACCATGCTCCTTTCCACAGGGCTTACCGTGGGAACGATAACTGCAACCCTGGGACGGGATCTGGGTTTCCTCGATCAGACTCAGTTCTCTATTGCGGCGACCGCCGTGATCCTGAGCGCTGTTGTTCCGACTTTGATTGCCAAGAGATTTGTGCCGAATAAGACATAATAGGTTAAGATCATGTATAATTAATTGTTGTGGGGTGTGGAAAATGCAGAGCTTAGAGGATTATGGAATTAAGAGGATCGTAGTAGCAGTGGACACCTCGGACTACTCTGAGATGGTTGTGGCAAGAGCTTTTACAATAGCGATCGCTTTCTCGGCAGAGGTCCATGTGATCAGCGTTGTGGGGCTACCGAAGCTGATTGTGTCTGAGGCAGATATCGGGATACAGGAAGTCCGCCTCAGCGAAAAAGAATTTGAAGAGCATCATAAGAGGCTAATAGATAGGTATCTGAAAGGTCGCGATTTGCATATCGAATCACATGTGCTCCACGGAGACCCTTCTGACAAGATCCTCTCGTATGCCAATGAGATATGTGCTGACCTGATTGTCATGGGCAGCAAGGCCTATGGCAAGATTCAAAGGTTCCTTTTGGGCGGTGTGTCCGAGGATGTGGTGAGGAATGCTAAATGCTCGGTAATGATCGCGAGATAGCTTCAATTACATCTTCCTGAGACGCTTCGCCACTTCTTCCATGGATTTCTCCTCTCGCAGAGCTGCAAGCTCGGGTGGGGATTCCTGGAAGAGTTCCAGTGCATTGAAGAATCTGTCAAGCACGTCCCCCTGGTAAGTGGGAACCAGGAATATGTGGGTATGCGGTATTCTTCTGCCCCGGGCATACATGCAGACGAAGTCCGGCTTTAAGGCGGCCATCATCTTTTCGGCCACAATCTGTGCCACCCGAAAGAGGCTGGCATTCTCTTCAGGCGTCAGCTCATGCCACCATGGCACATGCCTCTTGGGAATGATGAGACAATGCCCTTTCGAGAAGGGATTGATATCAAGTATGGCTAAAGAGAGTTCGTCCTCATAGATCCTGCTGCCGGGCGCAATGCCATCGATAATATCGCAGAAGATACAACCGTTCGTTATGCTTTCAAACATATATCTCATCCTCCCGGATCTGATTAAAATCATTAATGATTAACTCTTCTCCCTGAAACTAAAAAAAGGCTTAAGTAAGCGGGCAGACCCATCTTATGTCGTGATAGTATGGATTATCTATCAAGTGGATTCACAGATATCGATCATTCCAGAGATTCATCGATCTTCACGTCCTGCCTGACTACCTTGAACTCCTTGCCCTATTTCCAGGATTACAAGAGAAAGAGCTTCGATCTGATGAATGCCCGAGAGGGTTGCAGGATTTTAGAGGTAGGCTGTGGCCTGGGCTTTGATGCCATTGCCCTGGCAAGGATAGTGGGAAGCAACGGAAGGGTAGTGGCGGTGGACTGCAGCCAGACTATGCTGGAGGCGGCCAGGTCCTGTGCGAAGAGCCTTGGCCTTTGCATGGATTTTGTGCAGGGAGATGCCGATCATTTGGACCTGGCTGATGAATCATTCGACTGCGCCAGAGTGGACAGAACCCTTCAACATATACCTGAGCCTAGAAAGGTCCTGGCAGAGATGGCCAGAGTCACGAAGAGCGGCGGGCGTATCGTAGCCTATGAGCCTGATTGGGGCACCTTCACCATAGGTTCCCGAGACCGACAGGTTACTCGCAAGATAACGAACTTTTGGTGCGACACATTCAAGAGCGGCTGGATCGGGCGTTTCCTTTACGGGCACTTTTTGGCCATAGGGCTGGAGGGGGTTTTAGTCTACCCAAGCACCCTGGTGATCACCGATCTTGACTTGGCCGAAAAGGTCTTCGATATCTTCAAAAACGCAGAGAAGGCCATGAATTTGGGTCTGGTATCAAACTCTGAAGTTGCAGCCTGGCTAAAGGGACTAAGGGAGGATAACCTCCAAGGCAGGTTCTTCTGCTCCTACACAGGCTTTATGGCCTATGGCAGGAAGCCGTAGATAAATGGGAGCTATGACCTCATTAAGATCGATAAGAAGGAGGGAGGCAAAAGTCAATTGGGTGTAGGAGGGAGAAAATAGGCCATCGACCTTTGCCAATATATCATACGACAATTAACGAATAAATAGTTTTCGGTTCATCGCGGCAGGCAAATAAAAACTCGGCTTACGATACTGATTTCGGATGAGAAAAGGATGCCCTCATTATTTTTAAGCGTACGTGGTCGTCGTGCCAATGTATATGCAATGTTAGTATTATGGCCTAGAAATAATTGCTTCTTTTCAAGCAGAAGTCTAAGATGTTTATAATTGGGTAAAAATTTGAGGCTGTCATCATCACATTATCAACGAGATTAGCATTAGGTCTCCCAACACCTTTATTAATCAAGTTACCATTTCCAGAAAGAGGCTTGAATTATGGAATTCCTTGACATTATGAGCATCTCACACCGCTATATGGAGATACTAAACCCTTCCACGCCTGAAAAGATCATCAAACTGGGCAAATTACTCAAATTGAAAAAAGGAAACCGGGTCATTGACTTCGGTTGTGGTTGTGCCGGACCCCTTTCTCTCTGGGCTGAGGAATTCGGTATTACTGGTATTGGAATAGATATATCCCAGGATTTCTGCGACAGGGCCAGGCAAAAACTGGCTTCGAAAGGTTTATCGGACCGAATTGAAATCGTTTGCTCCAATGGGGCTGATTACATATTCGAAGAAGGGGTTTTCGATGCCGCAACATGTATTGGGTCAACGTTTATTTTTGGCGGCTGCCAGCAGACACTCCAAGTACTGAAGCGAGCTGTTCATCAGAATGGACGCCTTGCTATCGGTGAAACCCACTGGCTCAGCAATCAGGTAGATCCGGTATACGCCCAGAAACAGACAACTACCCATACAGAAACGGAACTAACTCAATTTATCCGGGATGAAGGCTTTGAACTCGAATCCATCATTCGTGCCAGCAACGACGACTGGAACAGGTACATTTCGGATAATTGGTGCGGACTGATACGTTGGTTCGAAGAAAATCCCACCCACACGGACTATGAACAGGTATTCAAGCATTTCCGTACTGACCAGGATGATTATTTGCAGTTCCAACGCCAATCTATGGGTTGGGCCATGTACTGCCTCGCTCCCATGAAATCTCGTTGACATGCAGTCATCTATAAAAATATTTTTTATTGACACTAGCGATCTTTTGGCAACATCATCTACGCCTTCCCGAACCTCCGCTACAGTAGGTTCGGTTAGCTGAAAGCGAGATATTGAACAACGGTTCTACGGCCAAGGAAAAGGAGCTTAGAGGGTCGTTGCCCTCCTGAGCGGAATCGGGTCTGCCAACTGCAGGTCATGAGCCGTGCATGTAGGCCTTCACATCAGAAGAGGCAAAATCTCCGAGTAATTTGCAGTAGAGGAAACAGCCAAATAGCTTGCCAATACATATCAGAGGTGACTATGAAGCTGAAGATAAAGATTATCGGTCCCAAAGTCCATGAGGTAGGCTACAGATACTTCTTGATGAGCAATGCCATAGACATGGGTCTCAAGGGCTTTCATGCCCGCAATAGAACGGGTGAAAAAGAGCCGGAAGTAATAGCTCTGGTCGAAGGCGATGAAGAAACAATCACCGATTTTAAGAAGCTGATAGAGACCCTAAAGCCTGAACATTCCCAGGTATCGAGCATTGCTTTTGAGGATTATAAGGGCGATGTTATGAAGGCAGAGAGCTATGCTCAAATTTGCTCAGCAATCCAGTTGAACAAGGCAATTCCGCTGCTCCTGGACATAAGAAATGATATGAAAGAGATGAAGGGCGATGTCAAAGAGATGAAGGGTGATGTCAAAGAGATGAAGGGTGATGTGAAAGCAGTGCGCAAGACCACCGAATCAACCCTTGAAGAGATAAAAAGCATGAGAGAAGACATTCAGCCAGGATACGGAATGACTCTCAGACAGGTACAGTCAGATATCAGAGCGATAAAAGAACGCTTAGGCATGCTGTGAGCTTTCCACCAAGCCAGGAAGTCATCACCTTCCAGATTTACCCCGCAATATTTATAATCAGGCTCCAATGGGGCCACGACTTTTCATCCGTGGAAATGTGAGCTTTGTGGTTAAAATGTAAACTCAAAGTTCAGCCCAACGGCTGATCCGCCCATCCAAAAAAATTAAATCACTGCTTTCCGTGAATCCCACATTCCGCAGTTTCAGTTCATCCCGTAATAATTTTTGCATTCCTGTCCCAGCAACAATAGAATTGTCTTCTGCGGTTCGCTCAGATTCACGCTGACTTTAATGACTTTGCCACT
>JBFYLJ010000052.1:0-3270 GCA_041305465.1 Methanothrix sp.
TGGTTAATCCTGCAAATACATCCCAGATATGCTCAAGCTGTGGTCAAATAGTCAAAAAGGATCTATCTATCAGAGTCCATAATTGTCCCTATTGTGGATTATCGATAGATAGAGATCTCAACGCTGCTCTTAACATCGCAAGACTGGGGCTACAGTCTTTGGCATCAGCCTAGATGCCCGCCAATTCATTGGCGGGAGTGGTCACAAAAAGGATAATAGCCTGTGAATTTTTGAAGCTTCTCTGCAAAAAAAGGTAGGCCTCACTCCACAGTCACACACTTGGCGAGGTTTCTGGGCTTGTCAATGGGAAGACCCAGCTTGTTTGCCGTATAATAAGAGAGAAGCTGCACGGCCACGGTGCAGAGCACCGCCGAGTAGATGGGCTGCGTCTCGGGCAGCTCAATTACGTGGCTGGCCACCTTGGCAATATCCGGATCGCCTTCCGTGGCGAAGGCTATAACCTCAGCACCACGTGCACTGACCTCTTTTATGTTGGACTGAATCTTTTTGCCGCAGGTAGCCAGAGCCACCACGGGCGTCTTTTCCGTAATCAAAGCCAGCGGCCCGTGCTTGAGCTCTCCTCCTGCGTAGCCCTCGGATGGTATGTAGGCGATCTCTTTCATCTTCAGCGCGCCCTCTAAGGAAATGGGATAGAGATAGTCCCTGCCTATGAAGAAATAACAGCTTGCGCCGACATATTGCTCGGCGATCTTTCTGATCTCTTCCCTCTTTTCCAGTACCCTCTGCACCAGGCCGGGTAGCTTGGTCAGCTCAATAAGCATCTTTCTGGCCTGGTCGGGAGTAAGATGGCCGCGGGCCCTGCCCAGACGCACGGCCAGCAGAATGATGGCTACCAGCTGAGAGGTGAAGGTCTTGGTAGCAGCGACGCCTATCTCCGGGCCGCAACGAGTGTAGATGGTACCGTCCACAAGCTCGGCCACAGTTGATCCCAATACATTGGTTATGGCCAGGCTGCGTCCACCACAGGTCTTGGCCTTCTTCAGAGCAAGCAGAGTATCTGCGGTCTCTCCGGACTGAGTGATGCCCAGGAGCAGAGTCTTGGGCCGCACCTGAAGATTTAAAAACTCGGATGCCACCTCAACATCAACCGGCAGACCGGCCACACGGGCAAACAGGTTCTTGGCCAGCATTCCAGCGTGGTAGGATGTGCCGCAGGCGATGATAGTCACCCTTTCCAGGCCTTTTATCTCTATATCGCTTATGCCCATTTTGAGCCGCACATCTCCTTCGATCTCGGAGATCCGGCCCGCGATGGTCTCGCGAATGGCCCGTGGCTGCTCATGGATCTCTTTGAGCATGAAATGCGCATATCCGCCCTTCTCTGCGGCATCGGCACCCCAATCTATCCGCTCGATCTGCACCTGGCGGGGCTGACCCTCTCTATCTGTTATCTCAACGCGATCCGCAAAGACTCGGGCGATCTCACCGTCCTTCATACGGATGACGTCTTTGGTATAGGGAAGAAGAGCAGGGACATCTGATGCCACATAGATTGCAGCTTTGCCTTTGCCCAGCACCAGAGGACTGTCCTTTCTGGCGCAGACCAGATAAGGTGAACTGGCTGCGAGCACAGCCACAGCATAGGAGCCTTCCACATGCTCCAAGGCCTTTTGAACAGCTGAGTAAAGATCGCCGTGATAATAAGAGTGAATGAGATGCGCCAGAGCCTCGCTATCTGTCTCGGAAGTAAACACATAGCCCGATCCAGTAAGCATCTCTCTCAGCTCCAGGTAGTTTTCAATAATGCCGTTATGCACTATGGCGATCTCCCCAGAGGTGTGTGGATGCGCATTCTGGTCGCTGGGCCTTCCGTGCGTTGCCCAGCGTGTATGGCCGATGCCGATGCACTCTCCCGGACAGCCTCTGGATTTGTAGACCTTTTCCAGATCCGCAATTCGCCCGGCCGACTTTAAGACCTCAATTCCCTCCCCGGACTTGATGGCCACACCTACTGAATCATAACCTCTGTACTCCAGCCGTTTCAGAGTATCAAAAATGATCGGGCCTGCCAACTGATCGCCGATATAAGCCACAATTCCGCACATCAGCTTATCACCCTGCACTCCCTCTCAATCCAGCCGCGAATAGATGCTCCCGAGCCTATGCGCGCCCCTGTGCCCACAATCGTTCCCGGGCCGGCCAGAACTCTGCTTCCAGCAATCACATCATCGGCAAATATCGCTCCGAACTCTGCCCTCTCAAAGGCATCTTCCAAATCTACGACTGAGGGACCCGTCTCAATGACCAGTTGGTCACCCAATGTGCAACTTGCGCCGATTACTGAATCGGAAATAATAGCCGCTGTGCCGATCCGCGTATCATTCATAATTACGCTGTTTCTCACCTCGGAATATGGTCCGATCCTTGCGCAGTCGCCTACGGAAGTGGACGGCAGAATTGTGGCAGACGGTCCGATATCGCAGTCCTCGCCTATACAGATCGGGCCCACTAGATAAGATCCGGAGCGTATTATACTGCCCCTGCCTATCTCCACCGGGCCTTTGATAATCGCGCCCTCTTCCACCTCCCCTGAGACCATTGTATCCTTCATACCCAGAGCAAGGTTGTTGGCGTTCAGAAGATCCCAGGCAAATATGGCATCAGACCATATGCCTTTGCTGATCTGGGGTACAACCTCTCTTCCGTCTGCAATCATCTGAGATAGGGTCTGGGTCAACTCGTAAGATCCCCTCTCCGATATAGGAGTATGACGAAGATCCTCAAAGATGGCCGGGCTAAATTTGTAGGCCCCCGTATTGAGAATTCCGGAACATGGCTTCCCCGGCTTCTCAATTATTGCCTTTACCCTCTCCTGTTCTACCATCAAGACACCATAGTCCTCGGAATGCTGGCGAAGAGCAGCCAATATCACGTTTTCTCCTTTGGCCGTGATTAACTCTTTGACTGCTCTAGCATCTATGAGATTGTCTCCATTGACCACGAGAAATTCCTCATTCACATAGCTTTCAGCTTTGCGCAGGGCATGAGCTGTCCCCAAAAGCTCATTTTGTTCTAGGTAAGTGATCTTTACGCCAAAATCAAGACCATCCTCAAAATAGTCCATAACCCTTTCTTTTTGATAGCCCACTACAATGTAAAGATCTCGAATTTCGTTTGCAGCCAGAGCTGAAATGACATGCTCCATGAAAGGGCGGTTTCCCACGGGAAGCATAACCTTGGATCTGGTCTGGGTAAGCGGCCTGCATCTGCGGCCTTCTCCCGCCGCCAATATGACTCCCTTCAAATCTA
>JBFYLJ010000053.1:0-14731 GCA_041305465.1 Methanothrix sp.
AGAATGATCTTCTTGACCTCCTCCAGAGGTGTGTCGGCATAGACGTACTTCACCTCGTGAGTCATCACATCTGATACCAGGATGTTGTAGATGCGTGCGTATTGCTTGCTGGCAGTATCGTTCAGATCCCGGAAGGCACGTAGAGACTTGGCTACATCCCGTTCCGATATTATACCCACCAATCGACCACCCTCAACCACGGGAAGCCTTCCTACACCTCGATCCAGCATCATGCGCCGGGCGTGAACCAGCCGGTCATTAGGATTGCAGGTGAGAGGATAACGCATGGCATCGGCAGCCATGCCGCTTACACTTACGGCGGCCAATATCTCTCTGGGGCGAACCCATCCCAGGACCTTCTGGCCATCCATTACCGCCAGAACGCCGGTCTTCTGCAAGAGGACCATGGCATTTTGCACATCCATATCAGGGAGTACCTTAATTACGGAGTCCATGGTGGCAGATGCCACATGCAGAGAGGAGGCAGGCATTCCCAGAGATTTTCGCGTCCCTAAAACGCGAGCAATCTGTCTCATGGTGATTATGCCGCCCAACTTGTCTTTGTTGGTGACCAAAAGCCTTCTCAGATCATTCTTCTCCATCTGATCCAGAGCATGGCCCAGTCTCTCTGATTTGTCGATGGTAACCGGCTCGCTCATGATGTCCTTTACCTGCATTACTTCCACCTTCCAACTTCTGCGATGATTTCATCGGCAGAGAAGTAGCCTACTACTTCATTTTGGTCCATCACCGGCATGCCAATAATGTTCTTTTCCACCAGCGTCTGGCTCGCTTGTACGGCCTTCATATCCGAGCCGATAGTAAAAATAGGCGCGGTCATGATATCCTCTGCCACAAAAGGCATCTGCTTTACATAGCGATACTGCTTTCTGCCGGCGGTACTATCCTTTCGGGTCATCTTGATGTTCTTGGTCTCCATCTCATCCTTTGGACCCATTAGCTCGGAAAAGGTAAGACCGGAACGGGTCACAATGCCTACTGGAGTAGTGTTGTCTTCGTAGACCAGGGCTCTGCTCTGGCCCTGCACATTCATCTCTTCCAGGACGTGGCCGATGGTATGGTGGCGGTGCACCCGAAGGACATTCTTGCTCATCATGTCTCCTACGGTCGCTTTGAGATCCTGCTCTGAGAAGTACTTCATTAAGTCCCGAGATGTGATCATGCCCACAATCTCGCCATCGCGTTCTACCGGTAAGCCAGAGATGCCGTTTTCCATGAGAAGCTCTGCAGCCTGGGGCATGGTGGCATCAGGGAATATGGTGAGGGGCTTCTCAGTCATTACAACATGGATGGGTACTTTGTCTATAGGCCTTCTGCGCCACTCAGGAGCTGCCTGATTGAGTCGGTTGGTAATATCATACTTGGTGACGATGCCCGCTAGCTTGCCTTCGTCCATAACCGGCAATCTGCCAATGGAGTACTTGAACATCAGATTCCTGGCTCTTTGAATGTTCTCATTTCGCTCAATGACGTAAATGGGAGCACTCATGTAATCTCGGACTTTCTTTATTATCATGCTAGAATTCCTCTGTTCTCGGCTAATGCCCTCACGTAATCTCTTTCCGTTAAAATGCCTGCCAATGATCCTTTGTCCATAACAGGCAGAGATCCAATCTCATTGTCCATCATCTTTCTGGCTGCGTGGCCCAGGTCTGCTTTCATCTCAGTAGCAAGCAGGCTTCTCTTAATCAGGCTCTTGATGGGCTGATTCATTACTTCTCCTATGTCGCCCGTAACAACCTTTTCAAAAGCATCTCCGCTACCCAGATATTTCATGATATCCGATGCAGTAACCATGCCCATAAGAACTCCATCCTGCACAACCGGCATGCGACGGAAGCCCTTCTGGATGATCATCCTGGTCATCTTCTCGATGGTGGTTTGAGCCGGTGCCGTCACCACATGGGGACTCATGAAAGCTTCTACGGCAAGGCCGGTCTCCAGGCCTCGGCAAAAGCGCACAAAGTCCTCTTCGGTAATTATAGCCTTGATGCGGATATCCTCATCAACAATGGGAAGGCCGCCCACGTTCTTCTCATACATCAGCTTCAAGACGTCGTTTAATGAGGCTTTGTCACTGGCGTAAGTGAGGCGCGTGCTCATAATTTCAGTGATATCGGCATTTATGGCGGTGAAGATGTTTCCACCATATTTTTCTCGCAATAGATTGTGCCGCAGTCCTCCGCCCAGAAAGTCCACCACATCCACTGAGGTCACAAAGCCGATCAACCTCTTTGTGCCTGGATCAGCGATGGGAAGCCGGGAGAATCCATAGAAGGTCATGGTCTTTATGGCGCTCATGATGGTAGTAGTGGGAGGAACGGTGACAACATCTGGCGAGGCTACACCCACTACATCGCTCGCCCGCTTGGCGAGCCGGGAGTCGAATTGTAGAGGTCCTCGATCACCCGATCCGGGGGCTACAGGCATGCGATCGTTCTTTTGCGGAATCCTTGTTACTTCTTTTCCCGTTGTTGGCCCTTTGCTCATCTTTATTCACCAAGGTAGAATTTGATTAAATCGCCTCTATCCACAATTCCTACAAGCTCTTCGCCGTCCACTACGGACATTCTGCCCACTTTATGCTTGAGCATCTGCTCGATGGCTGCTCTGACGCTGTCTTTTGGCTTTATGCTATACAATGGCGAACTCATAAATCTCTCAACAGGCATTTGCATCGAGTCCGCCGGTCTTCTCTCACTCTCCTTGCCGATCCTGGCTGTGCCTTTTAACATGTCGAATCTGGTGATCATTCCAATGAGTTTGCCGTCTTTTACCACCGGAAGACCTGTGAAGTCTTTCTCGACCATCAGATCCCATATCTTAGTTATGGGGTCATCCGGACTGGTGGATACGACTTTTTTGGTCATAATTTCTGATACCGGTTTGGATGGCACACTCTGCAAATCAATATTCATAAAGACATCCAGTAGGCTGACAACACCTACCAGCTTGAGCGTACCCTCAGACTCGACTACTGGAAGCAGAGTTACCTTTTCTTTTAGCATGAGCCGGGCGGCATCTAGGATATTCATCTGCCCTGTTACAGTAGGTGCCTTAACTACATAGCCTGATATAGTCACATTGGACTTAGTCGAGGTCACGCGCAGCATATCCTGGTTGGTTACGATTCCCAGGACAATGCCTTTGCTATTCACAACCGGCAGTGCGCGCACATGGTTGTCTCGGATTATCTGACGTGCCTTGGTCAGAAAAGTGGAATCCTCGACGTATAGAGGATCTTTGGATAAAATATCTTCTACTAACATTATTACTCCCCTGCGGTCCAGCAATAATGGATTTCTTACCTTTTTCCGTCCCTGCAACTCCAGCAGAGCAACTCTCCATCCACGCTCTCCAGATTGTCTGAGAGCTGGCTGCAAACCTCACAGATTCCTCGTACAACCCCCTGGGGCAGTTCGAAATGGATGCTTTCTTTGTGCATCTCCAAGAGATCGCTTAAGATCTCATTCAAACCGAGGGAGGAACCAGAGACAAGATCCGTATCTGTAATTATACCTACGAGCTTTCCCTGGAAGATCACAGGCAGCCGCTTTACACCGGAGCGAAGCATCAAGGCAGCAGCTTCGCGCAAGCTGGCATCCGGTCCAATGGAAACTACGGGAGAACTCATGATCTCTGCCACCTTTAGACTTCTGGGATCTGTCCCCTTGGCTAAGACCTTCTTCACCAGATCCCTTTCCGTCAGAATGCCGGTGGGCTTGTCGCCGGATACTATGATCAAACTGCCCACATTGGCCGAGCTCATCTTCTTAGCGGCGCTTAAAATGTCCAGCTTCGCATCAGCTGTGATCACTGGCCTGGTCATGATATCTCGCACTGGAATCTCTGTCTCCATTGGCCAATCTTCTCCCTATAGCTCTATATCCTTATCAGAGTGCTAATGATATAAAAGGCTACTGCGATCTAATACAAATTAATAAGATAAGCATTATTTTTTCATTTTATTCCCGTATATGCCCAATAATATGCTCTATTTCTTTCAGGATGAGATCCAGCCCCAGGCGCGCTGCGCCCGGTGAGCCTGGCAAACAGAAGACCGGTTTCTCATGATAGACTCCAGCCGCAGCTCTGGTGAGCATGGCGCGAGAGCCCACCTCATCCAGGCTCTTGTAGCGAAAGAGCTCGCCAAATCCGGGAAGAGTCTTTTCGAAGAGCGGCTCAATGGCTTCCAAAGTCAGGTCCAGATGAGTAAGCCCAGTGCCTCCACAGATAATAATCGCATCTGCGCTGCTCTTCTCCACAGCTTCCCGCAACACAAAGCCGTCAGGTAAAAGAGAGTACCGGGCGGTATATCCTGCTGCTTTGATCATCTCTAAGATCACCTTGCCGGATAGGTCTTCTGCCTCCTCTGGAGAGCTCACCCTTCCAAACTTTTGAAAGCGGGATGTGCTCGCGACCACTACATCTATGATCATGCGATTTCCTTTGCAGCCTAGGATAAAATTTTTCCCATAAAGGAATCATGAAGGAATATCTATGTCGCTCTTGGCAATTGATGTGGGGGCAGGCACCCAGGACATCCTGCTCTACTCTGATGAAGTGTCATTAGAAGGCTCGACCAAGATGGTTTTGCCAAGCCAAACCGTGCTGGTTGGAAACAGGATAAACCGGGCCCGTCTGGCCGGACGGGATGTTTTTCTGCGCGGCCCGACTATGGGAGGAGGTGCCTCTACTGCAGCGGTAAGATGGCATCTGGCAGCGGGACTGAGAGTTTATGCCACGGCGTCGGCAGCGGCTACCATTAATGATAATTTGGAGCGCGTAGCGGCTTTGGGCGTCACGATTCAAGAGGAGGCGCCCGAGGATGCAGAGGTCATCGAAATGGGGGACATAGATGTTGCCTCACTTCGTCGGGCCCTGGAGATCTTCGACATTTCTCTGCCCGCAGATATGGCTGTGGCCGTACAGGACCATGGCTTTTCACCAGAGCGGTCAAATCGTCTGGTTCGCTTTGAGCATCTGACTGCTGCGATCCGCTCAGGCGGCAGACTGGAGGCTTTTGCTTACCGGCAGCCTCCGGCGGCCATGACCAGGATGCTGGCCGTCCAGTGTGCTCTGCAAGAGGCAGGAATACAGCCTCTTCTCATGGACACAGGACCGGCAGCGATATTTGGAGCTGCTCTTGATTTGCCGGACGGATCGCCCGCGCTCATCATCAATTTCGGAAACGGCCATACCGTGGCCGCCCTGCTGGCCGAGGGCCGGATCACAGCCATCTTCGAGCACCACACCTCGGAGCTTTCCCTGGAAAAGCTGGCAGAGTTTACAGAGAAGCTGTGCAACGGAACATTAAAGAGCAGTGAGGTCTTCGATGATGGGGGCCACGGGGCCTATATCGATAGTGTTCCCGGCAAGATCGGGACTACTCTCGTTACCGGGCCACGCAGGCAGACGTTTCTTTGCAGCAAGGCCTTGTTGGGTGCGAAGGCTGCATCTCCCGGCGGGGATATGATGATTACGGGCTGCATCGGCCTGGTCAATGCCTGGAAAAGAAAAGAGGATTTATGGAGATAGGCAGAGGCGCAGAAGCTGTCATCACACTTGAGTATGGAGTCGTCAAGAAGGAGCGGCATGCCAAGAGCTACCGGCAGCCGGCACTCGATGAACGTATTCGGCAAGAGAGGACCCTGCGAGAAGCAAGGATCATGTCCGATGCCCGCAGGCATGGGGTTCTCACGCCAATCATTTGTGATGTATCTCGTTTTGACCTCAGAATGGAGAGAGTAGTCGGCGAGAAGCTGAAGGATGTGATCAACCGGGATCTGTCCGAGATGGTAGGAGAGATGGTAGGAAAGCTGCACCGGGGGGGAATTGTGCATGGAGACTTGACCACCTCCAATATGATACTCACTCGCGGCAAGATATGTCTCATCGACTTCGGTCTGTCATTTTACGAGAAGACTGTAGAGGCGCAGGGTGTGGATGTGCATGTATACTTTCAGACCCTGGAGAGCACGCATGACCTGCCCCATGAATTGATTGAGGGGTTTGTGGCAGGATATACTCGAACCTATTCCCAGGCAGATGCCGTCTTGCAGAGGGTCAAAGCGATCAAGGCACGAGGCAGATACCTGTGAATTTCTATAATCAGCAACTTTATGTAGGAAATGATCGGTTAGCTATAATTTAATTCCCAAGGTGATATACCCAATGGCTGAAAATGATCTCGTGTTCGTCGGCAATAAGCCAGTGATGAACTACGTGCTGGCAGTGGTGACCCAGTTCAACAACGGCGCTAATGATGTCAGGATCATGGCCAGGGGCCAGGCTATCTCCCGGGCGGTTGATGTGGCCGAGGTTTCAAGGTCTCGCTTTCTTTCGGATGTAACTGTAAAAGGGATCTCGATTTCCACGGAGATCCTCAACACAGAGCGGGGAGAGACCAATGTATCAGCAATTGAGATCATAATTGGCAAGTAAGATAAAATGAGATTATAGCGAGATAATTATATTGACAACCACAGTAGGCGTCATATCTTCGGGCCGAGGTGAGAATTTGCGCTACATTATGCAAGAAGAGCGCAGCGGTCGTCTGCCCGCCCGTGTGGGAGTGGTTCTCGCCGATCAGCCGGATGCAGGAGCTCTTAAAATCGCAAAGGAGTATTGCGTTCCCGCTTATTTTGTCGATCCCGCACACCTCAGCCGGGAGGAGTACGATAAGAGGCTCATCGCCTATCTGGATGCGGTTGGCGTAGGGCTGGTAGTTCTCACTGGCTACATGAGAATTTTATCTCCCACGTTTGTTCGCTATTACAAAGACAGGATCCTCAACATCCATCCCGCTCTGTTGCCCTCATTTAGGGGGATGGATGCCTTTTCTCAGGCTCTGGCTTATGGAGTCAAATGGACGGGGACGACTGTTCATATTGTGGATGAGGATGTGGATCACGGTCCCATTGTCTACCAGAGGCCGGTGCGCATTTTAGAGAGTGATACCCATGATAGCCTCAAGGCCAGAATTCAGAGGGCAGAGTACAAAGCCTACCCCAGAGCGATAAAGATGTTTATAGAGGGAAGGCCCAGAGTGCAGGGAAGAACGCTGGTCTGGCAGACTGAGGAGAAATAAAATGGAAAAGTTATGGGCTCCCTGGAGAATCGATTACATCTTGAGCGCAAAGCCGAAGGGCTGCATATTCTGCGATAAGCCCGCCGAGAAGAAGGATGAAGACAACTATATTCTTTACCGGGGCAAATATCATTTCATCATCCTCAATGCTTTTCCCTACAACAACGGCCATATGATGGTCGTTCCCTACCGGCATACGGCATCTCTCTCTGCCTGGGATGCAGAAGAGCAGCAGGAGATGATGCAGCTTGCTGATCTGTGTGTGGAGTTGCTCAAGAAGAGCATGCGCCCGGACGGCTTTAATCTTGGCATCAACATGGGCCTGGTGGGGGGAGCAGGTGTTGCCGATCACATCCATCTGCATATCGTGCCCCGTTGGAACGGGGATACCAATTTCATGCCAGTGCTATCCGACACCAGGGTGATATCTGAGGGGCTGCAAGCCACTTACAGGAAGCTGAAAGAGGCGCTTGATAGCAAGGACTGAAAAACAGCTTCATCATTACGGAATAAAACCACAGAGGCACAGAGCGCACAGGGTACGAACGCGGAGATTATTATTATATAATCAGATGCAATTTGTTTATCTCCAATCTTCAGGATTAATTGCATGTTCTCATTTATAAGTATGAATTTAATCGGTTAGACCAAGACGAAGAAAGGACTCAATATTGAGGCTCGGCTAGATGAAAGGGCCTATGAAACAGGAAAGAAGATTATTTTCAGTCAATCCCTTAGGTTTAGGTTCTCTTTTCCCCATTGCTATCCCTTTGTCGAATCGCATAGAAGCTCATATATTTAATACCAACTGTATATTTTCACGACCGAGCAAGAAAACCGGCATGCAATCGTATGGGGAGTATCCGCTACGCAAGCTTTATTAACCTCACAACCATTCTGGCGTCGGTGGGTTGCTTGAGAAATATAGCCTTTTGCATCTTATCAGTAGCTTTGCTGGTATCTTCCTTCGCGAACGGTGCTACCATACCGGTAAGCTCGGATCTGCAAGCTGCAATTGATGCTGCTTCTTCCGGAGATACTCTGCAGGTGGCCGGGGGAGTCTACGACAAAATAACCATCCAAAAGAGCCTGAATCTGGTGGGCAATGGTGCGATTATCCGGGCCGGAAATAGGGATGCCTGTGTAAACATAGATGCGAACGGCGTTTCTATAAGTGGCTTTACCGTACGGGACGGTTTTTACGGAATTAAGCTCAACAGCGTCTCAGGCTGCAATATCTCCAACAACACTGTGATCTACTGTGCTCAGCCTGGCATTGCTCTCATCTTTTCTAACGGGAATACAATCACAGGAAACAATGCCAGCTTTAACGGCATAGTGGGAGAAGGCTGGTATGGAATATATCTCTCCAACTCCAACGACAACCTCATCACGAACAATGTGGCCTACGGCAACGGCGCTTACGGCATCAATCTCTTTCCGTCCTGCGCCAATAATACCATACGCGAGAACCTGTTGCATGGAAATATGTACGGCCTTTACATGTTCACCGATTGCACTAAAAACCTGATTGAAAAGAACGACCTTTCCAGGAATACCAACTCCGGTCTGGATCTGCGCATAAATTGCACGAAAAATCTCATCATCAACAATACCATGGAGGATAACGTGGTGGCAGGACTGACTTTTATGGAGAAGTCAGGTCAAAACACCATTAGCGGAAATGAGATACGAGGCAACGGACGCTATGGACTCCAGATACAGAGCAGCTCGGATGGCAATACCATCATTTATAACAACATCTCCGACAGCCAGACGGGAATATTCCTGGATTCGAGCAAGAATAAAATCTATAGCAATCGCATATCTGACAATGTCATTCAAGCTGACGATCGAGGAGCAAACGGCTGGAATGCAAAATATCCCACGGGCGGAAACCTCTGGAGCGACTACCAGGGGCAGGATGAGATGCAAGGACCAGGGCAAGATTCTCCTGGAAGCGATGGTTTTGGGGATGCGCCTTACAGGATAAGCGAGAGCGGAGAAGACCAATACCCTATTATGGGCAGACAGGTCAAGCAGATTGCTATCCTCTCTAAGGAGATAAATCCTGTAAAAGCAAGATTGTGTGATCCTGTTGCCATTAAGGTCAAGCTGAATTCCCGGTATGATCTCCTGCAAGTCGTCGCTCGAGCCTATCAATATGGATTCGAGGCGCAAGGCTACTGTCGGCTTGTCTTGTCCGGAGATCTCTATCAGGGAGAGTTTTCCACAGCTCTGCTGGATCCTGGAAGGTACGATATTGTCCTGAGCGCAAAAGATGCGCGCGGATTTGAGCTACGAGAGACATTGGGTGAAGTAGAGGTAACCACTAGACATGGCTCTACCTCTTAAAACGTTATATTTTATAGTCACTATTCTGTTGAAAAGGGGAGACAGATGACAACATTCAGATCATGTTTGGGATCCTGTTTAGTGGGTGTAGGCATCTTAGCGCTATTAGCGTTATTGATGCTGGTAAATTCTGCCAGCGGAGGCGAAGCCTATTGTGATGCCTGCAAGGGCGACTCCACATCGAGTGCAGATTATCAATTGAGTAAGCTTGACAATATAGGCAATCCCAACGCTGGAAAGGAAGAAGTCATGCCCGGCCTGAGCACGGCTCAGAAGAACCGGGTGGGAATCTGGAAACAGCCACTCGCCGGTTTCAGCAAAACGGATGACGCGAATAAGAGCAGCATCGCGCAGGAAATTGTTCCGGTTAATAACACAACCGAAAGTGTGGCAAAGAAAACCGAGACGCGCAAAATCGCAGAAGAGAATATGCCCATTGTGCGCAGCGCTAAAGCATTGAGCATGTTTGCTCCAATTAGTGAGCCAACTGGCACTGCTATCTTGCTGGATATCAGCGAAGATGCCACACAGCACATCGCGGGATCGATTGCCATTCCGTACACCAATTTCCTTATCAACGGAACTTACTTGCGATCGGAAGAGGAGATGACAAAGCTGCTGGGTGATGCAGGAATTTCTCCGAGTGACCCGGTGATCATCTACGGCGAATGCATGCCATGCGGTGGTGGCCCATCGCCTGCGACATTTGTCTACTGGATCATGAGATCTCTGGGCCAGGAGAATGTCAGGGTTCTGGATGGAACTGTCAAGGACTGGGCATCCGTCGGAAACCCTACGGCAGCAGAGACTGCGATCTTGCCTGCTAAGACATACATTCCCAAGGTCAATCCGGAATTTTCAGCCGATTACAGTTTAGTGAAAAGCGACAAGGTCCAGATTGTGGATGCAAGAACCATGGAGGATTTCGGGGCAGGATCTATTCCCGGTGCAATTCCCATTCCCAACGAGAACGTTATCATCAATAGCAGAATAAGGGATGAAACCAAGCTTGATCGGGTCTTTGCCATCCTCGACAAGAATCAGCCGGTAGTAGTATACACCAATACCGGGGTGAAGGCATCTGTGGTCTGGTTTGCCTTGACTCTCCTGGGCTATGACGCCAAGCTGTATTCCTACGTGAATTACTGGGATAATCAGATGGCATCAGGCAAGGCGGATGCGATCAACACTACAGCTTGAATTATATTAGGGCAAAGGGCTATGATGATATCAAGAATCGCTGTAATCCACCTGCTCTTATTGGCGATATATGCCGGAGGAGCTGTCTTTGGCGTCAATGGAGAATGCTCCCTGTGCAAAGGCGGATCTCCAATCGCTCAACAGGACGTGCTGAATAACGAGTGGGCAGCATTCCTTGGCAAGGAGAATGCAACCGCAGAGGTGATGGTTAGCACAGGCGGCCTTGTCAATCCCAGATATAATCGAGAGAATAACCCAAGCTTGCAGGCGAAAAATGCCGATAATTCGGCAGAAAAACAAGCGGATGATCAAGATAGCACATCGGTCGATCCAGCCTTGCGAATACAAACTGGCAGCGATGCCGTTCCACAGAGAAGCTCAAGCTTTGCCTGCATGCTGGCGTCGTTTGATAGCATCAACGATTCAGATATTATCCTGGACATCAGCCCGAATGCCACAGAGTACATCCCTGGCGCAATCAATATTCCCTATACGCAATTCGTAGAAAATGGAGGAGTTCTTAAGTCGGTATCCAAGCTGGCTCGCATCCTTGGTGATGCAGGAATCTCCCGAAGCGATGCCGTGAAGATAACCGGCGAATGCCAGCCGTGCGGCGGTGGGCCTTCCGCGGCAGAATTTGCATATGCTGTCATGAAGTATCTGGGTCATAAGGATGTTAAGGTACTTGATGGGGGTATCGATGACTGGGTGGCAGAAGGCAGACCCACGATCCCAAAACCGGTCGTGCTGCTTCCTAACGACTATATTGCCACCATAAATGCCGATCTGATGGCCACCTATGAATTCGTGCATAGCGGTATACCCCAGATAATTGATGCAAGAACTGCGCTGGAATTCGATGCAGGGGCGATACCGCGTGCAATCAATATACCATACGACAGAGTGATTGATGGAAAGAGGATAAAAGAAGAGGCTGACTTGAGGGAGTTGTTCTCTACCATTGCAAAGGACAGGCCAGTAGTAGTATACACCAATACCGGCGTCAAGGCCTCGATGGTCTGGTTTGCCCTTGGTCTGCTCGGCTATGATGCCAGGATCTACACCTGGCTGGATTGGATGGCCAATAAGCCTCGATTAAACATCGCCTTGCAGGAAGCTTATGCCAAGCCCAATCCCGTCGAGATCGGTGATGTCGTCCAGATAACTGCGATCTTCGAAGAGATGAACAGCAGCACCGATGGAATGGTGAAGATTGGCGGCGCATCCCAGGCTCAAAGAAGCTCGGCAGAAAAGCTTTTTACGGTATCCGCTCAGCTATTGAGTCCTTCCAGAAATCATCTTTCGCGGGTCGTAATGAAACGCGTCAAATCTGATGGTAACGAATTCATTGGTATTTGGGATGCCAATGTGGCAGCCGGCACTTACAGGGTCGATGTTGTAGCCAGCTTTGCAGAGATCACCGAGACTTTCCCTGATGCCTTGAAGATTGAGGTCGTCAGCACCAGTAAATATAAGAATCTTGAGAATGAATAACTGGAGCTTAGGCGTGAACTCCAGCTCAATTGTCTATTTTATTTTATTGGCCGGTCTGCTTAGCTGTGCTGCTGCGTTTCCCATGCAAAATGCGCTCGATAACAACAAGGCCAGCATTTGGTTTGAAAAGGAATATGAGAGCTACTTTAAGCCAAATGAGGATGATGGCATGCCCCCAGTTATTTATGGAGTGAGTGTGAGTCCTTCGGCGCTGAAGGTTGGTGCTCCCAGGAGCGAAATCAATGCATTTGTCCATGATGCCGGCAGCATAGATATGGTCTATGCCGATGTCGGCAATCGCATGAACCTCATGCTGGATCTGAATCATGACAGCAGATACACAGGATACTGCGGCTCCAACCTGCTGCCCGGAATCCACAAGGTTACAATTGTGGCCATAGACAAGGCCGGCAATGCGGCAAAGGACGAATCCGCGACCCTTACAATTCGCGACCCCAATGACCTCAATAGCAATGGAATCGAGGACAGCTTGGAAAGGCAAGGCGGGAAGGATCTGAAGGTGATCGTACTTCATGACGTCAATCTGAGCAATCTTGCTCCTACTGAAGATCGCTTCCACATCCTGCCGGGGAGCGCCTTGACTGTATCCGGCGACAAGCTGGAGAAGATTGCCAGGACGAATGGCGTCAAGGGTATTTACAAGGATCAGAAGCTCAAGGTTTTGGCGCTGCCGGGCCAGACTACCGGCGGTCATTCAACCTCTTCCCCTTCTCGCCAAGATTCCTGGAATATCGATGATCCCAGGATGGATAAAGGGTTCACGGGAGAGGGCGTGACTGTGGCCCTGATTGACACCGGTGCGGATCGAGAGCATGAGGCCCTGGCCGGCAAGATTGTGGCTTTCAAGGATTTCGTAAACAGCCAAACTGATTCCTATGACGATAATGGACATGGTACCCATTGTGCCAGCCTTGTCGCTGGAGTGAAAGGCACGGGCGTGGCACCTGGAGCAAAGCTGGTAGTGATCAAGGTCATGGACCAGGAAGGGGCATGTTATCTGTCAGATGCCCTCAATGCACTGGACTGGTGTTTGGAGAATAAAGAGCGTTATAAAATTAGGGTTGTCTCCTTTTCCGTAGGTGGCGAAAGTCCTTCGGACGGGACCTCTTTATTGGATGAAGCCTGCAACAAAATGGTGGAAAATGGGATGGTTATGTGTGTTGCTGCAGGAAATTCCGGTCCTGCTGTCTCATCTATTGTTATTCCCGGAGACGCCGAGAATGTCATAACCGTGGGCGCTGTGGACAGCTCTGGCAGCATCTTCGATCTATCCTCGCGCGGACCGACGGCCAACGGCGATACTAAGCCAGATCTGGTCACCCTGGGCGTGGATGTAGTCTCTGCCTTGGCCGGCTCGAAAAACGACAAGAGTTCATTAAGCGGTACATCTATGGCCGTTCCTCAAGTCTCCGGTGCGGTGGCGCTGTTGCTGCAAGCAAGGTCCGATCTTGCCCCGGCTGATGTGAAGCGGATGTTGCTCAAGACGGCTGACGATCTGGGTCCATCTGGTCCTGATAATGTCTACGGCTATGGGGCCCTAAATCTGACCTGCGCCCTGCAAAGTATCAGTGCGACTCGGTCGGGGCTGTCGCCACCAGTTCTTGAAGATGTTAAGCTCAACCGGAAGGACGCCTCAGTAGGCGAGCCGGTCATGATTGAGGCCCAGGCTCTGGGCGATATCAGGACCATTAACGCCAACATCATAGGCCCTGACAGAAATCTGGAGATACCCATGGATGACTTCGATGGCAATGGCATCTTCTCTGCCCGCTGGGAGACGAGCTTCTGGACCCCAGGTGACTACAAGGTAAAGGTTGATTTGCTGGGAAAATTCGGGGAGGTGGACGGTAAGGCCGTCCCTTTCCGTCTATTAGAGAAGGAGTGAAACTGGTATGTCTTTAGCCTGGCAGGAGATAGCCCGGTTCGGCAAGAAATTGGTTCTCTCCGGCCTTACCAGCTCCCGATTTGGAAATATCAGCTTGCAGCAAGAGGATCGGATCTTTATAACCTGCACAGGCAGCATGCTTGACGAGCTGGATAGGAAAATGGTTGTGGAAGTTGATTTGAGCCGTCCCTGCAATCAGGACAAGATTGCCAGCAGCGAGACCTGTGTTCACCGAGCTATCTACCAGAGCACTGCAAATATGGCCATTATTCACACTCACTCTCCCTACGCTGTAGCACTATCTCTATTGGAGCAAAGGGAAATAGAGCCGATGGATAGCGAAGGCCTGATATTCTTGGGAACAATGCCAATTGTTGAGGGCAAAATGGGCACAAATGATCTGGCCATGGCTGCATCTATTGCCCTGGAAAAACATAAGGCATGCATTGCTCGCGGCCACGGCGTATTTGCCGCCGGCAAGAGTCTCACAGATGCTTATACGGCAGCTTGTATGGCAGAGCATAGCGCTCAGGTGAGGTACCTGGTAAAAACCTATCCGGGGGAAAAATTTATATCTTCTCCCTCACTTCAATAATTTGAGCGGGTAATCCTAGTTTTTGAAATCCACACTGAACCCCCCACTCTCCTACCCGCTCTCTTTAAAT
>JBFYLJ010000054.1:0-4133 GCA_041305465.1 Methanothrix sp.
GCTGGTCTGCACTTCAGGATCGGAAAGACCGATTATCTTCAATTCAGTTACACCTCTGGTTAGCTGGGATAATGGTTGGCAGGGCGGCATTATCAATTTATCGATCCGGGGGGATGAGGGGGAGAAAGTAGGAAAGGCAGAGTGTCCAAGATTTATGATTGCTATCACAATCCTGACAGTAAATTATCGTAAAGACATATTTATATCAGAAGTGGAAATTGGATTTTAGGTAAGAAGATGTGATTTGCAGAGGGGCTTCAAGGTCAGTATGGAAGTAACTTATGGAAACTAATAACCGCAAAGTTGCTGCAGATAGTCCAGATGGACCAGGTGCAATAAAAGGTTATCCTTTCAGGGCTCTCATTAAACTTAAAAGATGGATAGATCAGGAACTCTCGAGGAATACGCAGTTTCTGACGATCCAATCAAATCATTAGAAGAGGATTATTTAGGTTTCAGGTCTTATATAAAAGCCTTAAAAAGATTTATAACTTCTGAAAAAACTAAGACTCAAATTACTATAAGTATTGAAGATGATTGGGGGACGGGGAAGACATCTTTAATGCTACTGTAAAAAAAATCCTTAGATGACTCCTCCATTCCAACGGTTTGGTTTAATGCATGGTTGTTCAATCAAGAGGAACAGATTTGGGCGGCCCTTGTTCAGACTGTCATGAACCAATTAAAGGACAGGTACAATGCATGTGAAAAATTCCTCTTTTGGCAAAGACTAACTTTTAGAATATTCTCATTAGTACGGGCAACTTGGATGCTCTTTTGGAACGTTTTTTTTTTCCGATACTATTACTTATTATTGCATTATCTGTTGATAAGTGCACACCAAAAAATTTGGACCAGGATACTATTAACCTTGTAATATCTCTGTTACAATATTTATATAATAAGATATATTTTATTTTCCCATCCAAAGAACAACAGAGGATTCCTATTTACCACGCTTGAAGGAGTATTCTTTAGAAATGCGTTCTATTGACAGTCTCTTGATGCCCATTTTCCTCTGAATCGCTCTTATTTTTGATCATTCTTCGATAGCTTCCGCCAGGTTAAATAATTTTGGCATTTTTCAGAGTGCAGAGCTGATATAAGTTAAAAGCAAATGCAGTTACCATCATTTTGATATGAACCCTTCTCACTGTAGTAACCAGTACCCATCCCGCACCAAATACTCTTTTTTGTAACCGCATGAGGTCTTTCGCCTGGCGAACTCAATTTGCTGATCAACTTGCTCCGTTCTTTATCAAGCTCTCCAAGGGGTGCATCAGTTGTCCTGCGCACCATAGTAAAGTCATCACCTCTGGCAGGCACGCCGAAATACCCTCTATCTCGGATGACGACTTCTCCTTCTATCGATAAATCAACCCGGCTATCATGCTCTTTTGCCGTTGTGGTCTCAATTTCACGAATAAGGCCATAATCGATGTCACTTTTTTTGATGAAGCTTGTAGCCAAAATAGCTTTTTTTCCCTTTTTTTGCCCAAGTTCCATCTCGGCTGTGGCGAGTCTTAGCACCTTTGTCAAGTGCTTTCTTTGATTTTCCGGGATCAGCTTCAATGAAAGTGGCATCCTGTATCGTCCCACGCTTGACCTTTAAACCCATAGCATCAAGCTGTTTTTGAAGTTCTCCCCAGACTACTTCATCTTTTCCAGTCTTTGCCATGCGTTCTCTGAATAGCCATATTGTCCTTGAATCCGGAAATGGATTTGGAAAACCAAGAAACGACATAAATGATATGCGGTCGGCCATTTGGCGCTCAACCTCCAAATCGCTCAAGTCGTACCATTGTTGGAGTATCAGGATCTTGAACATCAAAATTACATTGCAGTTAGGCCTTCCACCCTTCTCGCTCTTATTATCATACATCTCATCCAGTATCCGACGAATGGGTGACCAGTCGATCAGATCCGATATCTGCGATAACCGGGATTTCCCTTGCTTCTCGCTAAGCCCTCGCAATACCCATGTAGCAAACGAATCCATAATATATAATGGTGTTAATAATATATAAATATTTATATATTAAGATTTAGGCAGGTTTATAGGAATCCTCTATTGAATATTAATTTGGCACCAGAAAAATTAAGTAATATAAAGGTAATATTGTTCTAATGGGAGTATGAACGAAGGTGAGATTTTCAAGCAACTCTTGGATCAAATCAAGCCAGTAGAAATTACCGCTGATCGCTGTCCTGATTGCGGGGCCGGGCTTGGCACACCATTTCGAATTGAGTCGAAGGTTGTCGAGGAAATTTTGCAGCCGCAACCAGTTATGGTAACCGAATACAAGATAGCCCATTACAAATGTCCTCATTGCCATAGAGAAGTTATTGTGAATGAGCAGTTCAATCAGATTATGATGCAATCATGAGCGCATTATGACGATGCTCGCAACATGGGGACAGAGGAGGGCTGGAAAGCCTTCAAATATTAACTACAAGGCTAGCCAGCTAAACACGTACAGTTTATATTCAAAGGCTTCGCTCTTCGTGAGGAGGGAAATAATGAGATACAATTTTCATCAGAAGGGATTCATCCTGATAATGACAATACTGCTCGCAACTCTCGGCGCAAATTGCCAGATGCAGGGCAGGACCGACCTGAAAAATAATGCGGATATTACTCCACAAGAGGCATATAGCCAACTCCTGAACACTTCCTTTGAGATGGCTTACCTCGATACGATGATAAGCCTCTCACAATGGGATCAGGATATTTCAATGCCTGAGAATGCCACGAAATATCGGGCCAAGGCTCAAAGCTATATGGAGGATCTGAAGAACAAAAAGTGGATCGATCCGCAATTGGGAAGGCTTCTCTTAATTGCCAATAATGGCAGCAATTGGTCTCGGATCGAAACCGCGAACCTTAGGCTGTGGAATCGCGACTATAATAAGAGGATTAAACTTCCGGCTGATTTTGCCGCTCGTGAATCCGAGATGGTTTCCGAATCTCTGGTTGCCTGGGAGAATGCCAGGGAGAAGAACAATTACTCCATATTCCTGCCATACCTTAAGAACCTGGTTGAACTGAACCGGGAGAAGGCAAGAGCATGGGGCTACGAGGAGCATCCTTATGACGCCCTTTTAGATGACTTCATGCCGGGTGTGACCGCGGCCAAGTGCGATGAGCTCTTTGAAACCATAAAGCCTCACATAGTCGAGCTGATAGTTAAGATAAGAGAGGCCGGCTTGAACGGCTCCGAATCAGACAATTGCATCATAACGGCTGCAAAGAATGTCTATGGCAACGCCACCTATCCAAAAGAAAAACAAGAGGCTCTGCTAAGGAATCTCACATCTGCTCTGGGATTCGATTACGAATCAGGAATTATGGTCAAAGCCAAGAGGAATCCGTCAACCTACGGCATAGGTATGCATGATGTCAGAACCAGCCTGCGTTATGACGAACACGATCCTGAGATAGCCCTTCTTGATGTGATTCACGAATGCGGTCACGGCATCGCCGCCCAGAGGATTCCTGATGCGTACGTGGGAATGCCGATTGCATCGGAGCCGGGCATGGACATGGCCGAAGCCGAGGCCAGGCTATTTGAGAATAATCTGGCCCGCAGCATTGCTTTCTGGCAGTACTGGCTGCCTCAGATGAAGAATGAGTTCAGACCAAACATGGATAACGTCTCGGTCGATGAGATGCATAGATACATCAATCGGCTCAATATTGTTCCTATCCGCATCGATGCCGACGAGATATCCTACATAATTCATATAATCATCCGCTACGAGATAGAACGCGACCTCTTCGAGGGAAGGATCAGCGTTGACGATCTGCCGATAATATGGAACCAAAAGTACAAGGAGTACCTGGGTTTGAACATAACTGATGATAATAACGGCATACTTCAGGATGTTCATTGGGCTTATGGAAATTTTGGCTACTTCCCTGCCTATGCAATTGCTTCCATGAATTCAGCTCAGCTGGAGGGAGCCATGAGAAGAGACCATCCAGATCTTGACCAGAGATTTGCTTCGGGCGATTTCTCAATACCTGCCGACTGGATGGAGGAGCACGTATACAAGTATGGTGGCATCTTCGATACGCCGCAGCTGATGAAAAAGGCAACAGGAAACGAGACGCAAGCCTATGATTTTCTGAG
>JBFYLJ010000055.1:0-29976 GCA_041305465.1 Methanothrix sp.
CCCAGTGTGCAACTTGCGCCTATAACCGAATCGGAGATAATCGCAGCCGTGCCGATTCGTGCATCATTCATGATTATGCTGTTTCTCACCTCGGAATGTGAACCTATCCTTGCACAGTCACCAATGGACGTGGACGGCAGAATTGTAGCAGATGGGCCGATATCGCAGTCCTCGCCGATACAGACCGGGCCCACCAGATAAGATCCGGAGCGGATAATACTGCCCCTGCCCACCTCTACCGGGCCTTTGATTATTGCGCCCTCTTCTACCTCTCCTGAGACGGTTGTATCTTTCATGCCCAAAGCAAGGTTATTGGCATTGAGAAGATCCCAGGCGAATATGGCATCGGACCATATGCCTTTGCTGATCTGGGGTACAACCTCTCTTCCCTCTGCAATCATCTGAGATAGGGTCTGGGTCAGCTCGTAAGATCCCCTCTCCGATATAGGTGTATGACGAAGATCCTCAAAGATGGCCGGGCTGAATTTGTAGGCCCCCGTATTGAGAATTCCGGAACATGGCCTCCCAGGCTTCTCAATTATTGCCTTTACCCTCTCCTGTTCCACCATTAGGACTCCATAGTCCCCGGAATGCCGACGAAGAACTGCCAATATTACATTTTCTCCTTTGGCTGCAATCAGCTCCTTGACCGCTCTCGAATCTATGAGATTGTCTCCGTTAACAACCAAAAATTCTTCATTCACATAACTTTCAGCTTTGCGCAGGGCATGGGCCGTTCCCAAAAGCTCATTTTGCTCGAGGTAAGTGATCTTTACGCCAAAATCAAGACCATCCTCAAAATAGTCCATGACCCTTTCTTTCTGATAGCCCACAACAATGTAAAGATCTCGAATGTCGTTTGCAGCCAGAGCCGAAATTACATGCTCCATGAAAGGGCGGTTTCCCACAGGAAGCATAACCTTGGATCTGGTCTGGGTAAGCGGCCTGCATCTGCGGCCTTCTCCCGCCGCCAATATGACTCCCTTCAAATCTATCACATTCCGGATATCTATAACTCATTCATGTAGCTTTGCCAGGCTTTAGATCTTTTCGGTCAATTATTGATATATACATGCACAGATCAAGAGGTGCGCACGAGGGCGACAGGATAAATGAAGATACTGGTAATACCCACTACAGATTGGATCAGGCATCCTGTTCCCAATCGGCTCAATTTCATCTTCGACACTCTGGCTGAGAAGCACGATGTGTATGTGCTGCATTTCGGCCTGAAGAGGTTTCGGGACATGGAGCCGAGGCAGACCAAGTGCCGTCTAATAGCTGCGAGCTGGATCGAGACGGAAGATCCTTCTCTCTATTACCTGCTGAACTTCCCCTATCACCTTTGGAAGATACGACAGGTAGTGGCCTGTGAGAAGATTGATCTCATCGTTTCTGCCAACATTCTTCCCTCTTTTGCAGCCAACTTTGCAGGCGTGTCGGTTGTCTTTGACTATCTAGATCACCTGGAAGAGTCAGCATCGGTTTATTACCCTGGATCGGCCTTAGGCGAGCTGGTTAAAGCAGTTGTGGGCACAATCGTCAGATTCAACATAAAAAAAGCAAATTTTATAATAACCGTCACGGAGGAGTTCAAGAGCCTGCTATTCGGCATGGGTGCCAAAAATGTGACCGTGATTCCCAACGGAGTTGATTCGCAGTTGCTTTTGCCCCTTTCAATGGATGAATGCAAGAGCAGTCTCGGGCTGAATGGGACCGTTCTTGGATATATCGGCTCTCTGGAGCACTGGGTTGACCTGGAGACCGTGGTTGAAGCCATGCCTTTCCTTAATGCGAAGCTGATAGTGGTCGGGCCGGGACTCTTCACGGACTACGGAGAAACAATCAAGAGTCTTGCCGAAAGATGCGGCGTTAGCGATAAAATAATATTTACAGGCGCTGTAAAATATGCAGACCTGGGAAGATATATCTCTGCCATGGACATTGGCTTAAATCCGCTAAAGAATATGAAGAAGAATCAGGAGACTGTGGGTGGAAAGGTCTTTAACTATCTCTCTTGCGGCAGGCCGGTTCTCTCCAGCCGCATGGTTGCTCTGGAAAGGCTGCTGGGGGACGAGATATACTATTATGATGATGTGAGGAGCTTCATTCGTCAGGTGAACGTGATCTTACAACAACCACAAAATGCCGAGAAGAATCGTTCTGCAGGCCTCAGATATGATTGGAAGATTATAGCACATGAATACGAAGCTGTATTGACGCTAAATTCAATCAAACCAACAAGAGCTAAAATATAAATTAATGAAACCCAATAGCAATAGGCATTGCGGATAGATATCCGTGGGAGGATATATGCTACACAGTGTTCTGTTTCGGATTGGATACTCAATAAAAGATCGGGATTTCCTTAAATGCTATAGCTTTGCAAAAGAGAACGAGTATATGCCCTTAAGCTTCCTTCAAGAGTATCAAGAAAATAGGCTGAAGAAAATTATTCATTATTGCTACGAAAAAGTTCCCTATTACCACCATCTCTTCAAGGACCTGGATATTAAGCCGGAACAGATCCAATCGGTGGAGGATTTGGAAAAGATACCGATATTGACCAAAGATATCATTCGCACCCATTATGACCAATTCCGGCCAGCAGATCTTGAATCGCAAAGATGGGTGAGAGGCTCTACAGGAGGATCAACTGGCGAGCCCCTGCAATACAGAATGACCAAGAGAGATGAGACGCTTGGACTGGCCTTAATGTTTGCTAATTGGGGATATGCGGCCTACGAGCTGGGGGATAAGGTTGCAATTATTGCCGGATCCTCGCTTTATCCCACTGCTAGATTCAAATTCATCAACCGCGCGAAAGCGTTTATGCTCAATGAGATGAGGGTATCCTCCTTTGATTTTAGCGAACAATACCTAGAGAAAATGGTAAGGCAATTGAATCAATTTAAACCCAAATACATCCGAGGCTATGCATCCTCAATATACTTATTTGCAAATTTCATCAAAGAGAGGAAATTAAAACTTGAATTTCAGCCAAAGGGCATCTTTACAACCGCAGAAGTTCTCTTTGAGCCGCAAAGAAAGATCTTAGAAGAGGTGTTCGCAAGCAAGGTCTTCAATCAGTACGGCATGAATGATGGGGGCGTCTCAGCTTACGAATGCGAAATGCACTGCGGTATGCACATCGATATGCTCAGGTCAATAATGGAGGTGGTGGATGAGAATGGTCATAGGGTAAAGCAGGGTGAAGAAGGCCATGTCCTGGCCACCAGCCTGCACAACTTCGCATTTCCTTTTATAAGATATGACACCAAGGACCTCGGCGTATTAGCAGATGAAAACTGTACTTGCGGAAGAAAAACACAACTGATCAGCAAGATAGTAGGCAGAGTGAGCGATTTTATCCATACACCCGAAGGGAGAACGATTCATGGAGAATTCTTCACCCACATCTTCTGGGAGATCGCATGGGCCAAACAATTTCAAATAATTCAAAAAAGTAAAGAGAGACTTGTCATCAAGATAGTCCCCAACAGCCGAGAAGACATCGACAATGAGGATCTGGAAAGGATGAAGAGCATCATATCCAACCGGACAGGGACGATGGAGCTGGAGCTTGAAATTGTGGATGAGATAGAGACAACGCCTGCTGGCAAATGGAGATTTATAATTAGAGAGGGCTCATAATGAGATTTAAAAAACTCCTCATTCTTACACCCGCCTTTCCAGACGAGATGACCAAAAGTATTGATGGTATCTTCGTCAAGGAGCAGGTAGGATATATCAAGGACTATTTTGAGGAGGTCTCTGTGATTTCTCCCTGCACGATATGGAACACGTACTTGCTAAAAAAACACTATGATGACTATAGTTGGGACAATGTGCATGTTTATTATCCGATTGTTGCCAATCTACCTCAGCCGTATGTGCCTCAGCAACTGAAAAAGATATGGCTAAAGAAATTAGCGCGAGACATACGGAATTTCATAAGATCCGAGAAGATAACATTCGATCTCATCCACGCCCATTACACCTGGTATCCAGGCGCTTTGGCGTTAGAGCTGAGGAAAGAGCATGGCACCCCGGTAGTTATAACTGAGCATACATCCGTTACACTGAGAAAAGCCCTTCAGAGCAGAGATCCATGCTTTCTTGACACATGGCAGAAAAGCGATGCCATTATAAGAGTTAATAAGAATGATTTAGATAAATTTAAAGTATTTAACAATAATTCATTTTATATATCTAACGGCTTCGATGAGAAAATGATCTATCCTCAAAGCAAAACGATATGTCGAGAGAAGCTGGAGCTTGACAGGGACATCAAGATTATACTCTCATTGGGCACATTAACCGAGGTTAAGGGCCATAGACATCTGATCGGGGCCGTGAAGGAAATAGTGAAATATAGAAAGGATATTCTGTGCCTCATTGCAGGCTCCGGCCCACTCAAAGAAAGACTGCAAAAAGAGATAGATGATGCGCACTTGGCCGATCATATAAAGCTCGTCGGATTTGTTACCAGAGAACAGGTAGGTCTTTTGATGAATGCTTGTGACATTTTCGTTCTTCCCAGCCTATCAGAAAGCTTTGGAATAGTTCAGATAGAGGCATTAGCCTGCGGAAAGCCCGTTGTAGCTACCAGAAACGGCGGAAGCGAGGAGATTATCATATCTGACGATTACGGATACCTAGTAGAGCCTGGAAATAAGATGCAATTGGCAAAAGAGATCTCCCTGGCCTTGGATAAGGATTGGAATGAAGATCGAATAAAGGACTACGCGTCTGTTTTCTCCTGGAAAAAGATTGCCGCAAAAATAGTCTCAATCTATGTGGATTTGCAAAAGGTGGAAGAAACCCAAGAGGGAAGCTGATCAATAAAGATGAATAGCAAAGGGACAGCGATTGCGGGTACCTCCCATGAGAAGGATCATCAGGCTAATCACCCCATAAAACTCCTGGTGACCTTCAACGGTGAGCTTATAGAAGAATGGGGAGAAGATACGCACCCCACTCATGCCAGGATGTATCATATCATAAATGAGTTGGATAAATTCGATAATATTGAGATATCCTATATCAAGTTCAAACAGAAGCCAAGAATCAACCTTATGAATAGAATATATAACAATATTATAAAAACTTCAGTTGCAATAAGGTATTTGTTGAGAATAATCAAATATAATCCTGTCGTCTTTTTTGAATATCCCTACTATATGACAGTACTCCAAAACCAAATCGTCTTCAAGATCTGCGTGCTCTTTGGAATAAAGACCATTCTTGATGTCCATGACACGATGGAGCAGTCTGAGGCAATAAGTAATGGCGTATCTGCATTGAATAGAGAAACGGAAAGATATTGCTTTCAGAACGCTACTGTCATCTCGTTCTCTCTAAATCCTGCCATGTGGGCGCAACTCACTGAAATGTACCAGATACCAGAGGAGAAGAAAGTGGTATTCGTTCCAAATGCTTTTGAGGAATCGTTCATGGCAGAGCATCAAGAGGCATACAAGAGCGTTGATGGACGATTCAATATCTGTTATATCGGCGGACTTGGCAAGAATCGGGGAGTGGATATTTTGATCTCTGCCAGCTCCAATCTTCATAGCAAATATCCCTATTTAAAGCTCTATCTTTTCGGAGAATACAGCGAAGGATTTTTAGAGGGGGCAAAAAAGGCAATTGAATGCAGCGATTTTATCACACGAAAATTGGTTAAACGAAAAGATTTGTCGGGAATGCTTAAGGATATTGATCTCTTTGTTATGCCCTATAATCCAGAAGTAGAATACACCAATCTATGTTCTCCTACTAAATTTTTTGAGTATATGGCTACAGGAAGACCGGTTCTGAGCACAAAATGCAAATCTGTTCTTGATCTGGCCGCAGGCGGCGTGATCTATGCAGATTACAATGTTAATGATTTTGAGAAGAAGATAGAAAAATTGATAACAAACCACGAGCTAAGGGAGAAGCTCTCATCCGAGCTGGCAAGCCAGCGATACCATCACACCTGGAAGGAACGGGCTACGAGGATTCATGATGCTCTTATGGTGCTCTGAATATCTCGGTTCCACAAGAGTATCTTCTGCCCGGGGCAGCTATCTATGGCGCGGCATCATTCCATCCCGAACTCCTTTTAAAAAAACCTTGAGGCGCGAAAGGTCCCTGCGGCGCAGATAGACTCCGATATCAAGCCAGAACTGATATGCAAAGAAGTATATGAAAAAATGGGCCAGATCACTTGCGGGGGCGTTGTCCCGCACGAACCAGAGGCGATTTCTGGTCATATAGTAGAGCTTGGTCAAGCCAATAGATGAAGATGAGACCTTATGCCATATTCTAGACGTTGGTACATATACAGATTTGTAGCCGGCTTTCCTACCCCGCAGGCATAAATCCGTCTCCTCCCAATAAGCGAAATAGTCGCCATTGAGAAGTCCTATCTCATCCAAGACCTGTCGTTTTATCATCAAACAAGACCCTTCCAGATAGTCTACCGACCGCGTTTCATCATACTGGCCGCGATCTATTTCCTTTGCACCGATGCGATGGAAGGTCCCCCTGTCAATGAACAGCTCTATGCCTGCTACGCTTATCACATCCTTTCGGCCCTGAAAATCATAATAGTAGATCTTGGGACCGGCAAAACCTATGGTTTCATCGGACTCCACAACTGAAACCAGCTCCGAGAGGAAATTTTTATCCACGATGGTATCGTTATTCAATAATAGAATCAATTCGGAATCCAAAACCTTCAAGGCGTATCTTATTCCGATATTATTTCCCTCAGCAAAACCATAATTCTTGTCATTTCTGATTAGCACGATCTTCCTGTTGGAAGGCAGATCGGCAATCTCTTTCTCCCTGCCGCCACCTGTATCTGCCTCACTATTTGTATATTCCAATATCTTTATCGGCTTATTCTTGACTGAGTATTCAAAGAACTTCGAGCCAACTGACAGATCTCCCGCTAAGTAGTTTCTTATGCTCTCCAGAGAATCGTCTCTTGAGCCGTTATCTAGAATTATCACATCATAGAATTGGTGCGATATTTGATATAGCGATTCCAAGCATTCAACCGTATCTCGCCAGCCGTTCCAATTTAAGATTATAATTGAAATTCTAGGATTCATGCTTCACCATGCGATAAATGGCTCTTTTTATAAAGATTAATGCGCGGAAAGCTCTTTTATTAACTGAGATATATTTCCTTTGAACATTGACCGGATAGGATGTGCTCCAACTTCCCGTCGTTGTGTTAATCACCTTAAAATATTTTTTATTATTTTTTAAAACTTTTCTCAAAACTCTAAAATAACTCTCAGTTAAATGGCCCATGGACCCATGATAGATCGACATTGGTATCACATATGCTTGCCTATCGATGCGTTTTACGCTCAGACAATAATCTACTGCATATAGATCCCATCCGTTGCAGACATTTTCATCAAATCGATGCATATCAAAAACCTCTTTGGGTACAATCACCAGGCACTCATCAAGAGTCTGCACAACAACAGGCTTAGATATTGGATTTCCCCAGCTCCATATTTGCGGTGGGACTCCATGTGTTATTATATTTCTACCTCTTTCTTTATTTGTACGTCCTAATTCGCTCATGCCTGCGACGCCTGCAATACCCAGATTTGGGATCGTGTCCAACAAGCGCTCAGCATCCTCAAGCCACCTATCCGAGTCTAAATCAACGTCTTGATGTACGAACATTATATATTTAGAGCCTGCTTTTCTTCCTCCATAGTTGAGCGCTTGAGCTGCCGAAGAGAACTTGGATTTTGTGTTATCTTCCAAGATTAGCTCGTAATTCGTCGTCTGATGCTTCAGGCTTTTAAGCAAATATCGGTTTAGCAACTGCTTATCATTATACACGCACACTATGGAAAACATTCAGGTTACCCTGGCCTCGGCATACAATCTGAAATAGAAATCAGGAGATACCAGGCGCAACTTATAAAGAAGGGATAACGGGTAGCTTACAGGCCTGGGCAGACCTATATTGCCAAGAAAGATGGGCTCCCTCTCATGAACATGGTATTGAAGGAATTGCTGCGAGAGCAAACTTTCCATATCTGACTTAGTGAAAAAATTTACATGATCCGTATCTAGCATGTGGTTATAAGTAAGCCCTACCGTTCTGAGACGATGTAATTGAGTGCAATTTGGGACACTGATGAGCACATTTTTCCTTGCCACCCGACGAACCTCTTTCAGCACATCTTCCGGGTTGTCCACATGTTCCAGAACCTCAAAGAGAAGGACCGTATCAAATGATTTGTCAGGAAACTTAAGATACTTCGCATCCATGACCTGGACATCAAGTCCTTTTTGTTTTGCTATGTTAACATATTCAGAATTTACATCCACTCCAGTGCAATCATAGCCCAGCTGACCCAATATCTCTATGTATTCGCCTGTAGCACATCCTGCATCTAATACTGTATCGCCCGCATGCGAAACAGCGAAGTCTATCAACTTTTTCGATGCATAATTTGACCTGCCCTTATACCAATTTTTGGTGTCTCTAAAGATCTCCTCATATTTCATGTGAGCATTGTGTTTGGTTGATAGATATATATAATCATTCTCGTATATGCGGATTATCTATGTATCGCATGTCGCATAAGCATCATATCCTCGCGATCTATGCCATGAACTAAATATAAAGTAACAAAATATACAAATCCTGCAGACAGGATAAGAATTATTAAATGAAACTTTTGGAGATACAATATAGAAACCGACATAATCAATGATGAAAATAAAATTCGAATTAGATAATCCTTAATAATAGAACGAGGAATTCCGTAGCTTAATCTATAGGTAAAGACGATAACGCTGCTGACGAGAACCAATTCAGTGACTACTGTAGCAATGCTTGATCCGACATAGCTGAATTTTGGTATTAGCAATAAGTTTAGCAATACATTTACCACCACGCAGATCAGCGATATTTTCGTGATTATCCTTTGCCTGTTTGTAGACTCAAGAAGCTTTACAAATGCTGCTCCGGCAAAAGTGAGCACTATGGTCCAGACGAGAATCTGAAGAGCTATTATGGATTTTGCAAAAGCAACACCGAATACAAACATAATTATTTTATCGGCAATGAGGGTAGTGCCAATGCCCATCGGAATGCAGAGAATTAACATGAATTTTAGGTACTTCCCATAAAGCAGCTTCATAAAAGATGGAGAAGATGTAAAAAACCTGGACATAACAGGAAATATCACGATATTGATCACATTTGGTATGAATAGCAGCATAAGTACTAGTCGATAAGATGCATTATACCAGCCTACCACCTCATTGCCTTGAAGTGAAGACAGTATTATGGAATCCGTATAGGTGTAAATCATTCCTGATAGCGAAGTTAGCCCAAAGGGCAAAGCTTCTACTATCGTGGGCCAGACCATTCCCAGATCAATCTTCAGTCCATTTGTCAATAGACTGCGTTTAGAGATGAATAAAGTATAGGCAAAAACCATGATACTGCTAAATATATAGATGCACGCAAAGCCCAATAAACCAAAACCTCGGTTTATGGCATAGAAGGCACCCAGAAGCATAAAGACGCTGCTTAAGAGGCTGCCTATAGAGACATACTCAATTCGCTCAAATGCTTGAAAAAACGAGTTGAAAACTCCCGTAAACGCGGCTATTACTATGCTCAAAGAGATTAGATAAACGACCTCAATCGTACTCTTATCGTGATCCATCAGGTTAATCGCCACAACGATAACGAACACTGCTAGGATAACCAAGATAGACTTCAAGAGCAGAAGATTTCCCAGGTATTTATCTGCAAGATTCTTATTCCTAGCAACCTCGCGTACTGTTAATGTATTTAGACCGAGATCGGTAAAAACCCCGAAGATGCTGGTAAAGGCCAGAGCAAAGGAGATTATGCCATAACGCTCCGGCCCAAGGTACCGGGCAGTATACATCGAATATATTAAACCCATTATCAGAAAAACTGCGTTGGTTATGGATAAAATAGCAGCGTTCTTCGCAAGCCTTTGTGAAGTGCTCAAAGAATATCACTTATATATAATAAAAATATTAATTTATTCAGTATCACTTAAATGGAGCGCTAAACCAGTCCCATGGCTTTGCGCAGCGGTCCTCCATTCGGCCATTAATCGCGGCAGGAATGATAACAGGATCGTCCCAGGGCCTTCTTTCCTCATCCGGACTAGAATAATCATACAGCCTGTTCACGAAATAAATCAGCGTAGCAGGCTCACTTCCTACAACTCGAAATCCATGCCAGTAATGCCCCGGCATCCTGACGACCTGGGGATTGTCTCCCGTGGAGATGATCTCGTCCAGCTCCATTGTTTCATCATCATAGGCACAGATCTTCAGGGCCCCGCGAACTGTCAGGAAATGATCGACTTGTCCTCGTTCGTGCCGATGCCACGCTCGCACCATTCCCGGATAGCTTACGGACATATTGGCCTGAACGATATCATCCTGGATCACATCCTTCCAGTCCGCTCTCATAATCTCAGTAAAGAATCCGCGTTCGTCCGCAAATCGCTTTAAAGGCTTTATCACAATTCCTGGCAGCATCGTATAACCTCGGATCAAGAAGTCTCTATCCTCTGGAAATCTCAACTCCTAAGATCTCAGCTTTCAAAGTTCTAAGAGCTTCATTTAGCGGAAGCGGTTTATTCATCAACTCCCTTCTCGCCTTTGAAGTATCCAGGGATGAATCTATCGGTCTTCTGGCAGTCCACTTCATATCCTTCATCCCTGAATGCAGCAGGAGGTCCGAGTCAAGATCAAACTCCTTGGCCAGTTCCAGCGCATAGTCATACCGGGATATCCTGGTAGCTCCAGCCAGGTGATATATTCCGGAAAGCCTTCTGTCTGCTGCTTCCAAGACCATTTCAGCCAGGTTGGTATTCAGAGTAGGCGTAATGAACTGGTCAGTGACCACGCGAACCTGTTTGTCGGATTTGAGACTTTCAATAAGCCAGAGGGCGAAATTGACCTTGCCGCTTGCTGGACGGCTGCCGTAAATCACGCAGGTCCTGACGATACACCCGCTGCAATACTGCTCACCTAGAAGTTTACTGCAGCCGTAATAGCTTACAGGATTAGGTCTGTCGTCTTCCTGATACATGCCGCGCATTCCGTCAAAGACATAATCCGTGGAGATATAGACCAGAAAAGATCCGGCCTTTTGCGCAGCCGCGGCTATGGCCTGCGTGCCCTCAACGTTCATTTTATAGGCCAGCTCCTTCTCGCGTTCGCATCGGTCTACATCCGTCAGAGCTGCGCTGTGAATTATTACCTCGGGCGCGAGCTCTTCCAACATATCGGAAATACTCGGACAGTCCAGAAGATCGAACCGGACCGGTTTTCCATAGCTTGGCATATTGTGCGCATATCCCGAGAAGACCTCATCCCCTCTGGCCTGGGCCATCTCAGCGACCTTGCTTCCCAAGAGCCCGCTTCCACCAGTTATTAATAGTTTCATCGAGATTACCATTCCAGTTTCCAGGGCGTGGGACTGAGTACCTTATCATCCATAAGAGGCCTCCACCATGCATCATTCTGTAGATACCAATTCACAGTCTTTCGAATTCCATTGGCAAAATTCTCCTGAGGACGCCAGCCCAGTTCGTTTCTGATCTTTGTGGAGTCCAGGCTGTATCTGGCATCATGGCCTGGCCGATCTTCCACAAACTCGATCTGATCAACGTTCTTGCCGAGCATTTGCAGGATGGTCCCTGCAACCTGCAGATTGGTCTTCTCCTCAGCCGCTGAGATGTTGTAGATCTCGCCCTTTGAGCCCTTCATGAGGACCTGCTCCACTGCATGGCAGTGGTCGATTACGTAGATCCAGTCCCTCACATTCTGGCCTGTTCCATATATCGGAATCTTCAGGCCATTTCTGGCTCGCAGGATGGTCTTGGGGATCAGCTTTTCCGGGAACTGATAAGGGCCATAATTGTTGGTGCATCTGGTTATCATGGCCTGCAGACCATAGGTTCGTGCATAGGCCTGCACAAAGACGTCTCCCGCCGCTTTGCTGGCGGAATAGGGCGATGAAGGTCGAAGGGTGCTCTCTTCTGAAAAAGAGCCGTCCATTATGTCCCCATAAACTTCGTCGGTGGATATTTGCACAAACCTGGCTGTAGAATTATGAAGTCTTATAGCCTCCAGGAGATTAAATACACCCAGAACATTACTGTGCAGAAAAGAGTCGGGTTTCGCAATCGATCTATCCACATGAGTCTCTGCGGCAAAGCTGACTACAGCATCTACATTCTTGATTAAACCGGTGATAAATTCCTTATCTGCTATGTCCCCCTTCCAGAAGGTGTATCTGTCATTACTCTTAAAGTTCAACAGATTATTCTGGTTGGAGCCGTACCGCAAGTCATCAACATTTATTATTCGGCAGTCATCGTGTTCATGCAACATCAACCTTATGAAGTTGCTTCCTATGAACCCAAGACCGCCCGTAACAAGAAGCTTCATTTAAATCACAGCGATATCTCGGAATTGTCGCCGACAATGAGCCTGTTTCCCTTGGGCAGGGCGACGCCTTCTTGGATGCAGACATTTCGGCCAATGAGACTCTCTACGATCTTACCCGCATTGACTATCTGGCTATCATCCATAATTATGGTATCCTCTATCTCCGTTCCACAGATTCTGCATCCATATCCCACGGAGGTATACGGACCGATATAAGAATCGGAGATGACGCTACCTTTTCCGATTATGCAGGGTCCCTTTATCACCGACCTCTCGATCCTTGTCTCTTTTTCAATTATGACCCTGCCCATGACCCTTGAATCCTCAATCTGGCCCTCATTTTTAGTTGAGATATCATCCAAGATGAGGCGGTTGGCCTCAAAGATATCCTCAGGCTTTCCGGTATCCTTCCACCACCCTTCCACAAAAGAGGCATCGACTTTGTGACCGTTCTCGATGAGCCATTGAATGGCATCGGTGATCTCCAGTTCATTTCTCCAGGAGGGCTTGATGGATTTACAGGCATCGATTATCAAAGGCCTAAAGAAGTAAACGCCTACCAACGCATAATTGGAGGGAGGGACTTTTGGCTTTTCCACCAGACGTCTAATGCTTCCATCAGGATTCAAGTCGGCAACTCCAAAGCGCTGAGGATCATTAACCTGGGTAAGAAGCACGCTGGCATCGCTCTTGAGGCTATTGAACCGCTCTTTATGTCGCACTATGCCGTCTCGGAGGATATTATCTCCCAGATACATGACAAAATCGTCATCCAAAAAATTTTCTGCGACCAATATGGTATGGGCAAGACCCCTAGGCTCCCCCTGGTAGATGAACTTTATTGGAACATCCCAGGGTCTGGCTCGCACCGTATCTATCACTTGATCCTTATTCGGGCCCAAGATTATGCCGATCTCATTGGCACCAGCTTCGATAACATCTTCAATGGCGTAGAAGAGTACAGGCTTATTGGCCACCGGAATGAGCTGTTTTTGCTGAGAATAAGTAAGAGGACGAAGCCTGGTTCCAGACCCACCGGATAGTATGAGAGCTTTCACGAATATACCTCAACGCAACACCTTGATAGCTCAGGATTTGCATAGGCTAAGATATACTCTTCGTTAAGGTCCTGGATAAATAACTTCAATATTCTCCATGTTCAATATCAGCTTGCGCAGCTCCTCGCAGTTTATGGGATGCTTGAACTCGCTGCACATCTTCACCCGTTCCGATAGATCTCCAAGCTCCTTATCTTTTAAGTAGTAGCCCATTCTCTGAGTGATGTATTTTAGAGCCTTGGCTCCGGTGTGCTTGCCTATGATGATATGCCGAGCAGCGCCCACCATTTCCGGCGAGTAGAGCTCATAGGTCCTGGGCTCTTCCAGAACAGCCGCGACATGAATACCAGATTCATGAGCAAAAGAATTGCTGCCTACTACGGCTTTATTCTTGGCCACAGGAACTTCCGAATAGGTCTCTACCAGCTTAGAGAGGTCTTTTACCTTGGTGAGATCGTAAGATTTGAGGTCGTAATGCAGCCTTAAGGCCACCAGCAACTCTTCTAAGGGCGTGTTGCCGCTGCGCTCTCCAATGCCGTTTACCGTTGTATGCAGCTGCTTTGCCCCTGCTTCCGCTCCCGCCAGGGTATTGGCCAGAGCCATTCCCAGGTCGTCGTGGCAATGCATGCAGATGGGGATATTGACAACTTTTTTTAGCTCGCTAATCATGTAATATGTTGTGCGCGGATTCATAATCCCCACTGTATCGGCGACGCTGATATAGTCGGCATGATAATCCTCTGCCTTCCGATAAAGCTTCTTTAGAATCTCAAAATCGGTGCGCGTAGCATCTTCAGCAGAGAAGCGCACAATCAGGCCATGATCTTTGGCATACTCCACCGTCTGCAGTGCGCACGAAATCGCCTCAGGGCAGCTCATGTGCAATTTATACTTGAGATGAAGGTCGGAGGTAGCGATGAAGACGCTGACCATATCGGCGCCGCATTCGATGGCTGCATCGACATCCTTCTTGACGGACCGGCAGAGAGCTGAAATCTTGGCCTCAAGTCCCAGATGGCAGACCTCTTTTACGGCATTCATCTCTGCCGCGGATACGACAGGAAAACCAGCTTCTATGACCTCGACGCCGATCTCATCCAGCCGCAGGGCAATATCCAGCTTTTCATCGGCGCGAAAGACTACACCCGGCATTTGCTCACCGTCGCGAAGGGTTACATCGCATATCTCGATGTCCAGTGGCGGTGTCTTAGCTAATGCCAAGAATTGATTGAGGGAGTAGTCTTGCATAACGCGTTAATTGTGATAATTCATTACATAAATCGGTTTCGAAGGAAATGAGTTTCCGGCTATTCTAGAGAGCGGCAAAACGCTCCAAGATCCATCTGTTTCGCACTTCAGGATGAAATATGATACCATAAGTGGGATCTGTGTCTCGCTGGAAAGCCAGGGCTGCATCAATTCTTCCGGCCAGAAGCGACAATCCCTGCGGCAGTGTCACCGCATAGTTATGAAGGTGATAGCCTTCTATCCGCCGCGGCTCGCCCAGCAGCGAAGACGTCCTGACGATCTCGATCTCTTCCAGGCCGATAGCCTGATTTTTTACGATAGACCCTCCGTAGACGCCGCCGATTACCTGCATACCGGCACAGATGCCCAAAATAGGCTTTTTAAAATATTTTATCCAGGAAAAAAGAAGCAAATGCCCAGCATACTCATTATCGAGCAGAGCTGTTCCGCAGAGGATAATTTTGTCGTAGTTGGCAAGTGCCTGCGCGTTGACCATGGTATAATGCAGAATATCGCAGAAAAATCCTGCCTGTTGCAGCGTATCTCTAATGGGGTGGACAAATTCGTAGTGAGATAGCGAGTCTTTTTCGAAGCACAGATCAACCAGGAGTATGCATCCCCTACTATGCACCATTTTACCGGTTTTTTGTCCGACGCCGCCGGGATTCTCGCGCCTTATTTCTGGACTTTCACGACTCATTAACCTTGTTGGCTTCTCCGCCAGTCGCATCTCTTCAATTATAAACTGTCCCCGATAGTTGGCATAGCTCTTGGATGCTTTCATTATCTCGATTCTCTTATGGAAGAATGGGGCGTCGATGACAAAGGTCTCCAGCTCTCCACCCTCACCAGAAGGATTTATTCTGTATTTTTTCTCGAGCTGCTCGAGCATCTGTATGCGCTCCTCCGTCAACTTTGCGCCCAACCAGGAAGCATCAAAAGGATAGGCATAGACACCGGAGATGATGATGGAAAAGTCTTCCTTTAAAAGCTGTCGTAGGTAATCGATCTGATTTGTCTGCCAGAGGGGATTATAGCACCATATATTCTGGCTCTGGCAGATCCTTTGCACGCGCGCCGCCTGGTAGACGGACTCGATGGCACCGGTGACTATTCCCTGGATACCGTATCTCTCGCGGGCGGCATCAATTGCCGCCGCCAGGTCCATAAGCTCTTCTTCTTTGATGCCGTGCGTTGGCCAGGTGAGCAGAGGAATGCCCATGGCCTTAGCTTGCAGGTCTGTGCGAGCAATGTTGGGCGTATGGAACATGTAGCTGTCTGGGTTATCTGAGACGAGAGTTATCAGGCATGCTACCTCATTTTTTTCCATAGCCCGGCAGCAGGCAAAGACGGAGTCCTTGCCGCCTGAGAAGAGCACGCCCAGTTTCATCAGGCTTAATGAGAAGCCCTAAGCTAATAAAAGATATTGTCAAGGCAGATTTAAATCGATCATCTGCCAGATCTTGGCCATATCCAAGTTTGCCACTACGGCATCGGCCAGATCCTCAAAGCCATCTCCCTTCGCTGCCCTCGCCCCTATTTTTGCCTTGTTGGGGTATCTCATTTTCTGGCCGAGACCTTTGCGGTTGCAGAGAAAATCGAGAAAAGCATTGCGGAAGTTTTCATTCTCGAAGAGGCCATGAAGGTAAGTGCCGATCACCATTCCACTCTCAGATACAGCGCCGTCGTCACCGAAGGCCTTCTGGCCCTTGGGGCTGGTCACACCCATGTGAATCTCGTAGCCTGTGACGATTTGGCCGCGGATCGGCTCCAGGATGGGACCGCCACCCGTGACAGTCTTTTTCACCTGCACCGTCCTCTTCTCATAGAGGTCAAAGCGGGTCACTGCGTCCAGCAGACCCAGGCCAGGGATAGTTCCTACGGTGTCCTCGACACCGCAGTCGATGATCTCCTGCCCCAGCATCTGGTAGCCTCCGCAGATGCCCAAGACGGGCGTCCCCGCGCGGGCTCTTATCTGATCGGCCATGCCCTTTTCCTGCATCTCTCGCAGATCTGAGACAGTGTTCTTGGTTCCAGGAATGATTATCGCATCCGGATGGCCCAGGGGCTCGGAGAGGCTCACATACCGAACGTGCGCCTGTCGTTCCAGGGGTTCGAAGTCAGTGAAATTGCTGATGCGCGGCAGCCTGATCACGGCAATCTCGACCGCGTCTGCCGACGACCGGGACTTCTTGTCACCTAAAGAGACCGAGTCCTCGGAGGGGATATCCAGATCGAGATAAGGCATGACGCCCAACACGGGCACTCCGGTGATCTCTTCCAGCTTCGCGAGGCCGCTGCCCAAAATGGCAGGATCGCCCCGGAACTTGTTGATCACCAGGCCCCTTACGAGTGGCCGGATGTCCTCAGGCAAGAGCTGCACCGTGCCGAAGAGGCTGGCAAAGACGCCGCCCCGCTCGATATCTCCTACCAGGATTATAGGAGCATTCAGGCGGCGGGCCACGTAGATATTGGCGAGGTCCCTATCGAAGAGGTTGATCTCTGCCGCTCCGCCCGCGCCTTCTACTACTATGTAGTCGTAGTCCTTCTCCAGCTCCTCTAGAGATCGGTCCACTGCCACCTTGAGATCATCGATCTCTCGATAGTACTCCTCTGCCGATTTGTCGGCCACCGGCCTGCCCAGAACAATGACCTGAGAGGTGCGGTCGCCCTTGGGCTTGAGGAGGATGGGATTCATGAACTCTGTTGGCTCCACCCTAGCAGCCCAAGCCTGCACCGCCTGGGCGATGCCTATCTCCGAACCGTTTTGGGTGACCCAGGAGTTAAGGCTCATATTCTGGGATTTGAAGGGCGCGACCTTTAAGCCGCGATCAGAGAGCAGGCGGCAGAGGGCAGCGACAAGAGTGCTTTTGCCGGAATGGGAGGTGGTGCCGAGGACCACGATAAAGCGGGACATGCGACGGCAAAAGGGCGTACAAGTTTAATTGCCTTTTGGAAGATGAGATAATGCTAAAGATTTATCGGCCTGCAGACTGTACTTTGCGGATGTAAACACCTCCCAGACTTAATACAATCGACTAGAGATTTCGATCAAACCAATGAAAAATGCAGAAGAAGCATATAATGGTAGAGGTAATCACAACACTAAGAAGCTTTTAGGACCACATAACAACAATTACATGGAAAGTCTCTAATAGCAATCAATCAAGTATTATGCAAGGTGAGGGAATATGCAGTCTGTAATTTGGCTCATAATTGGATTTGTTCTATTATCATCTTGCTCTATTGCATTTGTATACAATGAAGAGATAGTGATATCAGGAAGATTAGACGCCAAGACAAATGATGAGTTGGCTCAAGACTCCGCGAAAGGATCCGGAATACAGATCTATGTGAGAAATCTCGAGTCGGATTATGGTTTCTCCAGGCTCTCCTCCAAATATATCAATGATGCTAATGACAGTTCGCCAAATCAAAGTGAACCTAATAGCTATTCAATGAACATGGGTGCCTATGGGATAAATCATGGCATATCATTTTCAGGAGGCAAAATTGCAGCAAATAACCTAATAAAAATTGATGACGCATCTGGTGTCGCATCATATTTCAATATGGTTGCAAATGGGAAAATGGACGAGTCCCTCAAAAATATCCAAAACGATAAGGATGTCCCGGGTATTAACTTAGACAGTGATCTTGCTACCACGCATGTTGAAGGCCAATTTTCATTAAGGTCTGCATATAAGGACACTAAAACAGCCCAAGACGATGCACGTCATCTGTTATCTGAATTAGAAGAAATTGATGTGGATTTAAAACCTAATGCAGAATCAGGGGACCCTGATCTTAATGAAACAAAGACGCAAGAGAAACTGAGAAATGATTTAGAGGCAATTAAGAACGCGAATGTTGCACCGGATAAGATCATAGATCCTGCCAACGATATAGGATTTGTTGAGGGAGAAAACGCTACCGGTAGCATCGAACTCGGAAGCCCGGAGCGGGGCTTGGAGTTGATGAATACCGCAGCATTTAATGAATCGAAATCAGACAAGATTTTCGCGTTTAGAGTGCGGCCAAAACAGGGGGCGCAAGAGTTGCCCTTAGAGGCGACACGTGTCACTCCAATCAAACTGGGGAGATTTGCAGTCTGATTATCATATTTTTTAAACTAAATTTTAATTTTTTATGTTCTATGGGCTTAAACAATAGATCTTATATACCAATAGACTTATAAGAAACATAAAACTGTAACGTCTTCAGGAGGGCTGCCATGGTAACTGAAAAGTATAAATGGAAATGCACCTTTACCTCTTGTGGTGCTACAAATGAAGTATCACGCGAAAAGATACTAGAACAGATAGCAAAGGGCAAAAAGAAAATCGCACTTATATGCGCTAATTGTGGATACATCTCACTTGGTGATGGATCGATCACCCCCGGAGAATTAGATAATGAGTTTAAGTGTGTGCCTTGGAAAGATTCTGTACAAAGACAGCCGATTGGAAAGACACCAAGCGGGTGGGTTTCTGCACAAGGCGAACCACCGATTTCTGTAAGGGACTACATGATTAGATGGGGCGTTGATCCGGAGAAAAATTGGCGCTGGAAACAGCAGTTTATACGTGTGTAATTTTTTATATATCCTGCCGACGGCCGAATTATATATCGGCATTCTACTTCCATTTTTTAAGGGCTATGGCGGCTGAAATCGTCCCTCGCTTCTCCGTGGCTGGAAAACCACCGCTATCAGCTGAAGCGGAAAAAAGAAACAGATCACACTGTTGCCCGTTGGCTGTAATCCACCAGCGCCATCAGGATGTCTTTGTCTCTGAGCATCCCCATCAGCTTTCCGCTGGACGTGACCACAGGCATCTGATCGATTCGATTTTTGTGCATTATGGCAGCGCATTTGCCTACTTCATCCTTTTTGTAAGCAGTGATCGGCGGCACCATAGCCTCGGAGACAAGAATATTTTTCAGCTTGATCCGCGAAACCGTATAATACTTGCTGATGCTCTGCATGACACGATCCCACATCCAGGTGTCCTCTCCGTCATTGGCGGACATATCCGTCTTCTCAACAGTATCCTCGATAACACTGGTCTTGATGAGATCGCGGTCCGATATCATGCCCACCAGCTTGAGATTGCTATCGATGACAGGGCAGGCCTCTACTGCGGCAAACTCCATAATCGAACCGGCTACTGCCAGGGGCATCTCGCTCCAGAGAACCACGGTCTCCTTCTCTAAATAGGGCTCGATGCTCTCTTTTATTCCCAGGTCGTCAGCCACTCGAACGATATCGGCAACGGTAATGATGCCCACCAGCTCTTTGCCTTCAACTACAGGAAGTCGCCGGATATCGTGCCTGATCAGCAGCCTGCAAGCCTCCACTATGCTCTTGTCCGGACTTATCACGACAGGATCACGAGACATGAGTAGAGCCGTCTGGTCCTCTTCGCGATTGCAGAGCAGGTCGGTCCTGGTTATCATGCCCACCACTTCGCCCTTCTTTAATACAGGAACGCCGGAGACCTTGTGGTCCTGCAGCGTCTTCAAGACATCATCCCTGCTTCCGGGGATGGAGACAGAAGCCACATCCCGGACCATTACGTCCCTGACGAGAATGCTCAAGTCTGCTCCCTCGGAATGGTCAGAACTGGAATCTTGGAGCTTCTTACCACCTTTTCGGCAACACTGCCCAGCAGGAACTTATCAAGACCGGTACGCCCCACCGCGCCCATGATGATAATATCCATGCCAGCCGACTGCGCATAGCTTACGATCTCGCTACCGGGATTGCCCTCAACCACAACGCTCTCAGAGGCAACGCCCATTTGCTTAGCCAGCGTTTCCACGTGTTTCAAAGCCTCTTTTCCTTCCTTGAGCAGGAGCTCCCGAATGCTGAATAGCAGCATATCATCCGGCAGATGGCTCGTCCGATTGGTATCAGCTACGTAGATTGCAGTAACCTTTCCACCAGATATCTTTCCCAGCTCCAATGCCACTTTGGCAGCTCTTAATCCGTGCTCTGATCCGTCGGTTGCAACTAGAATCTTCTCAAACATGATTAACCCCTAAAAGAATGCTATTATGTCAGATTGTCGGGCCCTTCTCACAATGCTGGAAATAGGCGCCATTGATCCCCACATATTATCTGATTTTTTATCGACAACCATTACTCTTGCCTCTTTTCCTTCTCGAATGGACCCCAGCCTCTGATCAAGCCCAGTCATTTTAGCACCATTTAGTGTGCACATCTTAAATACCTGTCTATCGTCATGCAGCAGAGCTTTACTGATAAAATGCATCTCCTCAAAGATGTCCGGCGAGTTGAGCATAACGTTATCCGTTCCCACGGCAATAGTGATGCCCAGCTCTAACATTCTTTTCACATTGGGCAGACCCACGCCGGTAACCAGATTAGACCTGGGACAGACGACGACTGGAATGCCGGAGCGGGCCGCATCCCTCAGATCCGCCTCTTTTGCCCGGTTCATATGCACCAGGAAATCCGGATGAAGGGAAATAGCTGCGCTAATATCATCATTACCGGCTTCACCGGCGTGCACGCCCACCGCCAGGCCACCCATTCTGGCTGCCGCCACTGCCGTTTGAATTTGATCAGGACCCTGGTCCCGAGTGCTGCTTATTCCCAGGCCCCAGCAATTATCCGGGCAACTTATCTGGCCAGGGCCTGGCCGCCCCAGGATTCTGGCGACTAGAGGCAGGCCGAGCACGGCCTCTTCCAGCATGCTCACACCCTCTGCCCCGCCTTCCCTAAAATCAGCAAAAGCACAAGTACCAGACGCAGCCATCAGTTGCAGGCTTCTTCTCATGCCTTCCAGCAGAACGGCACGCGGCATTTGGGCCAGCTTTTGTGCCTTCAATCCGCCTGGACCGACCAGCTTTGAAAGCGGCAAAAAGGGAGGGTCCTTGAAGGCGGAGTCTCCCACGTGGACGTGCGCATTCACAAAGCGCGGGCAGACAATGCCCTCATAGTCAGCATCTACATGCTCCGAGCCAAACTCCCGGATAATACCGTCCTGGATGCTGATATAGCCGTCTTGTGGTGTAAAATCATCGCCATAGATTATGGTTCCTTGCAGCAGTATCTCGCGTGCTTTTGGCATATTCCGAAAATGGAGCGGCAAGCTATTTAGCTCCTCTTTGCAAGACTCTTGCCAAGGCGCACAAGATAAGAGGTGGCGAGAGTATGACCAGGCCCTTCGTATTCATTAATAGTGCCATGAGCGCAGACGGCAAGATCAGCTCCTTTGAGCATAGCCAGGTTAGAATCTCCGGCCAGGCAGACAAGGCCAGGGTCGATCTTCTTCGGGCGGAGAGCGACGCCGTCATGGTAGGGGTGGGAACGGTGCTGGCAGACGATCCCAGCCTGAGGGTGAAGTCGCAAAGCTCTCGCCAGGCCAGACAGATGAAAGGCCTGAAGGAGGACCCGCTTCGCATTATTGCCGATAGCCGGGCAAGAACGCCTCCTTTTGCCAGGGTATTAGGACCGGGATGCATCGTGGCTGTTACCGACTGCGCACCGCAGGAACGACTGGATGGTCTCTCCAAAACCAAGTCCGAGATAATAGTATGCGGAAAAGAGAGGGTCGATCTAACACAGCTATTCTCTCAGCTTTTCGATCGGGGGGTCAAGCGTATCATGGTAGAAGGAGGAGCTACGCTCAACTGGTCGCTCATCAACCTCGGCCTGGTGGATGAGCTCTATGTCTACATGGGAGCGATGATCATCGGTGGAGAGAATGCACCCACCCTGGCGGACGGGCAGGGATTCAAGGATCATTTTCCCAGGCTGACCCTGAGCAGTGTGCAGCGGCTGGACGAGGGATTGCTCATCAAGTGGAGCCTGCAAGCCAGGCCCTCCTGACGGTTAAGCCTTAATCCTTTCTCACGACAAGCACGGGAACACTGGAGCTTCTGACCACCTTATCGGCCACGCTGCCCAGGAGGAAGCCTTCCAGGCCAGTGGCTCCGATTCCGCCCATCACTATCAGGTTCATATCGCCTTCTGTGGCGATGCGAATGATGTCCTCGGCAGGATAGCCCTCCACGATCCTTCTGGTCACGGCAATTCCGGCCTTCTCTGCGACCTCTTCTACCCTTTTTGTGGCCTTTTCACCCTGGTCTTGCAGATTGCGTCTTATGCCGGCGATGAGGTCATCGGCAACCTTTGAGACCAGATCCCCCAAAGGACCATACTCCTTGCCGATATCCACCACAAAAAGAGCTGTTACGGCTGAACCGTAGAGCTTGGCAATTTCTATTCCCGCTTCAGCGGCCCGATCGCTATGCTTGGAGCCGTCGGTTGCGATCAAGATTCTTTCAAACATGATCGGTTTTCACCTCAGCTTCTCATGAACTTATCCCAGCCCTCGTAATGCGTCTTGAGGACGGTGCAGATGTCGTCCATCATCGCGAAGGGAATGCCCACCACGATAGCCTCGTCCTCCAGGCCGGAGTTTCTCGCCGATCCATCGCAACCAAAAGAAACGTTCACCTCTCCTTTGAGGTAGGGCGAGGCAGTAGCATCCACACAGAGGGACTGAATCCCTGCGGTGGTGAATGTAGACCTGCCACCCTCTTTGAACATGACCGCCTGCACTATTCGCCGGGCGTTAAGCGGAGTGCCGATAAATATCACCACATCCGGGTTCATGGCCATCTTGTCCAGGGGAGATACGTAGGTGGCAATTGTGCTGCCGGGAAGAAGGCGCGGCATATTGGCGGCGATGCTGCTGCCCACATCTTTAGTCTCGCATTTATGCAGCTTGTCGAAGTACAGAGTTCCGGAAGCAATGTTCTCCGGGCACTGCATCATCCCCAGGCCCGAGGCACCGCCTTTGCATGCGTGATCGTCGCCATGGGCAAGGAAGCTCTTTCCCTCCTTCCTCGCCTTCAGGATCATGCCGCAGTAATGGATGGGCTTGTCCGCGATCTCGAGACCCTTGGGAATTTCCGCTTCGTTTTTAAACAGTTTTACGCCAACGATATTATCGCGAATTCCTAAGGAGGACTTCAATACTTGCGACATCTCTTCAAGATTCATCGTATTACACCGAACAATAGTAGGGCTGAAATGGCATTTCTCACTTGCGCTCACCGGCCAATACGGACAAAATGCAGCGATTTCATTTTGAAGATATCAGCTATTGTCGAGAAAGTCGAAAAGGAGATTTAAGAATTAGGGATGTAATGATCCCGCAAAAAATTTTATGGAAAAAAGAAAGAAGATCTAAGCTGCTTTTTCCTCCTCAGGATAGAGGGAAACGATATTGCCTGATGGATCCTTTAGAGTAGCTACATCGCCATCATTGTTCCATATGGAAGAGCTGCGGTTCCAGAAGAGATCCTCAGATGTATCATTTCCCGTTCCCGTGCGAATCTTGGCGATGCCGCCAGCCTTCAGGCTGAAATCCGGGAACTTGTAGGTGTGATTCTGTGCGTCCTCCAGCATCCAGCCGGCGAGGCTTACATCTTCGGTCCCAAGATTGGATATCTCTACCCATTCATCATTCAGGTTCTCTTTCTCAGGGCTCGTAGCCGCAAAATTGGCGTTGGTTATGGCGATACCGCTCTCTGCTGCGCCTGCCGCCAGTGCCGCCCCCAGAAACAGGACGGCGAGGGAGATTAGCGCCCCGGTAAATATTCGGTTATTCATCTTTATTTCTCCAGATCTACCTTTTCACAATTTAGTATTTTTAGTACTGATCACACTTCAGTAATATAAATTTTTCTAAAGAGTACGGGTGAAAATGCAATCTTTGCGACAGGATCAAATCAGTAGACCCATAAAAGCGAAGAGAGAAGGGAAGAGAGCAAAGGCCCGGCTCGAAGAGCAGGCAGCTCTTTACGCAGTCCTGCTCCGGTGCGCCACAGGCATATATCAGTTGCAACAAATAGGGAGCCATGGAAGACGATATGATTTGTGATAAGGCTGATGAGATACTCAATCCCGGCCGGCTCTATTTTGCCATCAAAGCCATGAGGAAATCGCCGGTTAAGATATCGTTTGACATGGGCGACCTGAACCTGACATCGGGCCCCGTCTCTTCGCTGGTAAGCATTGAAGGGGATTTGCCGGAGGAAGTTTTGGCGATGCAGTGGCTTGTGCCCCTGGAGGATCTGAAGATACTGCAGGATTTGATCCCGCCGGATACATACTACTGGGAGAACCGGGCTCTTGTTTTAGAGTGGCAGTGCGATCTGGTTGTAGATAGCATGATTGATGAGAAGAGCCCGCTGGAGACGCTCGAACAGGAGGAAGCCTATCGCGATCAGCTCCTGATCAGCAATCGAGAGTATCGTGAACTGCAGATGGCATTGGATGATTGCAACGCCCACATCCCGCAGGTCCTATTCTCCATTTATCCTGACCGGTTGAATTTCGCCGTCAATTGTTCTGAACATGACGAAATTGTGGGGACGATGATCCAACTGAGGAATCAAAAAGAGGCAAGATAGATTTGGTTCCTCGCTCTTTCATATGTGTGATGCAGTGGTCTCATTATCTCTGCGCCTCAGTGGTTCGGTGAAGATGCCAGCCATATTAAACCGAATGCTACGGGATTCTAACCACAGAGACACGGAGGCACAGAGAAAAAAGGGATAAGTTGGAATCGAATCGCGACGTTACCCACATGGATAGCGAAAAGCCATAAATTTTTTAAAACTTCTAGCTGAAATGAACCAATGTCTTGACTTCGCGGCTTCGAGTCAGATTCAACCCAGGTCCGGTTTCACGCGAAGCCGCAAAGAGACGGTTAGCCGTTCACACGGGCACATTATCCACTCACATCGCAACGGCAAAATGTTTTTCATGTGAAAGGCAAACGGATCTAGAGAAATGGAAAAACTTCCAATGAGAAATGATATAATTCTTATCTCGATTCTGCTTGCGTTATTGCTGCCGCCAATGGTTCTAGCAGCGCCTGGAGAAGCTTATGGCAATGTGCCCAATGAGACTGCTACGGATGGAGATACTATCTCTGTCCAGATCCAAGGCTGCAATAGCAGGATAGGTGATATCACAGTTCGTCTAGCTGATGTTGACTCTCCTGAAAGGAACACTCCAGAAGGCATGGATTCGAGGAATTATACGTCACAGGTATTGAGTGGCAGATTCGTCTCTCTGGACCTAGATGATGTGACCGGAAAAGATCAGTATTGCCGTTGGGTGGCTGTTGTTTATTTTCAAGAGCAGGATGGCACGTGGGTGAACTTCAACAGGATGCTGGTTGAATCCGGCCATGCCTGCATTTGGGATTTCTGCAATAATGAATTTGATCCGTACAACTGGTGGAATGGGACCTACCCGTCAACCGCTCGCATAAAAGGCACTCCATGCAAAAATATTTCTGAGTCGTGTTCGGATGATTCGCTTGTCGGCAGTACATCATCCCGAAAATATCACTATTCTTGCTGCCAGTGGTCCAAGCAAATAAGTCCTGAAAACCTGATCAAGTTCAACAGCTCTCAAGATGCTCAAGACCAGGGGTACGTGCCGTGCAAAGTGTGCAACCCACCATAATGTTTCAAGAGCCTTTCTGTGGCCTGATGGGATTTGGGGTCTTTAGACCCGTCCTTTCCAAATCCTGAGGATTAGTGCGATCCCGGCCAGGTTTATGGCCAGGATGAGCACGATCCCAATTATCCTCTTCCAATCACTCTGAGGGCAGCCTTTCCCGCCAGATCCATCGCCACGTCCCCGTTCACAAGCACAGCCCACTCCTTTTCGCCCGCCTTGAGGCTGTACTGCCCGCGCGCCAATCCCCGGAAGCAACAGTCCCACGCTGCAACGGAGTTGGCCAGCAACGCCCCATCGCGCCACATCTCTAGGGGCCCGGGCGCGCCTGTGACCGAATAATCCTAAGAATTTTTATTATTTTTTAAATTGCAAGCAATTCCTGGTGGTAGAGATTTTTATCAATGATCATAATTTATCGCGTTTTGAATTATCGAAATTTTGTGTAGTATGAGTTAAGTTCATATTGCATTTATTCATTTATTTAAAGATCAAACTAAATAATAAGATAATAATGAGTCACCGAAACTTTTTTGTAGCTAATCTGATTTGATAGATAAATATGGGTATTAATAATATTCCAACGCTTATTCTTGTGATAATTGTTTTTTTTTCTCTTCAATTTAGCGCAATTTCAACTGATAATTTGCCATACGCAAATGACAATGGCATTAGTCTAATAACTTCAATTAAAGCTATTTTTGATACATTTAATGATCTTTTAGCAATAATTCTTCAATTCGTCTTCACTATTTTAATTACATTTTTGCTTTTTAAATTGGTGGTTTGGATAAAAAAAGATGAGGCCATGTTGGTATTTCCGTTTGAAGTCGCAAATAGTGATGATAAATATAATGGTAAATCAATTTCAATTATGCTTATATCTGAATTAAACAATCGAGAGCAATCTATAAAAAACCAATCGAGTACTATTGGTTCTAAGGGGAGTTCAAGAGACAAGGTGATAATACCAGAAATTTCGATAAGCGACGAAAAAACCTCTATCCCCCAACTAGGTACCGTTGGTATAGGTAATGCCTCTGTTTCTATCGGAGAATTGATGTCAACAGTTAAATATATATTTTGTGGCAGTGGTAAAAAAATTACCGGATCTTTGGAAAAAAACGGATCGCATATGAAATTAATAGCTTGCTTATCCGGAAATCCAGCCGGTTCTTGGGTGGTTCAGAAAAAAACCAATGTGAAAGCAAATGAGACCATGGATTTCGATAAAAAGGCAGAAAGCGACAAAGAGAACTATTTAATTTCAGATCTTGTTAAAAGCCTCTCATATGAAATTGCATATCATCTTTTCCGAGAGCACATTTTCACTAAGACAATGATTGGATTCAGATATTATACCGAAGCATTGGATTCTTACAAAAAATATGCTGAAACAAATGAGATGGAATATCTTCAACTTTCCAGAGATAATTGTCTTGAAGCAAATCGCATTGATCCGGGCAACGACGGAATTATCAAATTATTCTATGATTTGGGAATAGAATACTATTATAGGCAAAATTATTATGAGTCGGAAATGATGCTTCAATACGCAGTAGAATCGAGATATAATTATGCAATTGCCTGGAATGCACTCGGTGCAGCTCTTCAGGGCCAGGGAGCGCACAAATATGAAGACGCGCTAAATGCCTACGATAAGGCGATCAGTTCATATAACGACTACGTAGATGCCTTTCAACAGATGGGCACCAATCTCTTTTCTCAGGGCAAGGAAGAAGAAGCATTCAGCGTTTATGGTATTGCCGACGACTTAAGGACAAGAGCGTCATCCTATCTAGCTGATTTTTGGAGTAACAAAGGCCAGGTACAAAGCTTGCTAGAACAATACGATATGGCCCTCGTGTCTTACAAGAACGCTATTAACCTGAATCCTAACTCCGCATATGCATGGGATGGCAAAGGTACTATGCTGAACCGCTTAGGTAAGCACGAAGAGGCTCTCAAAGCCTGCATAGAAGCTACAAGGCTCAACCCTGAAATAGCATATATGTGGGATGGCAAAGGTTTAGTACTTTATAGTATGCAACGATATAATGAGGCAATAGAGGCTTATGATAGAGCCATTAGCCTAGATCCCAGATTTGCAGATGCCTGGTTTGGCAGGGGCGAAGCACTTAGTGGTTTGGGCGATAAGTATTATGAAAAGGCTCTCAAGGATTATGATAAAGCTATCAAACTGAATCCAAACTTGGTATATGCGTGGCATGGCAAAGGGTGCATGCTTGGAAATTTGGGCAGGTACGAAGAGGCTATCGAAGCCTTTAACAACGCAATTGAGTTGGATCAAGAACGTTCAAAACCCTTGTTAGAAGAGAAAAATGCTATTGAAATTCTGATCGAGGAAAAAAAGTCTCCTAATGCTAGAAAAGGAGAGATTAAGCTAGATCAAGATTGTGCTGAGTATTATTATAAAAAAGCAATGAAGCAGTGAAGCTGTAATCTCCGCCGTTCGCGCAGGCGACCAACCGCACTTCACTGCATCAAAACCTGTGGCTCGCAGGCGCGCCAATCAAGCGCAAGTCGATGCCCACTCGGTGTGCTCGCCTCTGCCCCCCTGCTGAGTTAATGAGATCTAATCTAAATCGCATATTTCATATTTGAAACCCGAATAGGATATTGGTATGTTCGCGGAATACATTCAGGCAGCTCTGGAGAAAGCGCAATACAAAGTCATCGATAATATCGACGAACCATATTTTGTGGATGCTCCAGAATTAGATGGTGTATGGGCGACAGGCTGCACTGTAGAAGATGCGCGGAGAATTTTTATAGAGGCTCTTGAGGATTGGATCGCAGCACATCTGCCCATTTCCTGGCACAGGGTGATCCTGTTATAAATATAACTTCCATCAACTATTATCACTATGAAATACACAGTTTTCCTCGAACCACAGGACGAGGGGGGGTTATACGGTTCGATGCCTTGAATTGCCGGGCGCCATAAGTCAGGGAGAAACGAAAGAGGATGCTTTGGCAAACATAAAGGAAGCAATAGGGCTAGTTTTGGAAGTTCTGAATTACGATCTGGCAGATCGCTCCAATGCCGAAATCCTGAAAGTGGAGCTGGCAGATGTTTGCTCCCCCTCATCTCGGAAGAACGGCTGATCAAGATCTTTGTCCGAAAGGACTTTTCTGTGAGAAGATCGTCTCTAACTTCGAGGCTTCGCGCCTTCGCGTGAAACCGGACCTTTGTTGAATCGTTATCCTCTTCACAATCATGGGCATTAATCAGGCTTGACAATATTGGCCACCTTTAGCCGCCCTTTTTCCAAATCCTCATAATGATGGCAATTCCTGCCAGGTTTATGGCCAGGATCAGTATGATCCCGATTATCCTCTTCCAATCACTCTTCGGCGCAGCCTTTCCCGCCAGATCCATCGCCACGTCCCCGTTCACCAGTACGGTCCACTCCTTTCCGCCCGCCTTGAGGCTGTACTGCCCGCGCGCCAATCCCCGGAAGCAACAGTCTCCCGCCGCGTCAGCGTCGGCCAGATGCACCCCATCGCGCCAGAGCGAGAGGCCCGCGGGCGCGCCAGTGACACGCAGCTCGTAGCTCTCTGCGACTGGCATGCTCCGGCCACCACCGGAGAGGTTGGCGGAGATATTGAGCAGATCCAGGACCGTTGGCGCGATATCCATCTCCGACCAGC
>JBFYLJ010000056.1:0-6968 GCA_041305465.1 Methanothrix sp.
TACTCTTCCTTTTGAGGTGGCTATTTGAAGGGCGAGAAATATACAAGATATGAACGTGCGCGCATTGTAGGAGCACGGGCTTTGCAAGTTTTCATGGGCGCTCCAGTGTTGATCGATACCGGTAATACCGACCCTCTCGAAATAGCGCTTGAAGAGATGAAGCTGGGCGTAATTCCCATCACAGTAAAACGCGATCGATTAGGTAGGTGAATTAGTTGGTAGAAGATGAGGTGATAACGGTAGCGGGAGAATACGAGACTCTCATACCAATTGACGAGTACTTGGCTGCCGGCGTGCATATTGGTACTCAGCAGAAGACGAATAACATGATGCCCTACATTTATAGGGTGAGAACCGACGGGCTTTACGTGCTGGATGTCCAATCCACGGACAAGCGCATCCGGCTGGCAGCCAAGTTCCTGGCAAAATACGACCCGGCAAATATATTGGTCGTATCAGCGCGCCAATATGGCCAGAGACCGGCCACAATGTTCGCCAAGGCCATAGGCTCCAATGCCAAGGTGGGTCGATTTGTGCCCAATACGTTGACAAATCCTGCCTTTCGTGGCTTCATCGAGCCCGACGCGCTCATAACTACTGACCCCAGCGGCGATGCCCAGGCAGTCAACGAAGCTGTCGATATAGGTATACCTGTAATCGCTCTTTGCGATACAAACAACATGACCTCCAATGTTGATCTGGTCATACCCACCAACAACAAAGGCAGGAAAGCTCTAACGCTTATCTACTGGCTCTTGGCCCGTCAGGTCCTGCGCGAACGGGGCGAAGAGGATCGATTCAAATACACTATCTCGGACTTCGAGATGGAGTTTTGATCCATGCGGTTTCCGGCTGTTGCAGGTCAGTTCTATCCGGGAAGCGGAGCGGAGCTAGAGCATCAGCTGGACGGCATGTTGCATCCCGAAAAAGAGATTTCGTGTCTGGGTGCAGTAGTCCCGCATGCAGGATATATGTATTCGGGACAAGTTGCTGCTGCAGTATATTCTCGCCTGCCTAAAGCGGAAACCTATGTCATCATAGGGCCCAATCATCATGGCCTCGGCTCGCCAGTGGCACTCTCGCGTGACTCGTGGAGAACGCCCCTGGGAGTGTCGAAGCCTGATCTGGAGCTGGCAGATCTGCTTGCAGGCAGCATTATCGATTATGATGAGACGGCTCACCGGCATGAACACTCTATTGAGGTTCAGATCCCTTTTCTTCAGAAGCGATTTCAAGTATTCAAGATACTTCCCATCTGTATGGGGTTACAGGATGAACATACTGCGTTAGAGGTAGGGCAGGCGCTCTCTTCAGCCATCAAAAAGCTCAAACGCAGTTGCATAGTCGTTGCCAGCAGTGACTTTACCCATTATGAACCCCAAGAGACTGCACGAAAGGTGGACGCAAAGCTGTTGGAAGCCATTTTAGAAATGGACGTTCCAAAGCTTTACGACAGAGTATATCGCTACGAAGCCACAGCTTGCGGATATGGGCCGATAGCAGCAACCATTGCGGCCACCTCTGCCCTGGGCGCAAAAACTGGTCAACTGCTTGCCTATGCCACCAGTGGAGACGTAAGCGGCGACTACAGCCAGGTAGTTGGATACGCAGCGATTGCCTTTACCTGAGGAGGCCCCTTATTGACAACGGCTTCGGCTCCCGGCAAGATAATCCTCTTTGGAGAGCATGCCGTCGTTTCTGGAGCTAAAGCTCTTGGTGGTGCTATAGATCTGCGTGCAAGAGTCAGAGTGCTGGACCTACCGGGCAACGTTCTGATAAAGACTGATGATCTCACTTTACAGGGTTTCTCCTTCGATCCGACAACCGGTCGGCTTACGTCCTCCCAGGCTGCATATGCTACCAGGTATATATGCGCCGTGTTAAAAGAATTCGATGCCAAGGATATCCAGGTTTGCATTGAATCGAGCCTGCCGCTGGCAGCAGGGCTCGGGTCATCGGCTTGTATCGTGGTGGCAGCAGTAGCAGCCGTAAGCGAGCACCAAGGCCACTGTCTATCCAGAAAGGAGATCGCAGAAACATCCTACCGGCTGGAAAAGAAGGTTCAACAGGGACTGGGCAGCCCCATGGACACAGCATTGGCAACCTACGGGGGTTATCTGCAAATCTCCCAGGATATTCGGCCACTTGATCTTCCGCCGCTGAAAATTATAGTAGGATACACAAAAATACCTCACGATACAAAGTCCGAGGTCGAGAAGGTGCAAAATCTGAAGAAATGCTACCCTGACCTGGTCGATCCCATATTTCAAGCCATTGGGGCCCTTTCAGAGAAGGCCGTCTCACTCATCAGAGAGCAAAATCTAGCGGAGCTAGGCCGGATGATGAACATCAACCACGGCCTGCTATCGTCTTTGGGCGTCAGCTCCAGAGAGCTGGAAGAACTGGTTTACGCGGCGAATGGCGCTGGTGGGGCGCTGGGTGCCAAGCTCACCGGAGCCGGAGGCGGGGGCTGCATGATTGCCCTGCCCGGGGAAGCAGGTGTTGATGCACTTATGGTTGCTCTAAGGCAAGCGAGAGGTGCCCCGTTCAAGGTTCTGACGGGCTGTGAGGGTGTGCGACTGGAGGGTGATTCATGACCCGTGTTCTTAAGATCGGGGGAAGCATTTTGACCGACAAGAGCAGGGAACTTACGCCGCGATATGGCGAGATCACGCGCGTGGCTGAGGAGATTGCCATCCATCCGCAAGATGTTGTGCTCGTGCATGGAGCAGGTTCCTTTGGACACATTCCTGCAAAAAAATATGGTCTGCCACATGAATTTAATAGGCAAGGACTGAGGGTAACTCATAGCAGTGTGGCCCAGCTCTGCGAAATGGTAGTTGATGCACTTAGCCTGGCTGGTATCGACTGCCTGCCGGTTCATCCCCTCTCCTGCCTTAGCCTTCGGGGGGGCAGAATAGACAGCTTTTTCATGCAGCCCATAGAAGATATGCTAAGGAACGACATCATGCCGGTGCTACATGGTGACGTGGCAATGGACGCCACCGGCAGAGCTGCAATAGTATCCGGTGATCAATTGGTCTCCTATATCGCCAAGTCTCTGCAAGCTGATGTAGTTGCCATAGGAAGCAATGTTGATGGGGTCCTATTTTCCGGCAGGCCTCTCTCCAGTATCACGAGAAAAGAGCTTTCAGAGGTGCAAAGCGCCATTGGAGGCAGCGAAGGAGTAGATGTTACCGGCGGCATGAGAGGAAAGCTGCTGGAACTCCTGGATCTGGCTGATTTGGGGATCGACTCCATGATATTTAATGCAGGCATAAAAGGAAATATTGCCAGGGCCTTAAAAGGCGAATATGTGGGAACCAGGATAGGAGGAGGAAATTGACCACATCCAGCCGCAAGCTCGACCACATCAGAATCTGTATGGAAAAGCCGGTAGATGCAAAAGAGTGCCCCTTTCAGGATCTGGTGCTTTTGCATAAGGCTCTGCCGGAGATCGACGAGTCTGACATCGATACCTCCTGCGAATTCCTCGGAAAAAAGTTAAAGGCACCCTTTATGATCAGTGCCATGACAGGGGGCCATCCAGAGGTTAAGCAGATCAATGTTCGTCTGGCAGAGGCGTCTATGCAGCTTGGCATTGCTTTGGGGGTGGGCTCACAAAGAGCGGCAATAGAAGACAGAAGACTGGAAGACACCTTCTCAGCAGTCAGGGATGCTGCGCCGGACATTCCCATCATCGGCAACATCGGAGCCGTGCAACTGAAGAGATGCGGACCGGAGATCTTGGAGCGGCTGGCTGAGATGATAGATGCGGATGCCATTGCCGTTCATCTAAACTTCCTGCAGGAGAGCATTCAGCCGGAAGGAGACAAAGATGCCGGCGGAGTGCTGGAGATCTTAAAATCAGCTGCCAGTGGATCGGTGCCGATCATGGTCAAGGAGACAGGTGCCGGCATATCGCGAGAGGTGGCTTTGGATCTGGTTGGTGCGGGAGTGAAGATGATTGATGTTTCGGGTGTGGGAGGCCTATCCTGGGCCAGCGTTGAGTCTTTTCGAGCTGCAGAGGTCGGGGACGAGGAGCTGGAGATGATGGGAAGGCTATTTGAGAATTGGGGAATTCCAACACCTGTTAGCGTTGTCGAGTGCAAAGCGGCTGGGGCCTTTGTCATCTCCTCTGGTGGGGTGCGAAGCGGTCTTGATGCTGCCAAGAGCCTCGCTCTGGGCGCCAGCCTGGCGGGAGCTGCCCTTCCATTGTTAAGGCCTGCCACAAAAGATAAAGAAGCAGTTGTTAGGGCTATGAATGCTTATATCCGTGCGCTGAGGATCACAATGTTTCTCACCGGCTGCAAAGAAGTAACGCAGCTTGCAAAAGTTCCTCTCGTGGTTCTAGGAAGGACCAGGGAGTGGCTGGACGCACGGGGTTTCGACTTGAGAGCATTTTCTGTTTATAGAGAGTTGGCAAAATGAAGGATATTTCAATAATCGCTGTGGGCGGCTATAATGAAATTGGCCGCAATATGACGGCGCTGCGGATCGGAAAAGATATCGTGGTAATGGATATGGGGATCCGGCTGGATCGGGTGCAGATTCACGAGGATACAGATGTGGAATCGCTGCACGCAGCCGACCTGATCAACATGGGGGCCATTCCAGACGACAGCATAATGGAAAACGTTGACGGAACGGTAAGGGCCATCGCCTGTACGCATGGTCACCTGGATCATATTGGGGCCATCTCCAAGCTGGCCCACAAGTATCATGCCCCTATCATTGCCTCGCCGTTCACCGCGGACCTTATCAATCAGGAGATCAAGTCTGAGAAGATCTTCGGGGTGAAGAATCCCCTGCATGTGATGAAAGCGGGGGAAAGATTTCAGGTTACGCAGGACATTGAGCTCGAGTTCATCCGTGTGCAGCATAGCATTGTAGACTGCGTCTTCGCAGCTATTCATACGCCTAAGGGCATCATAATTTACGCGAATGATTTCAAGATCGACCGGTCTCCGACTCTAGGCGAGCCGCCAGACTTCGCTCGGCTAAGAGCCTTAGGAAAGCAGGGCGTGCTGGCACTCATCACCGAGACCACCAATGCTTCCATCTCTGGAAAGACGCCCTCTGAGAAGATTGCCAAGGATCTGGTTTGGGATGTGCTCCTCGGCACAGAGGAGTCGAAGTCCGGTATTATGGTCACTACATTCTCTTCACATATTGCCCGCATCAGGGCCATAATTGAGGCGGCTCATAAGATGGGGCGCAAGCCCGTGCTTCTGGGCCGCTCCATGGAGAAGTATTGGGGCACTGCGATGAGAACGGGCTATGCCGGTCAGGGAGATGTGACCGTCTTTGGCAGGCGCAAGTCCGTGGATAAAGCTCTGAAGCGGATCATGACTGAAGGCAAAGACAAGTATCTTCCCATCATGACTGGACATCAGGGTGAGCCGGGAGCCATCTTAAGTCGGGTGGCCAATGGCGAGACCGATTATAATGTGGAGTCTGGAGACAAGGTCATCTTTTCAGCAGGGATCATACCTCAGCCGCTCAATGAGTCCAACCGGCACACAGTTGTCACCAAGCTCAAGATGCGCGGGGGCAGGATTTACGATAATGTGCATGTCTCCGGGCATGCCTGCCGGGAAGATCACTGGGAGCTTTTGCGCATGATACAGCCGGAGCATGTCATACCCAGTCACGGAAATCTGGTCAGCCACAGCAGCTATCTCATGATGGCTGAAGAGACTGGATACTCGCTGGGGTCCAATTTCCATTTAGTGAGAAACGGTCAGGAGCTTGTAATAGATTAGGCAAATCTAGGGGTAGAGCGAGAATGACGAAGACAATTGCTGGAGAGCTGGACCGGGAGCTGCAGATGCGAGCTGATCTGGTGACGGGAGCCATAGAGGAGCTCTTGCCGATAGTGCATCCGCGTCCCCTCTACGAAGCCGGCCGGCATCTGGTGGATGCAGGAGGAAAGAGGCTACGTCCATCCATGTTGCTGCTGGCAGGTGAGGCTGCAGGTGGCGACGCTGCCGAAATAGTCGCGGCAGCCGTATCCATCGAGCTGATTCATAATTTCACGCTCATTCATGACGACATCATGGACAATGCCGATGTAAGGCGTGGGCGTCCCGCCGTGCACAAGATCTGGGGTCTGTCAGGAGCCATCCTTGCCGGCGATACGCTCTACTCTAAAGCATTTCAGGTTCTGGGCATGACGAATGCCCAACCGGATCTCATCTTGGGGGCCATGAATATGCTCTCTCGTACCTGCACTGCCATTTGCGAAGGCCAGTGGCTGGACATGGAGTTTGAGGCTAAGGAGCGCGTCTCTGAGTCTGAGTATATGGAGATGATTGAGAAGAAGACGGGCGTTCTCTACGGAGCCGCAGCCGGCATGGGGGCGCTCTTGGCGGGAGCCTCGCCACAGGAGGTTGCTGCGCTGGACGAATTCGGCAGGCTGACCGGCATGGGCTTTCAGTTGCAAGATGACGTCATAGATCTCATCACTCCCGAGAAGGTCTCAGGAAAGCGACAGGGCGGAGATCTGATTGAAGCCAAGAAGACGCTGATTATGATTCATGCCTTTGCCAATAATGTTCCTGTGCCGGTCTTCGGCAAGAAGGATGCCACGGCTGAGCAGATTCAAGAGGCCATCTCCCTTCTGGAGAAGAGCGGATCGATAGAGTACGCCAGGAGCCGGGCGGAGGAGATGGTGGCACAGGGCAAGAAGGCCCTGCAAGTTCTGCCCGATTCAAAGGCAAAAGCAACGCTTCTGGAGCTAGCTGATTACATGGTCAAAAGGCACTATTAGGGGTCGTTTTTTATGCATAGCCATGATATAAAAGGGCACGATTTAACCAGGCACGAGGCAGAGCACCTCTTGCACCACTGGATAGAGCATAACGAGAGCCACAGCGCCTCTTTTCGAGAGAGGGCGGCGCAGGTTGCCAAGGTGAGCGAGCCAGCGGCCCAGGACATAAGCCAGGCTGCGGCGCTCATGGACCAGT
>JBFYLJ010000057.1:0-24272 GCA_041305465.1 Methanothrix sp.
CTACATCCCTGTGATGAGTATGTTCCTGGAAGCATTGTAGTCTCGATCACACGAGAATTAGCAATAAGGGCACTCATGTACTCGTACCGACAGATCTTTCTTTACGATGCTTCCACAAGCAGAACACCTTTGAGTGGTATCTCTGGGGTCTACTTTTATCAACTTTCGACCAGCACTTTGAGCCTTGTACGAAAGCATAAATATGAATTTAGACCAGGATGCATCATAGATGCTTCGATCTATACCATTATTATGGCCTTTCTCTTTCAGACCTATAACATCAAGATCTTCAACGCAGATGATATCAAAGTTATTGACATATGTCCGAGAGAGCTTATGCAGGAAATCATCTCGTTGGCAGTTGATTCTTTTATGCAGCTTGGCGATCTTATCCTTGAGGAACTTATAATTATTCGATCCTCGGATTCTCTATCTCATTGCCAACGGAGTCAACCACGAAGGAAGTCAAACCGACATCCAGACCCACTGCATCCCCCGTTTCTGGTAACGGCTGTGGTTCCTGATCGACCTGGACAATGGCGAACCATCTCTCGCCTTCTCTCTTGATTATGACGGCTTTTATGCAACCTTTGATCTTTCGATAAATCTTGATCCGCATATCTCCTATCTTGGATAGATGCAAAATGCTGTGATCTTGATCGATTTTGAAACCTGATTGGCTGTAATTTAGGGTGTTGTACCAACCATACCCTTTGAAGCGTATATGACCGATCTTCCGACCGTTCTTCTTTGATAGGAAGAATCCTTTGATGTTAGACCAAAGAATGTAATTCACCATCTGAAGAACTTTAGAGCAGACAAGATTAAGCTTTGGATTTATGAGCTTTCAGAGAAGGAATCAGGTTCTGAGAATCATAGGTCGTGAGCTTGATGCCTTTTTCTTTTATTTCTTTGAGGTTATCTTTTTTATTCATATTCAAAATTTGTCGCGATCCTCATGCAGGAGAGATTCCTTTTGACCTAATCTCCTGAAAGAAGATCACTGCAGTGGCAGTATCGCCCAGGCCGACGGTAATTTTGGGCTTATGCACCACGAGAGACGGCATCAAGGAGATGATCTCTTCACCAGTATTAAGAAATGCACCCCTTCCGGATGCCTTTGCCCCGTTGCGGCAAAACTCCTCTTTAGCTTCAAGCCCCGTGAGGTTGATCTCCTCGGGAGGCTCTCCAGTCACAAGGCCCGTGGCAGCCAGCGCTGCCGCAGCCTCAACTCCGCTTTGCAGGGCAAAAAGCTCCTCTCGTGCTGCAATCTTTCCGTCTAACATGACGCTCAGAATGTAGTCTCTGGTATGAACTGCTGCTCTAAATAGCCCCAGTCTGCCGCGCAGCCTTTCAGCCGCCTGCATTGTCTCTTGCCAGCGGTCAGGCAATGATCCGGGTGCTGGTCCTTCTGCTGCTGCCAGTTCGTCCTCATTTAGTCCCAGGCTGTCCACGGGGATTTTGGGGAGAAGCTGGAGAAGAGACTGCATAATATCGGTTCTCTGGAAGCTGCCCATCTCAGCGTGGATGAAGATTTGCGGGTTTCTATCCTTCCAGGATCTGATCTGAGCAATTTTTTGAGAAAATATCTCTTGATATCCTTTTATAGGTGCGAGGTGAAAGCCGGAGAGCAGAGCACCATTAATTTCCCGGATATTTTCCTTGCAATAGTAATCAAAATGCCGGCTGGTGAGCAGCCTCGTATTCACCGTATCGTAAGTGGCAATAAAACGATTGTCGCTGGGCGCAGTTATCCTTCTCTGCCCAGAGAGAATCATATCTCCCTTCTTGAACTGGAAGACGAAATGCACCATTTCAGTCTCTTCGTCTAGATCTCCTGCTTGATCTTCAATTTGGTCTCTTGCCGGATCAGATTTTGTCTCTCCCGTCGCCCGGACGAGCTTTGCGGTTTTGCAGTCCGGCACGCATACACCAGTATGAAGCATGCTCGCTAGTCTCGGTCCAAGTGCAGGAGCATTGAGAACGGGCCTTGCTCCCAGCGTGGCCAGAACATTGGCCATGATGCCTGCATTTCCGCCCAGGCGAAATTGCCAAGAAAAGGATTCCTCAATTTGGCGGGCCACCGCCTCATTCTCGATTAAAATCTCTCCTCCAGATCCCTGCTTCATGCAGAACATGAGGCATGAGAGAAGGTCCTCGCGACTGCCTATGGACTCTTTTTGCTCAATTTTTATCTTTGAAGCCAGGCTCGATAAGATGAGGCGCGATATCTCTTTTCCCTGTATATTGCAGACGGCATCAACGTTTACGGTATAAGCGCAAATTATATTCATAGCATTCTCTTACCATATCCCGGATACATCATAGATTTATCTTCCCCTTTGACGTTTTTTTCGTCTCTCCATGGGCCGCAAAATTTATATTCGACCTGTGTCGTACTACGGTAATTGCCGTAAGACCACCGGCAACATTGGTAGAGGAGTGGGGGCTTCTCTCTCTGATCACCGCCTGATGAAAGACTGGCGGCTTATCTCCAGGCCGCTATTTTTCCGTCAATTGCCAGTGTCAAGATATATCATGGCATGCATTTCTTATACTTGCGCCGCCATTTCATCGATCATGATTGCGTCAGTCGAGCGCTCTTCTCTCTCCGGTGAGGTCTATGCCCCTCCTTCCAAGAGCTACACCCACCGTGCCATCCTCATAACTTCCCTGGGAAGGGGCGGAACCGTAAAGCGGCCCCTTCTCTCTGCAGATACCAGGGCAACAGTTGCCGCCAGCGAGGCTTTTGGTGCCAGGATATCACTTGGCGACGATGTGTCCATCACGGGTGTCTCCGACCGGCCTCAGACCCCCGAGGATGTCATCAACGTCCTAAATTCCGGTACCACGCTGCGCTTCTGCTCGGCAGTGGCGGCTCTTACCGACGGTGCTGTGCTCACAGGCGATGCTTCCATTCGCACCCGGCCGAATGGCCCGCTATTGAGCACGCTCTCAGAGCTTGGTGCAACCGCTTTTTCCATCCGCAATAACGGCAAGGCCCCTCTGGTGATAAAAGGAAAGATGAGAGGCGGCATTGCGCACCTTGACGGGGGCGTAAGCTCCCAGTTCCTCTCGGCGCTGCTCATCGCTGCCCCGCTCGCAGAGGCGGACACGAAGATAGTAATCGAAGGCGACCTCAAGAGCCGCCCCTACGCCGAAATTACACTGGATATGCTGGCAGACGCGGGAGTACGGGTGCAAGCGGATAGGCAGGAGTTCTTTGTACCTGGTGGACAGAGCTATGGCCTGAAGAGCTACACCATTCCCGGAGACTTCTCCTCTGCCTCCTATCCGCTGGCAGCGGCTGCGGTTACAGGCAGCGAGGTCACTGTAAAAGGAATACTCCCCTCAAGGCAGGGCGACTCGGCAATCATCGATATTCTGGGCCGCATGGGCGCAGAAGTGTCCTGGGATATGGAGAAAGGAGACCTTCATATCAAGGGTGGCGAGTTGCAGGGCATGCAGGTGGACGCCAGTCGCACCCCAGACCTCGTGCCTACCATCGCCGTCCTGGGCGCAGTGGCCCAGGGAAAGACGACTGTGGTCAACGCCGAGCATGTGCGCCACAAGGAGACAGACCGGATCCACGCAATGGCCCTAGAGCTTTCCAAAATGGGCGCCGAGATCCGGGAGAGGCCGGACGGGCTGGAGATCACAGGCGGCAGGCTGCGGCCAGCCAAGGTTCACGGCTGGCACGACCACAGGATCGTTATGGCGCTGACGGTGGCCGGCTTTGTCGCTGGAGGGACACAGATCGATACGGCAGAAGCGGTGGATGTGAGCTATCCGGGATTCTTTGGGCAGATGGCAGGACTGGGAGCGAAGGTGAGCGTAGAGTGAGATGAGGCACTGAAGGAATCGAGATTAGAGAAGATCCTGTAGCTCTTCTCTGCTGATTCCAGCGTCCTTTAGAATTTGGAGAAGGATTCTTTTGGCAACATCTTGGCTGCTATGAAACGGAACGGTGACACGTTTCTCCGTCTCATCATTCGCGAAGATGTAATGGCTACCTGCAACTTTTTTCAGTATGATTCCAAACATTCGGGACTGCACAGACTGCTCAAATAACCGAAAATTATAAAATATCATCCTGTGAATTTGAGATAAAGGATTTGATGATGCTCGATCTACTTCTGCAAACGCTCGACGATACCGTCTCTACCATGATAGTCGTCTTTCTAATGCTCGTTATCACCGGCCTCATGGTGGAAATGGATGCCTTTTCGTGCATATCTCATCTGGCCAGGCCGCTGGTTTCTCTATCGCACCTGCCTGCCGTTTCTGCCTCCACCTTCGTTATCAGCCTGGGATCGGCTCTGGCAGCCAATACCGTGATCGCCAGATTGTTGGCGGATGGACAGCTGAGCCATCGCCAGGCATTCCTGAGTGCCATCATGAACAGCGTTCCCGTCTATTTCCGGGAGCTTTTCACCTACCAACTGGCTTTTGTGATTCCGGTTCTGGGCATCTTCGTAGGCGGGGCCTATGCAGTTATCTCTATTGCTACCGGTATCATAAAACTGGCACTGGTACTGGTCATGGGACGGGCCTATTTACCTGCAGATTTATCCGCAGCTTCTTCTTCCTCGGCTTCTCTGCAGTCTCATTCGTCAACGCCATCCTCTTCATCTGCCGCACAGCTCTCGTTCTCCCAGCCCCAAGCATGGAGCAATTTAAAGAAAGCCGCCATAAAATCCCTGCGAGGACAGAGCCGCATATTTCTCAGAATTGCAGGGCTCTATTTCATCATGACTTTTCTGGTCCTGTATTTAAGCAGGGAAGGCATTCTTCAATCCCTGGATGTCTTACCCCTGGCCCACTTTTTTAGCGTTCCCCCGGAGACGATAATCCCGCTCACCATTTATGTGGCCAGTCCCAAGGCGGGGATCACTTTGCTAGGACCACTCATCCAAAACGGCGGCATATCTGAGACAAAAGCCCTCATCGTTCTCATGACGGGCAGCCTGTTTATGCTCCCATTCTACTCTCTGCGCTCGCTCCTGCCCAATTATACCTCGGTCTTCGGGATGAAGCTGGGCCTGTCCCTGGTGATAATATCCACAGGCATCAGCGTGGCGGTTAGGATGTCGGTGCTGATCATGCTGCTTATTGCTACAGGATGATTCTTGTGACTATTTCTTCTTCATGCAGTTGATCGAAGCTCCGGCAAAGGCCGCTCCCACCACAATATTGGAGAAGTAGGTAACAACGCGCCAGAGGATGACCAGAGGCCCCAGCAGCGCAGGGGGCACAAACATGGAGTAGAGATAGCTCATGGATAGCTCGGCCACGCCGCTGCCACCTGGAGTCAGGGGCAGGATGGCAATAATTGCAAGGATAATCTGGGATGTAATGGAGAGAAGGAATTTTGGATCTGCTCCCATGCCGATTAGCAGGGCGGATGGGACCAAGAAATCACACATCCAGATGAGAGCGGTAAGACCTGCCATCAACGGCGTGCGTCGCAATGTCTCCCTGGCAAGGTGAATGCCGGCTTCGCGAAAGAGCCATATCTCTCGCTCTAAAGAAAAGATGATGGGTCTGTTGCCGGTCTTCTTTTTCAGCCATAGCAAGAATCCGGCAATTCTCTCCGGACGGTTGACAAGCTGCCAGAGAAAGGTCAGGATCACAAAGAGAAGAACGGCGAAAAAGGCCCCGATCTTCAGACCGAAACCGGTTAAAAAGTCCGAGAAAATAAGAAATAAAGCCAGGGATGCAACAAAGAAAATGCTGTCCAGCAGTCGCTCACCTACAGCCACGGCCGTTGCGCTGCCGTAGCTCATGCCGTCGTCTGCCAGGATCTTGATGCGCAAAGGCTCCCCGCCGGCTGAAGAAGGAGTAAGAGCCGCAAGAAAATTTGATGCCAGTGTTGAAATAAGCGAGAGGTGAAAACTTATTTCATGTCCGGCGAGAGAGGCGAGGAGCTTGAGCCTGATTGCATAAAATATCCAGGAAAAAGCATGCAAGACAAAACCCAAAATCAAAAACCGCCCCTTGACTTCAGAGAGCATCTTCCAGCTTATATTAGTTTCTGTAAATTTTAATATAATAATAATTGCAGCCAGGCTCATGAACACCGCCAATAGTGCGGCCTTTAGCCTTTCATCTTTAAGCTTGATGCTCAAATTCCCTCTCTAGGTAATTTCTTGATAGATCGATTCCATGCAATCAAGCGCTCTCTTCCAGGAGAAATTCTCCTCTACAGCTCTCCTGCCCTTATCCCCGAGACGCGCTCTTTGCGTCTCGTTTTCATGAAGCTCCAGAATAAGCTCGCTCAGTTGCTGCATGCTGGAGTAGATCATGCCTCCATTTTCTGCCACCTCGTTTACCCCTGGAGTATTAAAGGCCAGAACCGGCGTCTTGCAGGCCATGGCTTCCAGCAGAACGATGCCAAAAGCTTCCAGGCGGTTTTCTGTAGGCAAGATAAGCATTTCAGCTCGGGAGATTGTATCTATAAACATGCTTCGCTCCAGCCTCCCCGTAAACTTTGCCCGAACATGAAGCTTTCTGGCCAATTCCTCTAAGCGGCTCCTATCATAGCCATCTCCCACCAGCAATAGCTCAAGATCCGCCCTCTTTTGCACCTCGCTCATGGCAAAGATCAGAGTCTCTACTCCCTTGTAGCTGAGAATTCTGCCCGCATAGAGCACATAATTATCTTTCTTGCGAACCTGCGGATAAAGGGAGACATTCACCGCATTGGGAACAATTTTCAGCTTGTGCAGATAGTCCTTGAGTACGGGTGAGGTCAATGCATAGCTCTTTGTGGTGGCTATTATGATCTCGGCCCCCTCCAGAACGGGCCGGACCATCAGCTTATTTATCCTCTCCAAAGAAGCGGCAAATGCCCGGGGCATCAAATGCCCATTTACCCTTCCTGGAATCACCACATCATTGTGGTAGGTGACAACATGAGGCGTTGCATTGCGAAGCATGAACGCAAAGAGAGGGCTTGGGATATGGCTGTGATAGACATCTGCCTCAAATCGAGGTAATTTAATTGGTATTGGAGAATAAAATAAGTCAAGACTTGGTATGCGAACCATCTCTCCGGTCCATCTTCCACAGGACGAAGCAACGCTAACCTGATGCCCTCTCCCGGCGAGGCCATCGGCCAACTCTTTTACATGATACTCCACTCCCCCTACATGGGGCGGGAAATAAGGAGATATCTGAATTATCTTCATAGATCGTTCTTCGTCTCAAAAATTTTTAAAAAAGAGTGCCCTTCGGCTCTTTGACCAGAACCACAGGCCTTCCCGAGAGCTGGGAGAGCAACCAGGGATCCACGTTTAATACATTCTGGGATGCGTATTTGTTCGAATCCGTCCGATTTATGATAATCGGCGTGTAATCCGAATAGCTGGTGGGATAGTACCATTGAGGCTCAGTTCCCGGTGGGTAAAGGACACCGTCATGAAGTCCGAATCCCTTGGGGGCATTGCCCCAATTCCATAGATTATTGGCGATTTCCAGGGTACTGACCGGCTTTGTCCCGTACTTTTCCAACCATGAGGTCCCAAAGCCCTCGCCGACGCTTTGAAATCCGCACGAAAGTGGTATGCCGACCGATGCGACGCATATGAATATAATTGCGACCAATGAAGCTTTCATCAAATCTCCTCAAAATCCATGATTCGCCCTTAGTATCGCTACGGTATTTTCCAGCTTGGAATCGTAATTAGGAGGTAATGGTGCCTTCGGGGGCGCACTGCCCCAATCTGAGAGATTTTTTGAGGCATTTGCCAAATCTTGCAGCATTGAGTTTCCCCCCTCACCACCAAGAGACAGGACAGAACCATTCTGTGAGAGGTTGACCGATGAATTGGTTGTCGAATTGTTTGTCAATCCGCCAAATATCAAATTTCCTTCCCTGCCTGCCAAATTGACTAATGGTTTGCATTGCGCTAAGAGAACCAGAGCAATAAGCATTGCGATGATCAATATCATTCGTCTCATTCCATTCTCCGTATCTGGCATCCGTGATAGTTGCATAAATACGCTGTGCTTCAGGGAAAAATAAAATTTCAGCAGACTTTTTTTGTCTGCTTTTTGTTCTCTAATAAACCTCTCCAAAGACCTCAAAGTACGCCTGCTCGTGTTTGCAGGCAGGACACTCATCAGGAGCTGCATCACCCTCATGCATATATCCGCAATTGCGGCATCTCCAGACCACTTTGCCCTCTCTCTTGAAGGTTGTGCCCTCATCAAGGTTCTTTTTCAGGGTTAGGTACCTTCTTTCATGCCCTCGTTCGGCTAAGGCGATATTGAGGAAGGTTGCAGCAATCTCAGGAAAACCCTCAGACTGGGCGATCTTTGCAAAGGATGGATACATTTCTGAGTATTCATATCGTTCGCCTTCTGCTGCGCCCAGTAGATTTGCGCTGGTACCTGCAATAACTCCTGCAGGAAAATGCGCAGAGACTTCAGCTTCCCCGCCCTCCAGCAGCTTGAAAAGAACTTTTGCGTGCTCTTTTTCATTATCGGCAGTGTCCAGAAATATAGCCGCAATCTGCTCGTAGCCCTCTTTTTTTGCCTGAGAAGCAAAATATGAATATCTGTTTCGGGCCTGTGATTCTCCTGCAAATGCAGTCATCAGATTCTTCTCTGTCTTGGTACCTTTAAGGCTCTTCATTCTTGCATCACCTGAAATGATTTGTTCGCTCGGTATGATACTCGGATCTTATTTTATATCTCTTTTCATTTAGATTAGATAAGCCTTGGGGACAGAACCAATATCCATCTTGCTGCAGGCCTGCGGGCCGTAATCTTTTTAACCGTTTCCGTGGCTGCATTTTGCTGGGCTGAATTCTTGGCTTAAGAAATGCGCTATCATAGGGCCCAAGAGTAGGTTTTCCATGTTAGACGGATGGATTAGAAGAAGGATTGTCTGGTACCTTAAGAATAAGCAAGTCTTGGAGTGGAGAGCTAAGAGGCACGGAGAGTGCGTTCAATGCGGCAAATGCTGCGAGTTGTGCCTCGCTCATGATGCCAAGAACAAGCGTTGCAGGATATACCGTATTCGTCCCAGCATCTGCAAAGCATTTCCGCTGACGCCCGAGGATTTGGATAAGATCCAAACATGCGGGTTTTATTTTGAGAGATAATCATATTTTATTCAATTCTTTTTGAACCATTCGATCGTCTCTAAGAGAGCTTCTTTTAGATCGTACTTGGGAATGTAACCCATACCTTTCGCCCGGCTTATATCGGCCAGAGAGTGCTTGATATCTCCTGCGCGGGCAGATTGATATCTGGGCACAACCTCTTTTTCCAGGATCTCGCCGATCACCGCTACCAGGGTATTCAGGTTGATGCTCTTTGCACAAGCGATGTTATAAACTCCGCTTGTAGCACGGCTGGCAAGAATGTTTGCGCGGACTACATCATTCACATAGACGAAATCGCGAGTCTGCTCCCCGTCTCCGTAGATCACAGGCTGCTCATCGCAAAGGATAGCTGATATGAATCTGGAGATGACGCCCGAGTATTCGGATGAGGGGTCCTGTTTGGGGCCAAAGACATTGAAATAGCGCAAAGATACTGTCTTCAGGCCATAAAGCTCCAGGAAGACACGGGCATAGTGCTCAGCTGCTAGCTTGGAGACGGCATATGGAGACATCGGCTCAGGCAGCATATCCTCCGTCTTGGGAAGGTTTGCCCGGCTGCCATAGACTGCTGCCGAGGATGCCTGCACCACGCGGTCCACTCCGGCATCCCTGGCAGCGATCAGCACATTAAGCGTCCCATCGATGCCTACCGCATTGGTGCGCACAGGATCTTCCACGCTCTTCTTGACTGAGGCAATAGCTGCCTGATGAAAGACACAAGCAGCCCCAGCAAATGCTTCCTTGAGCAGCATCCGATCGGCCAAGTCTCCTTTTAGGAATCTTACATCCAGGCCGGCCAGGTTTTCCACCTTGCCGGTGGAGAGATCATCGATGACAAGCACATCATTGTCTCTTGACAGGCTTTCGGCTAGGTTCGAGCCTATGAAACCTGCACCACCGGTTATGACGAACTTCTTTGACATATTTATTTAATCCAATCACGGTCAGCCTTCATCAAATTATCGGACGGAAAGGTTTGACAAGCCACTATATTTATATCAAATGAGTGCAGAGAATAAGCAATCCAATGGCAAAGGTATTTTCGATATGGCAATAGTCCAGGGCAATATGGGAAGAATGATGAGAAAGCCCATTGTGCCTCGCGAAAACTCAAGCGATGATGATTTGGTGGATCTCAAGCTTCATGCCGCCCAGGAGATCCTGGCAGAGGTCTTCGGCATAACAGTTGCAGAGGCAGAAGAGATGATAAAGCAGAGAAGCAAAGAGAGGATGCTCTGGCCTGAGAGATTTCAAACCGATAGATAATAATATATTCATGCAAGCAGTAATTAGTTCTGATGGGAATGCTGGCAAGGTTGATAAAGACCGCTATTAGCGCTTTTCTGCTCAACAAAGCGATGAGGAGCGCCTTCGCAGCGGCATTGATAAAATCTTTGAAATGGACTCTTCAGCCATCGAGAAGATCTGGAATAATGGTTTTTTTCACCAAACTTGCAAAGTCAGTGCCAAGGTCCGCGTCAGGCGGCAATAGCTCCAACCTTCTTTCAATTCTCTTCAAGGGAGCTATGGAATTATTGCTCCTGAGATTTGCCAAACGAAGTGGTTTTCTCGGGCCGGCGGCACTCTCAGCTCTTGCTGCTCTCCTGCTGGGCTCATTAAGAGGAAGGGAAGAAAATTCGGACACGAACAGCAAGAGTCAAAGGGATCAAGTTATTGACCATGATGATTACACCATCCTGGATGACAGGCATTGATACTAAATAGCAATCCGTTTATTCTCTTTTCATGACCTTCAAAGCTGTGGAAATTGTAGCAGAGCTCATGTCCCTCTCGGCACGCACAGCGCCCAAAGGCCGGGGCCAGGACTGCGTCGTAATAAAAGTGGTGACCGGCGAAGAGCTGGTGGTGCTTTCCAAGGAGCTGCGACGCCTGGGCGAGGCGCGGAGCATCAAGTTCTTTCTGCGAGACGCAGGCAACCTGGAAAGGAGCGATGCGTGCCTTCTTTTAGGCAGCAAGGCCGCAGATAGCGTAGGCCTTGACTGCGGAGGATGCGGCTATGCAACCTGCAAAGAGATGCAAGAGGCACAAAAATCGTTTCAGGAGAATGAGCCGGAAAAGCCATTCCACGGCCCTAATTGCGTTATCAAGATGGCAGACCTTGGCATCGCACTGGGTTCAGCTGCCAAGACAGCCAGCCTGCACAATGTAGACAATCGAGTCATGTTCACAGCAGGCGTGGCAGCGCTCTCCCTGAACTGGCTGGAAGGCTGCAGCGTGGCTTATGGGTTGCCCCTCAAAGCCTCGGGAAAGAGCATCTATTTTGACAGACCTGCATGATAAGAGTGGTGTATATTCTTGGCAAAGATGAAGATTAGAGGCGGCGATCTGGACCTGGTGGAGTACGAGTTCCAGCCCTTTCATTCAGGAGAGTGCATCCATACATTGGGTTTTGAAGGAGACTACCAACTCTCTCCTCGCTTAGGCACTGTCAAGGCGATAGCTCCCGGTCGCATTCATCTTACTGTGCTGGACATGAACCGGTTTGCTCCGGATCGACCGGGCGGCGGAGGAGTGGGCTTTGCCCTGCAGATATACTGCTCTGCAAAGGTAGAGTGCACCGCCTCGGGCCTTGAGATAGATTACTCACGTGAGCCCATCATCCGCCATTTTGCAGAGGTCTTTAAAAAGACGGTCCATTATGATGGTGGCTTCAAGATTGCAGTCTCCGACCACGAAAAGAAGCATGTAGGCCTGGGATCGACCGGGTCTGTGCTCCTGGCCCTGGGCCACGCCATGAACGCTGCTCTCGGCTCTCCTCTCAATTCTGAGCAGATTCGCCTGCTGATAGGCCACAATTATGTGGAGGAGACTGAAGATGGGCAGGTGACCAGTGGCTTTGAGACGGGCGTGGGTCCTGCGGCCGCTACCTACGGAGGCATGGTCATTACCGGCGACGAACTGGCGCTGGCCTACCGCCATAGCTTTGCAGAAGGCAAGAACGTCTTTGTCACCATACCGCCCACAGTTGTATCTTCAGCAGGGAGAGCTGAGTTTGACCTGCTTATGAACAGGGCCAGGAACCTGGATTATCAGGACCGAGAACTCAAAGCATATCTTCTGCTCATGGATCTTATTCCCGCCCTGGAGCGAGGCGACCTGAAAAAGATCGGGGATATCGTCTGGGAGATCGAGTTTCGGGGCTCGAAGAGAGCAGAGGTGGAACATCATGGATTTGAGATCTACCGGCAGATGAGCTTGCTGCGCGAGGCTGGCCTGGAATTCGTGGGCATGAGCTCAGTTGGTCCCTCCATCGCCATTGTAACCGATAAAAGCCGAGAGGCGGTAGCAAAACTGATCGAACCGCTCGGATTGGAGATTGCTATTGACACGAAGGTGAATAATGAGGGGCTGAAGATAATATATCAATGAAGATCCTTCTCATGGGCAATCCCAACGTGGGGAAAAGCGTCATATTTTCCCGGCTGACGGGAATCGATGTAATTTCAGCCAATTACCCAGGCACCACTGTGGAATACACAGAGGGGCGCATGAAATTGGGCGAGCAGATGGCCACCCTAGTGGATGCTCCTGGAGTCTATTCACTGGATCCGACCACTCGGGTGGAAGAAGTCAGTCGCAAGATCTTCTTAAAGGGCGCTGATGTGGTTGTAAATGTCATCGATGCCACAAATCTGGAGAGAAACCTAAACCTCACCTTGCAGATCCTAGAGTGGGGTGTGCCCACGATTGTCGCTCTCAATCTTTGGGACGTCGCAACCAGAACGGGTATTGAGATTGATGTAAAAGCACTGGAGAAGGAATTGGGCGTACCCGTAGTTGCCACAGTGGCTGTAAGCGGCCAGGGCATACGCAATCTGGTGGGCGCGCTAAAAGAAGCAAGATCACCGCCGATAACGCATTTCGACTCTTCGGATCAGCGATGGGCTCGCATCGGAGAGATAGCTGCCAGGACGCAGAAGGTCATGCACCGCCACCCTTCTTTCTTCGACCATCTGGAGGATCTTTCCATCAAGCCGCTGACGGGAATTCCATTCGCATTGCTGGCGCTCTATCTCTCATTCAGCCTGGTGATTAGAGTGGGAGAACTGCTGCAATTGAAGATCACCGATCCGATATTCATCACCTACAGTCAATTCATAAGCGAGGTCGTAGAGAGTCATATCAGCTCGCCCTTGCTGCGTGACATTCTGATCGGAACTTCTCCACAGCTGCTCAAGTCCTTCGGCATCCTCACCACTGGCCTCTATATTCCATTGGGTGTGGTTCTGCCTTTCCTCATTCCTTTTTACCTGGTACTGGGCGTGCTGGAAGACATCGGCTACCTCCCCAGGCTGAGCATAATTTTGGATGCATTCATGCACAGAATCGGACTGCACGGGGCGGCCATCCTGCCCTGCGTTCTGGGGATGGGCTGCAGCGTGCCAGCGGTTCTCTCAGTGCGCATCCTGGAGTCGCCCAAGCAAAGGTATCTGGCTGCTACTCTTATGACTATGGCCATCCCCTGTGCCTCTCAATCGGCCATGATCTTCGGCATGCTCGCACCCTACGGCCTGAGATACATACTGGCAGTTTACCTCTCATTCTTTACAACCTTTGCAGTAACTGGTTTTCTGCTGCACAGGTTTATTGGGGGGGAGTCTCCTGAGATCTTTTTGGAGATTCCTCCCTACCGCATGCCGAACTTGCTTTCGCTTTTCAAGAAGACCTTCATTCGCATTCGCGAATTCTTGAAAGAGGCTGTACCTTACATTGCATTAGGCATGATAGTGATGAACTTCTTCTTCCTCTCCGGCTTGATGCACCTGATAGGTGAGACAATGCGACCGGTCGTGTCCGGACTTCTGGGGCTGCCAAGCGACGCTGCTACGGCATTGATCATAGGTTTCTTGAGAAAGGATATAGGGATAGGCATGTTCGCGCCCCTGGATATGAATGCGGTGCAATTGGTAATTGCCTCTGTGGTGCTGGCGCTGTATTTTCCTTGCGTGGCAACATTTATGGTGATGCTCAAGGAGTTGGGCGTCCTCGGAACACTTAAATCTGTAGCATTGAGGCTCGTGGCGGCCCTCTTAGTAGGAACATGTCTGCACTTCCTCCTGGATTGAGGCAAGCAATGATCGGCATAGGCCTCTGACAACAGCCAAACCGCACAAAAAATTTATAGGCAAAGAATAGAGATTACCCTCTGCAAGTTCAGAACAAGTTCATAATAATTTGAATAGTTGAGGGAATATGAAAGCCGAACAATTGCTATTTCAGATTGCTATAGCCACACTCCTCCTTTGCAGCATATCATTGGGAGGATTGGACCAGTCCGAAAATTATGGTGCAGAGAATCTGACTATTTCCGAATTCGACGCCCTGGTTCCAGCAGGAAATTTAGAGAGCGCCTTCGTTGACACCGGCGCGCCTCAGGCAACTCTAGAGGATGCTGGAACGGAGATTGCCGTTTACACGGAGCAAACCCCTCCTATAACTGATCTGAAGACGCTGATGCCCTCGGCAGTTCTAACGCATGCGCCCCAGTATATGTACTACAATGGAGACTACCTGGACTGGAATGATTTTACCACGACTTTTCCAAGCAATAATCCTGGATTGTGGATAGAAAGAGCAGTCAGCTGGTCGCTATATGCCACACTACCCTTGGGCGGATGGACTCGAGAGCTGATATATGTGCCGCAGGCGTCTACGGTAACCATGTATGAGATCTACCCCGGCGGCTATGTTATGGGCTATAATCTGGGATTAGTGCAGAGCGGATACTACTATATCTGGTACTATGCCGATATGCTAGGCAGGCACAGAAACCTGTTTGCTACCAACAGCGGTTACAGCAATGCCGTCATCATCGATGTCTATTCATCCAAGAGCCGACCCATTCCAAAGCCAACTCCCGATCCTAAAAAGGAATGCGCGGCCAGGAGCACCGATACGCAAACGTGCGAATGGCGTGACGGAAGGTGTCAGTGCTTTATGAAGCCCGCTCCCAATCCCGTGGCTGACTGCGCGGCCAGGAGCACCGATACGCAAACATGCGAATGGCTTGACGGAAGGTGCCAGTGCTACATGAAGCCCGCCCCAAATCCCGTGGCTGACTGCGAGAGCAATCCGCTCTGTGATTATATAGGCGGCCGGTGCCACTGCCGGGGCCTGAATCCTGGACCCATGCCAGGGCCTGTTCCCAATCCATACCCTGAGCCGGGACCATTTAACCCTGCGCCAAATCCGGTAGCTGATTGCCCGAACGGATGCTACTATGCAAATGGCAGATGCAACTGCATGGGACTTGGAGGCAGCAGCGGTTACAGCAGTAATGGAGGCGGCGAAGCAGATCTTGGCTATGACGGCTGAGGCTGCAAGTCGTTTTTTTTTGCCCTCGTTTTTGAGTATAGATACGACCAAAACGCAAAACCGAAATTCTAACCACTTATAGGTCAAACGGCAGCGGCGCCTTTGATGCCCCCTCAGCTTGCTGCGCGTAGGTGCGCCGCCGTTTCGCTTTAGCACAACTCGCAGGCTATTTCACCATCACGCAGGCATTCTCATCGAACGGATTTGTTCTCATGGCCAGGGAGAATAGATAGGGATAATTCGAATTGAGATATCTCATGTATGCCATCCACTCCATGACCAGCAGGAAATATGCTCTTTCAATGTCGCCTGAAAGATGCCGGTAATCGGAATCTGGCAGCCCTTGAAAGTCCCGGCGAAGCTCCAGTTCCTCTGTCAAATGGAATACAGATCGAAGCAGATTGGTGAAGCTCTCATTCTCCAGCAATAGGGGGTTTTCCAGCAGTCTCAGGGAAAAGCTCCTCTTGGAACTTAAATAAGTGGAGAGAGCCTTGATATCTATCTTTTTTATATTGATGCTGTAATTGTGATTTCTGAATTTTTCCTGCACTCTGCCAAATTCCTCTTCGGACCACTGGTCTATCTTCACAAGTTCCCCGCTAAGTTTGCAGAGTTTGGGATCATTGTCTGAAAGATAGGTTAGAAGCCAGGTGCCAAGCTCGCTAAAAAATACGCCAACTACTATGTTCATCTTCTCCAGTCTATTCTGCCTGGATCGATTGGCAAGCAGCCTATTGAGAATTATGGTTACAAGCAGTACATTCAACGGCAAATAGCCCAAGGAATTGAAGAGATAATTGAAGATATTTTGTGCATCACCACTAATCAGGTATTTCATGCTGTAGATTATAATGGACAGCAAGATCAAGAAGATACCCAGGCGCGCTTCCCAGCTCAACTTCATTTCCTTCGTTCATCTCGCAGAGTTGAAGCTCCCAATTTATTGTCAACAGCTAAGAACGTATCGATATAGAGTATCGATATCTTTACCTACAATAGATCACCTCTGAGGAAAAAGGTGATAATATGTTTCCAGGACTTGGAGGATTAGGCGGAAGGGGCGGCATGAGCCCCAAGAAGATGAAAGGCATGCTCAAGAACATGGGAATCAATATCGAAGAGCTGGAGAACGTCTCCGAGGTTGTCATTCGCATGCCGGATAAAGAGATTGTCATATCCAATGCTTCTGTCGCGATCATGGACTCCCACGGCACCCGAAGCTATCAGATATCTGGCGACGAGGCTGAGCGTGCGCCATCGGGGGTTGCACCGCAGACTTTAGCAGAGCCTCCAATTGAGATTCCGGACGAGGACGTGAGGCTGGTGGCATCTCAAACAGGTGCGAATCTGCCGGAGGCAAAAGCCGCCTTGCAGGAAGCCAAAGGAGACCTGGCGGCAGCCATAATAAAGCTCTCATCAAAATAGGCTATGTCCGGCACCATTCGCGACCCCGTTCATGGAGCCATCCAGATTGATGAGCTGGAGGGCCGTCTCATCTTGTCCCGACCGGTGCAGCGACTGAAGGGGATTAAACAGCTCGGTCTGGTGGAGACGGTCTATCCTGGTGCGATACATAGCAGATTCGAGCACTCTCTGGGCACCATGTACATGGCTGGACGGATGGCCGAGCACCTTGGACTCTTCGGAGAAGAGGTGCGAAAGGTTCGCCTCGCCGGGCTCTTGCACGACCTGGGGCACTCAGCACTGTCTCATGCGGTGGAGGGCGTTCTTCGCCGAAACCCGGGCATTCAGCCCACCCTGTCCGGCAGACATGCTTCTAGACACGAAGAGTTCACCCGTCAGATCATAACGGCTCATCCTTTTGGAAAGGAAGCCCTGGAGGTCGCAAAACGAGATTTCGGCAACGCCGATGAGCTATTTCTAGAGGTTGCAGATATCGCTTCTGGAAAAAGGCCTCCTCTCGGCCAGATCATTGTGGGCGATCTGGATGCAGACAGAATCGACTTTCTCTTGCGCGATTCGCATCATTCGGGCGTTTCCTTGGGTCTCATTGATACCGACCAGATACTGCAATCTCTGACCATCAGCAATGGTCGTATTGTGCTGGCAGGGGAGGGCGATTATCGGGCCGAGATGTCCCGTACCGCTGCCGAGTCAATGCTCATTGCCAGGTCTCATCACTATAATGCACTTATCTACCATCCAACGGTTCAGTCCATCCGGGCCATGTTGCTGGCTGCATTGGAGCGTGCCCTGAGCCGGATGGATGCCGATGAGGCTAGACGCAGCATTATTCTATTTTTCCAGGAATTTACGGACCCCGATCTTCTGGAATTCATCCGCCAGAGGGGGGACAGCACATCTCGAGATCTTCTGGAGCGCATAAAATATGGCAGAGAATTTCCTCTGGCAGCCAGATTCGACCACAGCACTCTGCCGCCGGATATCAGAATGGCCCTCTCTACGATCTCCCGGCATGGACACATGAGAAAGCTCTTCGAGGACGCCCTCGGTAAGAAATACGGGGCACTTGTCGATGTCACAGTCGGCAGCGGCGTACCCCGGTCCATGAGAACTGAGGCAAACGGATTTTTTTATGACGAGTCGGCCTTGGCCGCGGGTCTGGTAAAATCTTTAACCCGCAAGATCGCGATATCTTTTTTTTCCGACGATAAGAGGGAGATCTCACTTTCAGAGGTGAAGAGCCAGGCTCAGCGATTACTCAGCTTTATTCGAGACGAGAGCTATCTTCCCATTGACGGGCTGTTGCTGCTGTTTTATACCCTACATCAGATGCTTTCTGAGACCTACGGCCAGAAAATCCTAGTTCCCAGGATCAGAAACATAACCTGGCTCTACCGGACAGTGGCCAGGATAAAGGAGCTGGGGTCAGCTGAACTTAGCGGCCTTTTTGATTACACATTTCACAGCGACTATGGCTTTGCCTATAGCGAGAGGCTCTTTGAAGACATTCAGATCCTGGTGGCGGGCGGCATGATCTATCAAGACGAGCGGCACTATGAGCAAAACGAACGATGGCTACAGCGATACGAGTACATGCTCACTGCTGACGGCACAAAGTACGCCGAAATTGTGGCCGAATCTTACGGCAAAGAAGCACAGGCACTGGCCAATCATCTTCGGATGGAGAAGCACACAATTCCTTATGATGTGGTGAGCCTCTATCTCAAGAGATATAATAGATGAAAAAAAAATAGTCTCAGTTCATCTGGTGCATCTTGAAGGGAGACTGCTCGTAAGTATCGATCGGTGCGGATGGGGACCATGCATCATTTAAGAACTGATAGATGCTCTCGCCTGTCCAGGCTACCTTCTTATCTTTTCCGGCTGCACTCGCAGTGTAAATCGGAGATGAGGGTGCAGGAGAGGCATAATTGTCTTTCAGGAAGTCATAAATGGCATAGTTGGAGCTGTTCATGGTGGTGTTGTTGCGGGTCATGTTCCTCTGTACACCAGTGGCCTCGCTTGCCAGGGGAGCGACGAATGTGCTCGGAGTCCAGCTATCATTGATAAAAGCGGCCATAGATGGTGTGGTCAGAAGTGATGATTCAGCCGGAGACGGCATAGCAGCAAGTTCATCCTTTAAGACTGTAGAAGGAAGGGCAATAACTGCAGGCAATAGCCCACCTAGAGCTACCAGAGCAAATAGCACAAGTATAATATGTCTCATGGCGTTTGCATTATCCCTCAGGTATCCATAAAGCTTTCCGTCGGTAAGGCCCGTCTCGGGCAATGAATTAAATTAAACTGGATAATAACTTATGAGTGGCTCTCTATTCATTGATATCGTTTTCTTGTTTCGCAGGGTCTTGCAAGGTCTTAAGCTCGCTCGTGGTCGCCTCCGGATGCTCTATTAAGTATGCGACCACATCTTTGCGGTGCACCAGTCGGCAGTTGATGCAGCTCCAAAATCTCTTTCCCTTCTTCGTTCTCACATACTTGCCAAGCTCTTCATCCTTGCATGGATATAAGGGGCAAAAGCAGTGTGTGCAGTCCTGATCGGGGAAGTGGTGGCAGGGATAATACTGACAATTTTCTTTGCCTGTTGCCTCTGCCGGCAGGTTGGCTACCGCCCGGATCAGGCAGGGGTCATCGGTAACCAGTCCATCAGCTCCCAGCCGGAGCAGCCAGCTCGCCTCTTCTCTGCTATTGACGGTCCAGGGATAGACCGCGATATCCTGCCGATGAGCTTCTTTGAAGAGTCTGGCATTGACCCGCTTTGGAAAAATGGCTGTCGCTTTTGCCATAATGGCCAGTTGCACGGGATTTATGGGCAGCGATGAGATGATGATACCCGTCTTCAGATCTGAAATGTCAGATAGTTCGCATAAGCTGCTATGATAAAAGGAGGTCACAATGCATTTTTTGCCCTGGAGAGCTTCGGCTACTAGCCCTTCCAGTCCTTCTTCTTTCATCTCCACCACCAGCCCAAGACCAAGCTGCTCGGCCAGAATGATGGCTTCTTTTAGTGTTGCGATTCTTTGTCTTTCTGTACACCTGCCGGTTTGGTCTTTCACACCGATGGCTTTTAGCTCCTCCAGGCTATGGTCTTCAACCAGGCCGCTTCCATTGGTGGTCCTGTCCACCCGGTCATCATGCATCAAGACCAGTTCACCGTCGCGAGAAAGCCTTACATCCAACTCCACATAGTCAGCTTTGCACAAAGCGGCAGCCCTTATGCCCTCCAGGGTATTTTCAGCAGCTAATGCCGCTGCCGCCCGGTGACCTATAACTAAAGCCATTGATTCAAAGAGGACTGCAGAATATATCACTTTTTGCATAAAGCTTGCAAAGGATTATACTTCTGGAGGGGCATGGGTAGGATGAATGTTGGATAATCTTGAAAAGTTTTGCAACCTGTCAAGGGACAACGCAGATATCAACATCGACCCCTTGCAGCGGGGCGGAATTCTGACTCCAGAGGCTCGGACTGCTTTGCTGGAATGGGGAGACGGCTATTCGGTCTGCGACTTTTGCGCAGGAAGACTGGATCGAATCAAATCTCCGCCGGTCGAGGAGTTCATTCATGAAGCTCTTCCTGAATTTCTGGGCACGGATGAGGTGCGCGTCACCCACGGGGCACGCGAAGGAAAGTTTGCAGCCATGCATGCCCTTTGCGAGAAGGGCGACTGGGTAGTAGTGGACGGCAATGCCCACTATACTTCAGTTCTGGCAGCGGAGAGGGCGGGCCTGAAGATCGAATTTGCGCCCTCCAGCAAAGAACCTGACTATGCCATTTCCGCTGAGGGGTATACAGAGGCCATTGAACGGGCTTATGAGCAGAAAGGAAATGTGAGTCTGGCAGTACTGACCTACCCGGACGGAAATTATGGCAACCTTCCTGATGCAAGGGCCATAGCAGATGCCTGTCACGACTACAATGTACCCTTGCTTCTCAACGGGGCTTATGCCGTCGGCCGGATGCCGGTGAATGCACGCGAGTTGGGGGCAGACATAATCGTAGGCAGCGGTCATAAGTCCATGGCTGCCTCCGGGCCTGTAGGTATTCTGGGAGCCTCTGAAGAGTATGCGAAGCCTATCTTCAGGATTTCTTCCACCAAAAAGAATAAAGAAGTCGAACTTCTGGGCTGCACCGTGCGCGGCGCTCCTCTCTTGACGCTGATGGCGTCTTTTCCAGCAGTTGTAGAGCGCACACGCCGCTGGCCTGAGGAGGTGGAGAAAGCCCGCTGGTTCTCTGGAGAGATCGAAAAACTTGGCATGATCCAGCAGGGTGAGCGGCCCCACAATCATGACCTTATGTTCTTCTTAGCGGAAAGACTCTATGAGATATCTCAGACGGCAAAGAAGGGGCGCTATTTCCTCTATCGGGACCTGAAGGATCGCGGGATTGGCGGCATCAAGCCGGGCCTCACTCGCCAGTTCAAGCTCTCCACCTTCGGTCTAAGCAGGGAGGAGTTGGAGAAGGTCTTGCAGGCATTTGCAGAGATTATGGATTCTTATGGACCGAAATGAATGGAAGAAAAATGCGTAGATATGCAACAGCTTTATCATTACTGGATAAAAAGTAGACTGATATGGAGGGATATATAACGAATTGCAGATCGCAAAACGTCTCCTTAGCGCTGGTCACATTAGCACTGATTTGCGCTTTAACGGCGCCTGCCTATGCCGTGGCAAATGAAACCTCTATTGACTGGTTCATTAAGGGCCTTGATCTTTATAACCAGGAAAAATTCGATGAATCACTGCAGGCCTACAATAGGGCTCTCGAATTGAACCCAAATGATTTCGAAGCCTGGAACAATAAGGGAATTGACGAGGGTCTTTTGGGAAAATATGACGATGCGCTAGTGTCTTTTGAAAATGCGGTGGCCATCAATGATTCTTATGCGGAGGCCTGGTACAATATGGGAGTGATTTACGATTTTAAAGAATACTATGCTTCTGCCGTCCAGGCATACAAGAGAGCCACTCAGCTCAATCCCTCCTATCAAAAGGCCCTGGTTAGGAGAAATGCCGATACGGATATCGTAATGGCCCGTTCTCTATCCTGCGCCTGTAAGGATCCGATAATTTTGATATAGATAATTGTTTTGTGAGGCTTTCTCGAAAGGCTTCACAGTTTTCTTTAAAAGCTTCTAAGGCTTTAGAGGCAGCTCATTCCTATCGGGATCTGGCGATATCTCCCACTCCGGCCAATATTCTGTCCGCATCCTCGCGCACATCATGGTATCTGGATAATTGACGGAAAAAAATTAAAGCACCGAGCTTCCCGGCGCTTGAAAGATCTCGGGTTTACCTTCTTCTCATTTATATGGGTATCCCGCTGATATCTCCCACCCCGGTCTGGACCTTATCTGCGTACTGGTGAATGTCTACGAATCTCGATGCTGGCTTTGTCGTCTGCTCCGCAGATGCGTTCGTGGCAGCCGTGTTCTCAACAGATGCAGGGGCAGGCGTCTCAACCTTGGGCTCCTCAATGATCGCGGGGTAGTAGCTGGCGATATCCGGGCTGACCCACACGGCGCTGAAGCTGCCATTGCCTATCTTCTTTCCTCCACTGATCTGGGTGAAGTTACCTATGATGGTATCATCGGCATAGATTCCGGTCATCTTGGTGGTGACCAGATCTTTTTCCTTCTGTGCGGTCAACGTCAAATCCACCTTGTTTTCGTTGACTGATCCCAGGACGTCCGCATTCCAGGCCATTCCACCTTCAGGTTCGTACTTTGCCTGGCCGTATAGCTCGTTTCCTTCCTGATTTAGGACCATTGTAATGGGGTTGATCTCAATGCCTGTAAAAGACCAGATGTAATTGAGATTAGGCCCGGTGGCGGCCTGTATGGCATTACCTTCGAGCGTATCGTTTGACGGGACGCTTTCAGTTGTCTGGATGGTCTCAGTAATGCTCGTATTGTTGTCGGTCTGCCCCAGAGACAGGCCGGTAATGAGGAAAACTAGCAGTAGAGAAATAATTATGTTTTTTTTATTCAATAATATGCCTCCGATATATTTCCACTTTTCAGCGATAGGCTTTTCGTCATTTGCCTACAACATCATCCTGTCTAATCTTCTCCTTTATAAGCCTTTCATATGGAGAAACTGCGTGTGTAGTCTCGAAACCTTCTTAGTGTCCTAGAATTATTAATTATTATTCCATTATACTCTAAAATTGATCAACTCCGAAAGAGTCCATACATGGTCTGTGATTCCTGCCGCCATCATGGGTGTCCTCTGCATCCATTTTCGTCCCTTTTGGTCTATTTGGATCCTCAAACCTTCATGCGTCTTAACGAAATGATATATTCCGAAATAGATATTTAATGAAGAGATAAGGAGCTTCTTCTTTTTGGAGAAACCAAGTGTCTTTCTTGTTAACCTTCTATTTCTTTCGCGTATTGTGAGATTGTTTCGCTCGATAAAGGCAATATTAATATGACTGCTAACAGGAGAGTTCGCAATTGCCTTCATTGCAGCATCCTTTTCCCCAAAAACGATCCCTGTATCGACTCCAACAACCCTTCGGCCTACTCTTGTCTTAACGACTCTGGTATAAATTAAATCTGGAAGAGGCAGACGTTTAGGAGCTTTACGTCCTGGAGGAACTTCGATTTGCTTTATCCCTTTTCTAGTTCCATAAACTTTCAGGATGGCTTTCTCATGTAGATCCATTTCGTCCGATGCAAAATGAGGGATATTACTATCAGTCCTTTTTTTACTGTTCTTATAAGCAGGTCTATCTCTTTCTGGTTTCTTTTTCCAACAACGAATGTCACTACAACTTTGCAAACAGGATCAAATGCGATCATGATCCAGGCATTTCCATACTCCTTCAACAAGCACTCAAGTTCGGACAAATTCTTTTCTTTTTAAAAATATATCCCCACAATTCGTCCAATTGGCATTCATCAAGATGATAATCAGTCAAAAGAGTCGCAGCAACATCCTCCATGTGATCTCCAATGCGATTTATTATCGATCCAACGGTATCTTTACTTACACCTACAATGCGAGATGTTGCGCGAATTCCATTGCCTTCACTCAAGCATTTTAAGATTTGATAGACCTTCTCATCCGGCAAATGGCATTCAAATAATGGAGTCCCTCTTCTCTCTGAAAATGTTCTCTTACATGAGGTACACTTGAACAGGTTCTGTGTTTCTCCTTTGCCATATCTCCGAATAAATATTATATTTCCATTGGCTTTTTTTTTGTGATCGATGCAGTCTTCATATGGGCAGAAAAGAGTTGAAGCCCTTGATTTCATCATCTGATGGTATGGTTCATTCTTGGCCTTTCTTGCCATAACCCCCTCCCTAAAATATTCCCTTCAGAGGAGATTATAACACAAACTAATATTAATACTTATAGGACACTAAG
>JBFYLJ010000058.1:0-6332 GCA_041305465.1 Methanothrix sp.
GCAAGACCACGCTCCTGGACCTCATCTCCCAGATAGTTATCCTGGCGCACATGGGCCTGCCCGTGCCTGCCCAAGCCTGCCGCCTCTCCCTCTTTGAGGAGTTTTACTACTTCAGCAAGAGTCGCGGCACGCTCTCAGCCGGCGCCTTCGAGACGGCTATGAAGAAGTTTGCAGTGGTGGAGAACGAGAAGCGAAAGATCGTCCTGGCGGACGAACTGGAGTCCATCACCGAGCCTGGGGCCTCGGCGCGCATTATCGCTTGCATGCTCGATGAGCTGAACCGGCGCGGCTGCGTGGCGGTCTTCGTGAGCCACCTGGCTGAGGACATAAGACGCTTTGTGGAGACGCCTGTTCGGGTGGACGGCATCGAGGCAGAGGGGCTGGACGAAAACAACAACCTGCGCGTAAACCGGAGCCCGCGCTACAATTATCTGGCCAAGAGCACCCCAGAGCTGATACTGGACAGGCTGGTGCGCTCCACTAAAGGGCCGGAGCGGGAGTTTTATGCCAGGCTGCTGGCGAAATTTAAGTAACCAGGGCATCACGCGAAGGCGCGAAGCCGCGAAGTCCTGACGAGAAAAAGACAATTCTTGCCCGGGCCATATTGATTTTCAATGTGCTTCTTTTATATTCTAGAAGCAGATTATTTCTATGGAAATCTGGCAGATAGTCGTCATCTGTATTCTCATGTTCCCCCTCTTTCTCATCGCCAACTACGTCATTGTCAAGAAGGCGGCATCGGAACGACGCAGTCGCGACGAAAGGATCGAGCGGGCAGTCTCCGACAGCGTGGCGGCCAGCTACGCAGACAAGGGGATGGCCAGGCAGAGCTGGCCGAAGTACAGGGCGGCGAGGAAGAGGAAAATGGAGTGAGGTTTTCGATTCAACTTTAAAACCTTAACTTCCATGGAGTGGGGAATACCGAGTAATTATATCAATATTCTCGCATTGTCTTTATACAATAAAAAATATATGGATGTAGTTCCCCCATCTAGGGGTATGGAACAATAGACAAGAGATTGGCTGGAAGGGGTGCGAGCCAAAGGCGTGAAGCGCCTTGAGATAAAAGTCAAAGGAAGGAACCATTACATCTACGAATCGATAACACACTGGGACAATGTAATCAAGAAGCGGATTAAGACATCTCGGTACATAGGAAAACTTGATCAAGAGAAGGGCCTAATAAAGTCGCGAGGCATGAACCAATTCGACAACGTACCGGCTCCAAGTGTCACCGAATACGGTAATTCTAGGCTTCTTCGTTTGGCAATGGAGGACCTTAAACAGCTTTTGATCTTCCTCTGATATGTCAGAATTCATCTTACGGGGCATTTCCCCCTCAGATCGGACAAATCCGCTCTACACATATCCTTGAATTTGTAGCAGGCTCCGATAAAAAAGAGGGTCTTTTGGCCACCACAAAACCTATTATCCCGGGGATAATTTCAGATAAATATGGCGAATCTCAATGTGGCGATCCTGGGGTCCCTCGACTATGGCAAGGAGCTAGGCAAGAAGGGCACTGCCAGCGATCTTACATTTTACAACCTGAAAAAAGGACAGAACACTGTCACCTTCATAGAGCCGACCCGCTACCCGGAGAGGCTAGCGCCCCTCTTCTACGCTGTTTCCATGGCTGAGAAAGCTCTGCTGATTGTAGAGCAGATAAATCCTGCTTTCGGAGAGTCGGTCATCATGCTGGACTCGATGGGTGTGAGTGGGGGCATAGTGGTCCTGAAAAACTATATCTCTCGCGAGCAGATTGCCCCATTCATCAAGGGCACGGTGGTCGATGGTTATGAGTTTCTGGAAGACGACAAAAACGTTTTGCGCGAGCGCCTCTTGGAGGATGTGGGCAAAATGGATTCGCCGCAGGATGCGGCGACTGGATCTTTGCCGGTGGATCATTTCTTCAATGTGCGCGGCATAGGCACGGTAGTCCTGGGCTCAGTTGCGCAAGGGAGCATCAAGAAACATGACGTCCTTATGGTCTTGCCTGGAGAGAAGACGGCCATTGTTCGATCCATCCAGAAGCATGATGAGGACTTCGATACGGCAGGCATAGGCGAAAGGACGGGGATAGCCCTCAAGGGCATCGAGGTAGGAGACCTGGATAGGGGCACCATCCTCACCAACGATAAATCCATCAAACAGGTTTCATCGATCGTAGCTAAGGCCGCGATCGTCAAATACTGGCCTGCTCCTTTGAAGGAGGGGATGGTCCTCCATATTGGCCATTGGATGCAGTACGTCCCGGCAAGAATCGAGGCTGCATCAGCAGAGGGAGATTGGCATAAGGCAGAGCTGAGACTAAAGCTGGACAAGATGCTGGTCTACCGGCCAGGAGCAAAGGCAGTTCTCACTTACCCAGAAGGCGGCAAGCTGAGAGTGTTGGGTACGATAGACCTTCCAAATTAAGACAGAAGTGTCCGATGAATATTATTAGATCTGTATTTCTCACATTTTTTGGCTGAAAGCCTGGAAATATCTATATCCAAGCATGTCAATATAATGGAACGGCTAAACATGAATCGCATAATTCTAAGAGCGGCTGCAATACTAATGGTATTAATCGGCTTGCTGGCCATGTTAGTGGCCTGGGAACTTTTGCTGGTATCCGGCATTCGTAACTCAACCGTTATGGTCCTGGAGATGGCAGGAGTTGTGGTCTGTATGGCCGGATACTTCTTCTGGAGGCGCGAAAAGATCTCTAGAAAAGATGCTAATCATTGAAAATGCTTCTACCGACTGGCCACTACTTTTTCTGAATATGATACATAGTAAAAAAATTGTCTCTTGGGTTCTAATTAGATCCCAAGAGAGGGGTTGATTCCCAATAAAAATACTACTACGAAATAAAGGGCGTTTAGTACCAATCCCATTGGTATCCCAAGCTTGGCCCACTCGCTGCTGGTAATGCCCAGCTTTCCAGCGGAGATGATGTTGGGGATGTTGCCGGGGATGAGCATGCCGCCGGAGATGAGCAGACCGTAGAGTGCAGCATTAATCTGCTTTTGGGTCAGGGCCTTGGATATCTCGGCTGCAGTCAGGGTTGCATTATCCAGGATGGCAGAGATCATGTTCACCCAGAAGAGCACATAATCCGGGATCTTGGTGAAGTACTTGAATATCAGTACCTCCATTCCAGCGCCCAGAAGAAAGAGAGCCGCTACGAATGCATAAACCTTGAGTGTCCTGATTAGAACCTCTTTGACGCTTCCTTCCTCGCTGCCTGATCCCATCTTCTCTACTTTGCCTGTTGTCGGCTTGATGTAGTACATGGCAAATAAAGCGCAGAGCAAGACACCCAGGAGTATCAGAATGCCGAGCTGATCGAACAGATAGAAGAAGCCCGCACAACAGGGTCCGCCGTCATAGAGGGCCGGTCCAGATAGCTTGGATATCGCGATAGTGGACAGCGGCTCGCCAAGAGGAGTAAGCACGGCGCCAAGGCCAATGGCAAAACAGGAAATGATCACATAATTGATCTTGTTCTTTCGATCCAGGGGCAGGGTATTGGCAATCTCACAGAGGAAGAGTGCAGAGATGATGGCCGTGATGACGGAGCATATCAGTCCCAGGACAAAGGTAGTGACAAATATGATAACGCCCAGGTTCATCTTCTTGACTACGCCGCTCATGAAATTCTGGAAGGTCTTCTGACCATAGAGGAATATGAATCCGGCCACCAACACAGCTGGTACAATGCCCTTCATTACGGGCTCTTCAGCAGCCGTCGTGATTACCTCTATTGTCCACTTGTTAGTCACAGTGACCGCAGCCGCGCCCATTATAAATAGAAATAATTCCAAATTCTGTTCGACTATCTTAACTTTAAAGGGGAATATCAAAACTAGCATGGCTATAACTGCCAACAGCATATCTACTTGAGTTACAACCTCACCCAGTACAGTAACCATTAGACCACCTCGTTACTATTAATCCTACATCCGCTCTGCAATGTAGAGTTTGCTAGTCGGATGCTCTTCCCATATTAAATGCTTTTGGCTTCTATTCAAGTCATTTTTGGCTAATATGTTTCGATATATACTGGTGACATCATCATATCTTTGATATTGATTTTCATTTTTTGGATAATTGCTTTTTTACTTTATTACCAAAAGAGTTAAAAACCTTTTAATCAATGAAGCCTCAGGTAGATCATGGATGGGCATGCATGTGGTATCGGCTTTTGCTTTCACGGAACTTAGACCACCTCCATTGCAGAATTTGGCCACAATTTGCTCATGCCCAGATTCATCCGGTCTGCCCCATCTTGCGCTTGGGCGATTGACATATTTGGTTATCTGGTAGGCTGGCTATGGACAATGTACTGCCATGTGATTCGCTATCAGGTCTTTCAAATCAGACCTGCTTGTACCAAAAGCTAAGTTCGTCTCATCAATGGCTATTTCACCTGTCAATAACCTCTGTTTATCAAGATAGATTAGATTTTATTTATAACCAGTTATATCCGGCAAGATGGCGAGGAAAGGAGGAAGGACTTACCAGTATTCTGCAAAAGAGTGTGATCCTTTCAGTCGCACTCAGCAGTATGGTAAAGGACCTGTGCCTGGGCGGCATTTGGTCTGCAAAGAATTTAATGATCATCGATATCAAGTATTTTGTTGAGATTGGAGGGAATAATTGTGCAGTTTGACCCACTAGACCTTGGCTTATTGGCCATAGTGCTAATTGTGCTCGTAGGACCGTTCATGGTCAAGAAGATCGAGCACAACCTTGAGGTATTTCTGTTCGTTATGGGAATATTGGCAGTAACCATATCCAGCTTCTACAACAAGGAAGCTTTAATGGCGGCCCTGGGATACACAGAACACCAGGCAGAGCTTATCGGCTGGAATAAGGAGATAATAATGGAGGCCATTGAAGAGCCGGTGATAAAAGGGATCGTTCCGGCAGTGCTGGTGGCAGGCCTTCTCTTCCATTATGGAAAATCTTTAGTTCAAAAGGCAATGAATTCCATTACCAAAGTGGTTCCGGTTAAGATTATAGTGTTCTTGATTGTTGCTATTTTGGGCCTGTCTTCCAGCGTTATAACGGCCATAATCGCCTCTTTGCTTCTGGTAGAACTCATGAACTGCATGCCCTTTGACCGGCAGACAAAGATAAATCTGATCATCATTGCTTGCTTCTCCATCGGCCTGGGCGCTGTGCTCACCCCTGTCGGCGAGCCCTTATCCACCATTGCCATTACCAAGCTGCAGGGAGAGCCTTTCAATGCGTCATTCTTCTTCCTCTTCAACCAGCTAGCCGTCTACATCATACCTGGTTGTCTGGCCATGGGACTTCTTGCCATGTTCTTTACCGGCAAAGCCAAGCCCATGGAATGCAAAGTGACAGAAGAAGATGACGGCGGCCTGAGGGACGTGGTCATCAGGGCGATTAAGGTCTATGTCTTCGTCATGGCGCTTCTGCTTTTGGGCGGCGGCATGAAGGTGGTAATAGACAAGTACATCCTTGGCATATCCCCAGAGATTCTCTACTGGATCAACATGATCTCTGCCATCCTGGATAATGCTACCCTGACTGCGGCTGAGATAAGCCCGGCCATGAACATGGTTCAGATTCAGGCAGTTCTCATGGGCCTGCTTATCTCCGGCGGCATGCTCATCCCCGGCAACATCCCCAACATCATCTCTGCCGGAAAGCTGGGCATCTCCAGCAAGGAATGGGCCAAGCTTGGTGTTCCTCTGGGGCTTGTTCTGATGGCGATATACTTCGTGTGGATCTTCTACATACCCTTCCACATTGAGTTTCATTTTTAAATGGCGATGATGATCTCATCGTCCTCTTTTTTCTAAATCCGATTCAAACAGTATCATTTAAATGCCTTCGAATCCAGAAATGATCACGACGACAAAATGTGAGGGCAGACTCCATGCCAAGCACCAGGTACACGAGAATTGAAATCACTCAAGAGGCCTACATGGGCCTTGAGGCAGAGGCAGTGTTGCAGGGCAAGACCCTCAAAAAGCTCGCGTCCGACCTGATACTGAGGAGCATATCGGCAAAGGCCTTGAGATTCGTGCAGCAGAGCAGCAAATCAATTTTGAGTGACGAGGCGGGCCCAGAAGATGCTCATGCAATAGGCGGACATCGCTCACGGATATCTGAGAATGCCGAGGCGATACGGCAGATAAAAGAGCTCTGGTCTCAAAGCCCCAGGCCGTCACAGCGAGAGATTGCCAAAATAATAAATTATCCTGCTTCATCCACTAAATATCAGATAAAAAATATGCTGGAACGAGGCGAGCTTGACGGATAATAATCTCTATTTCTTTATGCATTTTACATATATCCGGTAGCCCAGG
>JBFYLJ010000059.1:0-5515 GCA_041305465.1 Methanothrix sp.
TTGAGTTCAATTATTATTAGATCATCTACCAGAAGATCTATTCTGTAGCCACAATCAAGCTTTAATCCCTTATATTCCACAGGTAATGGAACTTGCCTTTCGGATGATATGCCTCTTAAACTAAGCTCATAGCATAGACACTCTTCATAAGCGGATTCGAGTAAACCCGGCCCAAGTTCTCGATGTACTTCGATAGCAGCACCAATGATCTCATTTGAAAGAGCATTAGCCTTATTCTTAGCCGCTTCATCATGGTACCTACTGGATTGTAATGAAAGATCAGTCGAAAATATCATACCATGCTCACCTTATTGAATTGGAATTTATTGGAACAGATTGCATCTGCGTGCGTTCTTTGTGGCTTTGTGCCTTTGTGGTGAAAGTCGTAAACCCACATGCTTGAACTCATTGTCTTGTAGTTAATAATAATATTTATATCAATATAAAAACTCTAAAGCCCCAGCAATCCAGTCATCCCCTCTTGTCATAACCTCAATTCAGACGATGACCGACAAAGCCGTCAAAAGGCAACTGATTCCTTACGTACTTTCCTAATTTAGGTAGTGATTTAAAAAGCTTTTTGTCTCTAATCTGGCCCATCTCAGAAGAGCTAATTGAATGCGCGCTAGATGCACATTCTGTTAGGCTGGACTTCTTAGCCGTCGGCGAGATACTGATGGTTTTACGAAATTTTACCGCATTTCATCATCTCTTGAACATTTTCAAACTCTTCAAGTAGATAATAGGCTTCAACCCCGAACTTCCTTGCACTTTCTACCTGTGTTTTATCGTTTGATATCAAATGAGAACCTCCGATTTTAGCAGCGGCCATAAAAGATGCATCAATTGCCCTTGAGCCGGTCTCATAGGCTATCGAAAAAGCAACCCCACCTAAATCTTTAGCTTTGATAAACTCAAGCCGCTCAACAATGGATTCATACAATACAGTGTCCTCATCCTTTTTCATCCTTCTAACAAGCTGCCCAATCAGCTCTACTCTAAATATCTCGGGCTCCACAATTAGAACGTCTTTATCTTCTATAAGTCGGAATAAGATTCTAGCTTTACCATGCCTTTTCGGATCATATTTGAAGAGTTCATCAAGAAAAACAGAAGTGTCAACAACTATCACCTTCTCTCCTCCAGGAACTCTTTTAGAACATCCTTGTCCACTTTTCTGCTGAATTTCTCCAGCACATCTGCTATCCCTTTTGGTCTCACTATTACAACTGCTTTAGTGCCGTCTTGAAGATCGATATCCCCCAGGGGTTTGAAGATACCTTTCTCATAAACTACCTCTATCTCCTCCATATTTACTCACCTCATAATATCTTAAGTAAATCTAGGATTAAATTTGATTGCCTTGCCATCACCAAAAGGGTTCTTCCAACCGTTCGCCCTGCGATGACATTAGCTTGGTCGTTTTTAGGCATCTCAATGGCACAAACTCCAGCTAGTACATCGCCTCCACCTCTACCTGATCTCAGGCCTCTCCGTGTTATCCCGCAGCGTCACGCCAGAGCTCCCGGAATGCGCGTCTCCTCCCGGCCCCCCGCCCGAGTCCGTCAGAGCCCGGCCCTGGCCTCCAGTTGCAGAAACACCAGGAACCCCAGCGGCTCGATTGCCCTGATGCCGTCGAGCTTAAACCCGAATTCCGGAGCCGCTTCCTCATGCGCGGGTGCACGGGGAGCACCACAGATCCGCCACCGCCCGGTTGAGCTCCTCGGGCATGGTGCGATCGTATATTGGTGATCTTGGACCGGGTGCCAGGGGTCATAACAATTGGGAATTAGAGCGTGCTTATTATAACCAGGGGTTTACGAACGATCCACCACAGAGACACAGAGCGCACGGAGGACGAACGACGGAGACGACTATTTGCTTGGAATAAGATTCTATCCTTTTCAAGTGTTAGTAATCCGTCTCAGTAACTCTGTGGTTAGTAATCGTAGCTGCATAATTAAAATTCGGGCTTGCGAATCGGCTAAATCGCCTTTGTGCGTTCTTTGTGCCTTTGTGCCTTTGTGGTGAAAGTCGTAAACCATAGTATTCTCCAAAAGCGGAAGGAAACAAAGCCATGCCGTTTCTATCAGATAATTCCTTTTTCTCTCAAAGCGGCTTTTACCTCGGCCATATCGTTCTTCAATTCGACGATATCATTTTCCAGCACCCTGTCGAACTTCCCGTTTATATCCCTGACTTCATCCAGAAGTTCGTCCTGCTTACCGATCATTTGATCCTGCTTGCCGAGCATCTGGTCCTGCTTATCGAGCATCTGGTCCATCTTGCCGCCCAGGTTATCATTCATATTTTTAACCACAGAAACGAGCTCTTTTAGATAAACCGCAGCCGTATCCAGCCTGGAGTCTGTCTCGCCTTTGAGCACAAGCTTGCCGAAATTGTCGAACTCAGGCACTCTCAAACCATTTGAGCTTTTCATCCTCGCCCTCAGCTATTATCTTCACCCGGCCATCCGTTTGATTCTCGACCATGCCCTTGAGGCAAAATGCATTGGCTATATCGACTACCCTGGCTCGATAGCCAACCTCCTGGACTTTGCCGGATACAAATGCAGTGAGCTTCATCATATAGAATTCCCGCACTCTTTGTATAAAGATCTTATCTACTGCCAAAAGCGTTTCTGGTCATAAGGTACCCAAATTGATAATTAAAACTTCGGCTTGCGAATCCGGCTAAATCGTCTTTGTGAGCTTTGTGTGCTTTGTGGTTTGGTTTCGGAGGTCGAATCATAATCAGCAAGAGAACGCACACCAATTCCGGAAGGTTTGCGTTAGTATCCTGCAATCTTTACAATTCCTTCGCCAGTGTGCCCATCTCCAAAAGGATTCTTCCATCTTGTATCCGTTTCGAGCATTCTCATGGCGCAGTTCATTATCTTCTCAGATCCGGTTCCCGCCAGCACATTCGCCCCCACTTCCACCTGATCTCCGGCCTCTCCGTGTTCTCCCGCAGCGTCACGCACGGCACGCCCAGGATGCGCGTCTCCTTCAGGCCCCCCGTCCGAGTCCGTCAGCGCCAGCCTTGCTCCCGCCTCAAGCTGCAAGAACCCCAGAAAGCCTGCGGGTTCGATGGCCCGGATGCCGTCCAGCTCAAACCCGAACTGCTGCACCATTCTTTCTCGTCCTGGGGTGCATGGGGAATATCACCGGCAGCGAGAACTCCTCGCCCATCAGTCTCAGGCCCTCCAGGATCTCGCCCGGCCTCTTTGCATTGTCCACGTTCTCCGCCCGGTGGGCTGTCACCAGGAAGTATTCCTTGGGCTTGATCCCTTCGTGGTAAGCGTTGGTAGTGGTTGGTTTACTATTCGAGATTTGCTGATTAAACCAGTGACTGACGACTTTAAACACAAATATCACAAAGGACTCACAAAGAAAATTATAAAAAGGAGGGCATGGTATTTTAGTTAATTCGTCTCTGTGTCTCTGCGCCTCTGTGGTTAAATTCGTGAGCCGTTGGGTTTAATCCGCATACTATAAATCCATTTGCGCCAGTCCAACTCCTGGACCAGAAGATGCTTCATCCTTCACACCATACTTCTTTGCGCCTATCACTGTAATCCCAACCAGATCTTTGCCCTGATAGTGATAGACGATATTATCCTCCATCTCGCTCTCATCAGCATGCTGAGGCTTCTGAAAACTTATGTATAGGACATCAGCATCTTCATCGTAATCGATCCAGATTTTATTTGACGGCATCTTGAGCAGATATGGTACAACTCCAAATAGCTCATCTTTTACCGCTGCCATATTGTACCTCTCCTCATAATTTTATCTCGCTTTGATGTCATAAATGCTGTTATTATAAAACCATCATCTTCCTCTTTATAAACTACTACTATATATTTGTCAGATATAGATGTTCTCTCATAGTGTTTCAATGCAACCAGTTCATCTGTCCAGCCTCTAACAATATAATCCGGATCTTCAACAGATTCCATGACCATATCTATATTTCCTGCCATATAATCGTGGGAATCAACAATGTGCGCCCATTGTTTATGAGTTAGCCTTATCGGAACACCATTTTTCGATATGGCAACTCGCATAGTATCCATAAGCACTCCACTATAAATATCAACCGCGAACTCCTGCAGAATTCATGCGTCATCATCTGCCTTGTCCCATCCCGAATCCTTCCCACCCACAGCTTCACGCGAGAGCTCGCCGAGGATGCACGTCTCCTCCAGGCCCCCTGCCCGAGTCGGTCAGAGCCAGCCTTGCCCCCGCCTCAAGCTGCAAGAACTCCAGAAAGCCTGCGGGGTCGATGGCCCGGATGCCGTCCAGCTCAAACCCGAACTGCTCTACCATCTTTCTCGTCCTGAGGAGCATGGGGAATATCACCGGCAGCGAGAACTCCCGGCCCTCCAGTCTCAGGCCCTTCAGGATCTCGCCCGGCCTCTTTGCATTGTCCACGTTCTCAGCTCTGTGGGCAGTCACCAGGAGGCATTGCGGTTAATCTCCTCCAGCATGCAACGATCGTAAGAGCGCAGACCCGCTGCAGCCATATTGGCCAGCATCTCGTCAAAGGAAAACAGGATTAAATTATAATATCAATTGCAAATCTTTTATCTGAGTATTATCCTTCTCTTCAATCTCTCTTATAATCGCTTTAACCTCATCTTTTGACTTCTTGCCGGACTTCCACAAGGCTCTGAGTATTGAATGCAACTCAAGAGTCTCTACGTTCAAGGAAACAGCAAACCTTAAAGCCGCAGAGTCCATTGATGAGAAGACATAACTTCTGCTTTTACAGATACTTATTGCCTCCAGTTCACCTTTGCCAAGAACTCGATTGACAACGAGCATTTTTCGGTAGGCTTCATTCTCTTCTCCTGTTGGATTGAGAACATCAGAATGAATCAAGGCAGACTCTTGGCCTATAACTCATAGTCTTCCTCGGCTCTGGCCAACAATAAGGCATCGGAGATGCTCATAGGATGTTTGGAAGCGATCTTTAGCGAAGTCTTCCACATTCGCTCCTCTAGCTTTCTGAACTCATGTATTCTTACCGTTTCCTTTATAATGTCTTTAACTCGCCGGGCCAGGAAATCATCCACTTTGGTTTTAAAAATAACATCCGACATGTTTTAGCCCCTGAGCTATATTCATATTAATCATTTATAAAGGTTAAGGCATTGATTCAAGATGATAGCACTACATCAAGTATGAACTTGCTTGCCCGGCCATCACCAAAGGGATTCTTCCAACCATTGTCCTTCATTAGCATTTGCTTGGTCGCTTTAAGAATCTCAATAGCGCTTATTCCTGCAAGAACATTGGATCCCACATCCACCGTCTCCGGCCTCTCCGTGTTCTCCCGCAACGTCACACAGGGAACGCCTAAAATGCACGTCTCCTCCTGCACCCCGCCCGAGTCCGTCAGTGCCAACCGAGCATTGGCCTCCAGTTGCAGAAACTCCAGGAACCCCAGCGGCTCAATAGCCATGATGGCGTCAAGCTCAAACCCAAATTCTGCCGCCATCTTCCTGGTG
>JBFYLJ010000060.1:0-5223 GCA_041305465.1 Methanothrix sp.
ATGAAGGGCCTATCCAGGGCAAACTTGTTTTACATGAGAGCCTTTGCTGAGGCTTACCAGAGCGAGCAAATAGTCCAGCAGCTTGCTGGACAATTGCCCTGGTGGCACAATGTGGTAATCATAACCAGGCTCAAAGAACCTGATCTGCGGGAATGGTATATTCGAGCATGCATCGAGAATGGATGGAGCCGGGCGGTACTTCTGGCGCAGATAGAAACCCGCCTGCATGAACGCACCGGAAAAGCCATAACCAACTTTTCCCGCACACTTCCAGCACCGCAATCTGAACTGGCTCAACAGCTTCTCAAGGATCCTTACAACTTCGAATTCTTGACCACTTATGACGATGCAGTCGAACGCGATCTTCAGAAAGGATTGCTCGAGCACCTGAAGGATTTCATGCTCGAACTGGGCGTTGGATTTGCATTCGTCGCCAGCAACTACCATCTGGAGATCGGGGGTGAAGACTTTTATCTCGACCTTCTGTTCTACCACCTGAGGCTGCGGTCTTTTGTGGTGGTTGAGCTTAAGACTACCGGATTCAAGCCCGAGTATGCGGGAAAATTGAACTTTTACCTATCTGCGGTTGATGATCTGCTTTCTCATTCGCGGGACAATCCTTCAATCGGCATTTTGCTATGCAAGGGAAAAAACCGCGTGGTAGTGGAGTACGCCCTGCGAAGTGTGCATAAGCCAATAGGCGTTGCGGAATATCAGCTAGCAAAAGCGCTTCCCGAGAGCCTGAAAGGCAGCCTGCCGAGCGTGGAACAACTGGAAGCGGAGTTGAAGACGGTGGAGATGGCGGGGAAACGAAATGATTATGGAAGTTGAGCAGATTGGAAGCAGGATGCGTTACATGAAACAGGAATTTATTTCAGAAATTGCGGAAAGCTGTGAGCCCGACTACTCATAATTTGTCGCCGCGCATCCAGCTCTGCCATCATTAGGAACGTGCTCCAATCCTCTGCCCCTTGAGATCTCTAAGGCTCCAACGGCCCAGCGCCTTTGCCCCTGCGATCCAGGCCCTCGGGCCGTCTCCAGACCGGCGGCCACACTCCAGCAGGGGCCCGATCGCGTTCCCCCCGCTCCCCAGGAGTTCCGCCGCCTAAACTGCCCCGCCGCCCCAGGCACGCGCCCGCACGCCAGCGCGCGCTCCCGCGGGACCGAGCGCCGCCGCTAGCGGGGAACGAAGGCGGACAGATGCTATTATGGTTTGTAAATGCAAATATCTTCTGCTAGCTGAAAATCGTTATCATTAGTAGCGATATTGGAAATGCCGTTCATTTTCATGACTGCCAGGTGTGATGCATCAGATATGAAGAGCCCATACTTGTTTGAGAGATCCGCTGCCATATCCATAGTAGCTTCATCGATGCTGTAGATGACCAAAGGATATGCTCTAATTACTGCGTTAGGTCTTCCAGACCCTCGTAAGGCTTGAGATCGTTTCCGGATTGTCTTCTATTAGCCTCTTGGCCTCGCTCTCACTTCGCAGACGATATGTCTTTGTGGTCTCGGCTAGAATGAGTTTGTGGACGATCTCATTTAAAACCAGGGCTGAAGTAGCTGCCAAATAGGCGCCGGATTCAATATTTTGCAGGAACGCACGACATGTAGCTCGGTATTTTGAATAGTCCATGGCGCCATACAAAAATATGTTTGTATCTATGAATATCTTGGATTGGGGCGCAAGCAAATCCAGAGAGCTAATCATAGCTAATCCTCTGATTCTATTATCTCTTCTATAAGTTTTTGATCATCTAATTTGATTGAGCCAATAAGTTGATCCGTGAGGCTCTTGATAGGCTTAACAAGCAATTCTCCACCTTTCACGCTCAAAGCTACCCGTTTGCCTTCACAAAGGTCGATCTCAGATAGTATTGAACTGGGAAGCTCAATTATCCCACCTTTCTTAACAAGAACCTCCATCTATCTCACCAAAGCATTACTAATATGCCCCTACCTCTAAAAATAGATTTCCCAATTATGAGATCCAAGGCAGGACGGCCAGGCAGTAGGTCGCCTCCGGACCAGAGGCCCTCCCCCAGCTGGGGCCCGGCCACGCCCTTCCCCCGCTCCCCAGATTTCCGCCGCAAAGCTGCCCCGTCGCCCCAGGCACGCGCCCGCACGCCTGCAAGCGCACCCGCGGGTAGGGCAGACAGGCATCCTCGACCGAGATCAGGAGATATGCCAATCACGGACTCCAGACCACGATTCCATCGACTCGCTCAAAATCCCGATCTCTGCTGGCGATATCCCCGATATGAGCCCGCCTCATCGCAGATAGATGGAGTGCATCTATTGGCAGCAAATTGTAAGCCCTTCCCAGATCGGACGCAAGCAAATAATCCTCTGGTTGAACCGGGATCAATTTCAAGCCGTCAAGACTGCAGATAAATTCATTGAACGTATCGACTGCATCATAGCACAGATGGGCAAAATGATCACTTGCCTTTATCTTATTCCTCACCATATCTCTATTTTCGATATCTAAAATCGTCATTCCCCTTTGAAGGAGCAGAATATAGGATACCTCGTTTAGGACAACGGGCGTTGTAATAGCAGCTACTTCTTGCAGCTCGACTCGCTCCAAGAAATCAGTGGCTGCCCTACTAAATTCAATGTTGGGAAGCGCGTAGTCAAGAAATATATTGGCGTCGATGAAAATCGGGTGTTGTGAAGAATACTCTGCTAGATTCAATCTCTGCCACTCTCTTCCCAATCATGCTCTAGCTCTTTGATGAGCTTTTCATCATATTTGGTGATCCCCATGAAACCATAATATTGCATGGTCTTGGTTTTTGGCCGGATCACAATCTCGCGACCTCTGGTCAAGACTTCGAGATTTTCAGTCCCCAGCTCTGTTAGAAGGCTCTTTGGAATAAGGAGACCTCCTTCAACCATTACGGCTTCGGTCATATTACCAGTCTTATTGCTCTCCTTCTTTTAATGATTTCTGGTCATCATGAAAAAATCTTGCTCCTAACGATCCTGGCCGCGCTCACGTTTCGGACAACAAATCCCCTCGCTCCGCGCTTCGGCTGCTACCTGGCCCTGCCTACTTTGCCAGCGTCCTCCACGACCCAGCGCCCTTGTCCCTGCTGCCCAGGCCCTCGGGCCGTCTGCGGTACCGGCGTCGATCCCCCGGCAGGGGCCCGACCGCGCCCTTCCCCTGCGCCCCCGGAGTTCCGCCGACGGGGCAAACATTCCAAGACCCTGCACAGAAATCACAGGAAGCCCATTATATCAAAGTGAACGTCTTCTATAGCGGCCAAGCTCGAATATTATGATTGCGTTGGTCAGTTCATTGGGCGTAATGGATATCAAGAAATCTTTTAAAATTGTATTTATTTCGTGAGATTTGTATTTAAACGGCAATCTTAGAATGAGCGCTCCGGGATGCAAAGGATAACGCAGCAGTTCACCAAAATCCGTATCTCTAGTTACTACTATCCTTTTGGTCTTAAGAGCATGCTGAATTATAGATCGATCGCTTGCAGCCATCATGCCAATGTCTCTGACGTCTTCAACGTCGAATCCCAGCGAGCGCATCAATTCAGCGCTCGACCTCGGCATATTGGCATCCGACAGAAATCGGATATCAGGCATATGCACAAATTTCTTCACTGGCTACGATCCTTGCTGCATATCCGATGGCAGCGAGTACGTCCTCTCTATTCAGTCCGTACTCATCAGCTACCTCGTTTATCTCCATGCCACCAGCAAGAGACCCCAGGACTATCTCCACAGGTACCCTTGTGCCTTTGATGACTGGTCTTCCATGTGAGATCTCCGGATCAATGGTTATCCTATTTTCAAGCATAATCTTCCCACATCATTATTGAAAGCGCATCTTAATTAAAAGATTCCATTGCGTTGAATCTCGCCATTCAGGATTTCTGCTGGACAGATCGACCTTCCCGAAATCCCTCCTACATCCTCATGCCCATTTGTAGGAGCTACCACGACCCAGCGCCCTTGCCCCGGTGGCTGGGGCCCCCGGGCCGTCTGCGGTACCGGCGGCCCTCCCCCAGCAGAGGATCGACCGCGCCACCATCCACTGGATTTCCGCCGCCGATTACCCCGCCGTCCCAGGCACGCGCTTGCACGCCAGCAAGCGCGCTCCCGCGGGTGAGCGGGGGCCCGAATAATAATTGATGCGAGTGCCAGGGCATTCATGGCCCAGAACGCAGATCAGAACCGATGTAATCTATGCTAATCTAAAACAATATTCCTTCGTTTTTCGATACCCATGAAGATTTCATCCAATGTCAAATCAAGCACATGAGAGCGCTCCTTGGTATAGTCGCCTCTCCCCAGGTCGATGCTTTGCAGAAAGCGAACGGCATCCAAAGGTCCGAGGGCTTCAGCCAGAGCTTCTATCCCGATCCTTCTTATCTCCTCTGTGCTTATAACATCAGTCTTGGAAGACATTTATCAATTGCCTCACTTCCGACCAAAATCCAATCCTCATTACATCTTCCCAATATGGTCATAACTGCTTCGGATTCGATCCTAATTCGATCTTGTGTCCGATCATCAAAGGGTCTGTATAAACAGCAGACGTCCATATATACTTTCATATCACCATGATTACTAATATTTGGCCAATATCGCTGCTAGATAAAATGACCTCAAAGACATTAAATCTTTTCTTCGAAATGCCCTTTTGCGGGAGCCACCACAACCCAGCGCCCTTTCCCTTGCGGCCTAGCCCTCGGGCCGTCTGCGGTTACCGACGGCCGCTCCCCTCGCAGGAGCACGACAGCGTGCTCCAGTGAACGCACTCTAGAATACGCGAGGACATCCTGTCCAAATTTATATTTATGAAACCATTATCTCGCGAATCGGATTGACCAAGACAAAGACAGGGCGAAAAATCGAAGCACGATTAGAAAATTGATGAAAATATTTAGCTTCAGTTCCTTAGGACGAATTATAATCTCTTGCATGTAGGTTCATCCTGACTTTTTTTGACCAAATAGTATCCGGCGGAAAGAGAGAGGATTATGAATCCGATACCTATCAAAGTCAGGCTCTCTATTTCGCTGGAATCCAGGATGATGACCTTTCTGGCAATGGCTATAATTGCCACCAATAGCACTACTTGAACATTGAGAGCATGCTCCTTAAGATAGATCCTTAGCGTCTCCAGGAGTTCAACGCCGATCAGGATCAAGAGAAAGTATCCAAAGATATCAAGAAGCTCATCTATTTCCAGGA
>JBFYLJ010000061.1:0-6908 GCA_041305465.1 Methanothrix sp.
GCGCCCCTTTTCAGCGAGCTGTGGATTTCAAAGGGCGCGGTCTGGAGCCGGTACGAAGAGGCCACGGCTGGCGAAGCAGTCGATCTGATCGTGCACACTCCCCGGGACGGCAGCGGCGATATCTATCTCGTATCCTATGCCAGTAACACAACTATGCACTGGAATCACAAATTCCTCGCAGGCTACTATCGGCTCAGACTGACGCCGGAGGAGAGCGGCAGGATCTTCATGCTGCTCGCCCAGGCGAGCGAGCCGGGCAATGCTCTTATCCTGGATGTCTTGGCCCGGCAAAGCGAGCTGTCGTTCTCACCATTGGATGTGAATTCTATCTCGATGGGTGACGCATTTGTTACCATAAAATCTCAAAGAATCAGGGGTTACGATGTCTTTGTGGACGGCGTCTTTTACTGTAACGATAACAGTGATGGGTCCCTGGACGGAATAGCCAGCTTAACAATAGGGGGCGGCAAGACTCATACCATCACCATCTCTCAAAGGGACGGCATGGGCGGCATCATCAACAAGAATGAGCATACGAAGAACTTCAATCGGGATACTCATTACACTTTGCAGATGGATTAACGTCTTTAGCTCCCGAAAAAAAAGCTCCTCTGGCCGCTTCGGCTTGCATTTAACTGAATCGGCCAGAGATGGTCTCTGTTTGATCTCGAATGACGGTCTATCTCTCTTTTGCCAGGGCTCTACCTGACGTTGGATCTGCCCTTGCTGGCCATCATGAAGGCAAAGTCGGCCCTGGTGTCGGTCTTCTTGCCATCAGGGAGGCGACCGTAGGTGAAGTCGCTATAGGAGTTGTCGCTCTGCTGGGATGTCTTGTCTACCTCAGCGCCGGAGGCATCATAGAGAAATACTGTTCCATTGCCGGTAGCAGTCCAGGTATCCTGACCGTCAAAAGCCACGAATCCCTTGGGCTCGATGATGCCTTTCAGGGGGATGGGCCCTTCCCAGGGTTTGTCTACTATATTGATCATCCAGCCGGTCAGATCCACGGCTGCATCCCCAGTATTGTAAAGCTCTACCCATACGGTACCGTTGTCGGGCGGGCTTAGCTCAAACTCATTGATAACCACGTCGCACATGCCCTGGCCGCAGATGGCCATAAGGCCGCAGAAGGCTAAGAGTGCCTTGATTCCGATTTCTGATTTAAGCAACATTTTCTTTTCACACCCATCATATTAGCGTATATTTGATTCGCCCTTGGTGGCAGAGCCCAGGCCCCAGTCACCATCAGCATTTGTGTCGTGGCCATCCGGATGCCTGCCATAGGTGAAGTCGTTGTTCATGGAGTCCTGCCGGTTGCCAGTTTTGTCCACTTCTTCTCCGGATGCGCTGTAGAGTGTGGCATATCCGCCATCATTATGATTCCAGGAAGACTGGCCATTGAAGACATAAAACCCCCTGGCCGGCAGAATGGTTCCAGCGGGCACGGCTGGGAGCTTTCCCACCCAGCTTCCATCGGTGATCTCGGCCATCCATCCACTGATGTCCACGCTCTCTTTATCTGGGTTGTAAATCTCAACCCAATCCACCCCGCCTTCCGGAGGATTCAATTCCATCTCGTTTATGACAACAGATGCGCTGGCGCTTATCGTTAAAAACATTAAAGCTGCGACAAAATATTTTACCTTTAATTTTGACTTCACTATTCTATCCTCCACTCATTCTTTTATCCTAAATTTGTACACAGATTATTCCAAGTATATTATCATATCGGAGAATTCTATAAACGATTGGAAAACGGCTAAATAGTTTGAGAGGTATAAACGCAATCAAATATTTAGAATTTGTAAGGGAGATAAAACGAATTAGCAATGAGGTGGATTGGATGAAATTTAGGAAATTGGAGAATAGATCGGTGCCTCTTGGAAAGATGCTGCTTTTATGCTGCATCGCGCTTGGCCTTATGACTGCTCTTTCGGCGGCAGCTAGCCCGGAAAAAGACGTCTGCACTGGAGCAGAGATGGGAAGCTATGCAAAACTTGTCTTCTGTCTACCCCCCGAGGTAGTTGTGGAGCCAGAAACCATGGCAGAATCAAATTATACCGGCGGGAGAGAGGTTGCAGCATCAATGCTGCTGGACGGATACAGGGTCGAACTGCATCTTCTCTATCCCTGCGAGGCACCCCAGAGAGAGCTAGAGACCACAGAGTTGAAGCCTTATCTGGAAGCTTTCGATCCTATCATGGCTCAGACCGTTTATAATGAATCCGAGACAGGACCGGCGCTCTTGGGAAAGTTGGGAAATCGAAACCTCATCGCTTACCAGCCCAACAATATGACTGTGGCCATGATCCTGACGGATGTAAACATGAGCGCTAATATGATGGCGAACTTCCTGGGCAATTTGAGCATTGCTGTAAATGAAGGCGTCACGCCGCCAGGCAATTGCCAGGGCAGCGCGGATACTGTGGATACTACGGTCGCTCCAGAAACAGCCACTGTCCAGGAAAATCCCACACCCGCCCCAGTCGTAAAAGCAAAGATGACTCCTGCCGAGAAGATGAAGGCTGATAGGGAAAAGATTAAAGCGGCAATGGATGCCCAAAGGAAAAAATTGTGAGCAAGCCCAGGGGAAAACGCTTCTAGGGGAAAAACTGCATAATCATGCATCAATCCGGGACTGCTGATCTTTACAGCTTTTACCCGGCCAAATTACTCTTTTTAGGTCAAAAGATCCCTCACATAAAGACCATTCTCCAGTTGTCTTTTTCCGGCAAGGGGGCGAAGCTTCATAAACATGCAAACGAATTTACATCGGAGATATGACGGAGGAATAAACATAAGAATGACTGCTTTTTATTTGATTGCATGCTTTTTATTGCTGGCTCAGGGGGTCGCAATGGGCGGTGGACCCGACTCAATTGATGATCTTCTGGCAATGAATTCAAGCAACCAAACGACACTAAATCAGACTGCATTAAACCAAACTACCATTAATTCATCGGACTTTGATTCATCCAGGATGGTGTCATCATTCTTCAGTTCATTGGATTTAAATTCCACAGAGCCAGACTCATCAATATCCGGTTCATCAGATCTTGGATCATCAGAATACGCATTTAGCGATCTTGATTTTGCAGATAATTATTATGATTCCGATCTCTACTCACAGACGCAAAGTGAACCGGAAGTCATTCGCCTGGCTTTTCCCATAATTGACCTCAATGGGGACAATGCCACAGACCTCCTGGTCATGAACATCAGCAGTGATGCCGGCATCGGAGCCTTTGATTCGGAGATCTCGGCTCTTAGCGGCTGCAACGGCAGTATCTTGTGGCAAAATGAGTATCCTGGCTCCCTGGTCTTTGCCCAAACGGCGGGAGACCTCAATGGCGACGGCCAAACGGATGTCATGATAAACGAAATCCTGGCAGCAGGAAGCTTCATCCCTTACAGCAGCGTCTCCGCCATTTGCGGTAGCAATGGAACTGTTATTTGGAGCCGATCTCGGATGTTGACCATGACCTTTGCCTATCCTGTCCAAGATATCGGCGGGAACAATGCCTCTGAATTCCTGGTGCACGTGTTCGGCATGGACAGCATGAACAATGGAATATTCACCATCATTGCCCGGGTAAACGGTTCAGATGGAACAAATCTTGAGGAGAGAATGTTTTCCGGTGCCCTGGCAATTGAATATCCTGTCGGCAACCTCACAGACGATCTTGCGACAGACAGCATTGCTGCGATTTATCAATTGAACGGATCGATTGCTAGCGAGGGCGCTGGCGAAGAATTCCCTCTAAACATTACTACCACCATATTTGAAGCCAGAGACGGCCAGGAGCACAAGACGCTCTGGAACCATAGCTTTGCTGGCCCGGCCCTGGCTATGCCGGTGGATGATCTGACCGGCGACGGGCGGGACGAAATACTAGTCGATCTCATAAAGTATGCCGATAACGGTTCAATTAGTAGCGATATCGTCATTCTTCAGGGATCGGATGGAGAGTTGCTCTGGCAGCAATCCTTTTTTGGCCTGGTTTACGCCGTTGTCGGACCTGACCTGACCGGAGAAGGACAGCGGGATCTTATCGTCTACAATTGGGTCGAATCAGAGAACGCAAAGGTAACGGCAGTCAAGGGTGACGATGGAAGGCTGCTGTGGAGCAAGGAAGGGATGATATTCATTCCTCCTTGATCCCAAAACCTTTTAACCAGGATCTTCATAGTAAGCTGGTTACTAAAAGCTCAAACATTGACAGGAGGTGTATTTGATGCCATTTCAGAGCATAAGCGAGCTGCCCAAGAGCGTGCGTAATTTGCCCAGCCGTGCCAAGGCCCTTTACATGAAGGCCTATAATGGCTGTTGGGAGGATTCAGAGAGTACTGAGGACGCAGATCGCGAGAAGGCATCTCACGAAGCTGCCTGGTCGGCCGTGAAAGAACAATATGAGAAGGACGACGAGACGGGTGAGTGGGTAAAAAGCGAAGAGGTCTCTGGAAGACGCTCGCGCCATGTCATAAGGCACCGCAAGAGCAGGCCAAGTGGGGCTGCCTCGCAGGCAAAGGCACACGCATGATGTCTTCTGAGCAATGCTGATGAGGGTTGATCCGTGAAGGATGCTAAAATGTCTCCTCATCAGCAAGCCTCGTGACGCAAATTCTATTCTTACCGGATGTTTTCAAATCTTTCAGTGCTTTTTCGTGGTGTTCTGTAGAAATGCTTTTTGCTGAGAAGAACTCCTGTTATGGGATTGGAGTACTCAGGACCATGTCAAAAGATATTTTGGAAAAGGGCGCAATTGTGCAGAGAGATAGAGAGACCTATGCCATAGCGCCGCATATCGCTGGGGGCATAATCGACCCTGCCGGTCTGCGCAGAATTGCCGATGTAGCAGAGAAATACAACGCCAAAGTTCTCAAGATCACCTCGGCACAGAGAATCGCCATCGTTGGGATCGATCCCAAGGATATCGATGATGCCTGGAAAGATCTGGGAATGAAGGCCGGTGCCGCCATTGGTCTATGTGTTCGAAGCATCAAGATCTGTCCAGGAACCACCTTCTGCAAGCGAGGCCAGCAGGATTCCGTGGGAGTAGGCTTAAAGCTGGATGAATTATATCATGGAATGCCTCTACCCTGGAAATTCAAGATTGGTGTATCCGGATGTGCAAACTCCTGTGCCGAGCCTTCCGTAAAAGATATCGGTTTGATCGGAATGTCAAAGGGATGGAGGCTTTTAGTAGGGGGAAGCAGCGGAGTTAAGCCCCGACTGGGTTTGATGCTGGCAGAGAACCTTTCCGATGAGGAGGTATTCTCATTAATTGATAAAATAATCAATTACTACAAGGACCACGCCAAAAAACAGCGTCTGGGCGAGTTCATAGAGGAGATCGGCTTCGAGAACTTCAAGCGTGACATCCTCGCTTGAAGATGCAGGGGTAGGGGTGATTTTTCCCCTCCTGCTATTTGTCTGCTATCGCTTCCACGATTATTACACGCCATATCCTGATGCATAGGTTGGCCGATAGTAATCGGGGTAATTATACGTGTACATGTTCGGTATGTAAGGAGCGCTGTACATTCTGTCGTCATATAGGAAGCGGTAGGCCTCTGCCATCCACATGGCCTGCTCATAGTACTCTCGTCCCGGACAGGTGCCATTGTAAAAGGAGCGAAGCTCACAGAAGCTGCCGTCCGGAAAATAACAGTTTCCGTCTTTGGGACATCCACCATGATTCATGCAGTAGGCTTCGATTGCATTTCTTGCTTCACAGGGACCTGACCCATAAAATCCTGATGCATAGGCCGGTGCTGCCAGTATCAGCGCACAGAGGCCTATTAACATGCACATTGTTTTCGTTTCCACAAGCATTCCCCAAAACCTGAAATCAATACTCTCTTTCCATTCAACCTATGAAAGATTATTGGTTGAGCTAGCGTGAGAGAAAAAAGAAAAATTGGACCCTGGAAAGCCAGGGTCATGATTTATTAGCTTTTTTCATCTACTCAGGGTGGTGTGATAGTAGTGTTATCGAGAGTTGCATTAGTGGATGTCGTCACGTTCTCTGCAACAGCGGGCTCGACTACCTCAGGTGCGGCTGCAACAACCGGAACGAGCTGATTTACGAATACCAGATCGGTCTTGCCGGCATCGGCGATGTTTACTACTGTCATTCCCTCTGCGGGTGAGACTACATTCCAGCCTTCCATGAGGTGCTCGGAGACGGTGTACTCTCCTGCAGCCAGTTCTGGGAAGGCAAACTTTCCGTCGGCAGCTGTTGGAACGCTATTGATGACTGCTCCATCCTTTGTCAGGTTTATGGTCCAGCCAGCCAGGCCGGTTTGATTATTATCTACGACCATTCCCTCAATCGAGAATGTGGACGGAACAGTAGCGGTCTCGGTTGCGGGCGCGGTTGAAGTTTCAGGTGCGGTTGCGGGTGCAGTTGCAGTTTCAGCTTCTTTCATCATGCTGCCCAGTTTTGCGACCGGCTTCACGGTCTTCATTCCCTGTGCAACTGCATTCTCGACACCTAACTGCTTAAAGGAGTATGGTGTGGCAGCTCCCGACAGGAACGAGTAGGGCATCTTGGTACTCTGAACGGCGGATGACTTGAAAGAATACTTGTTTACCACCATATCCGGTGTCAGGTTGTGGGCGGGAACATTTATTGTTTCTAAGCTGTATTCGACTGGGCTTCCTGATTTTGCAGTATAAGATTGCTTTCCTGTTGCTTGATTGGTGTACCCCAAAGCAGGCATTAAAACGATGGCTGCTATCATGAGGGCCACAGTGATAGCCAAAATTTTCCTCATATTGAATACCTCCTATTCCTCTAGCGCATAGCATTTATGACTGTAGTTTGAACATCCTCCCCTTTGAGAAGAATTGTCGTCAAGTCTAGTTATTCTTCATATAAATAGACTTTCATGGACTAAGACCA
>JBFYLJ010000062.1:0-16040 GCA_041305465.1 Methanothrix sp.
GTCCAAGGCGCTCTTTAGAAGAGAGCAGCAACTTTCCAATGCCAAACGAATCACTCGAAAGCTTGCCGATGAGCCTACCCTGCATTCGCCGGAGATGATGCGATGGCTCTCTTATGTTGCGGCCTACCCAACGGTCGAGGATGTGGATGGTTCATACTCCATCATCATTGTAGCCCAAAAAAGATCATAAGGATCTGCGGCAATGAATGATCGAAGGGTGCAGTTCCAAGTCCATGAGTTCCTTCTGCCATCAGAGGATATAGGATCAAGGAATGCGCGGGGCGAAGGTGATTAGGATATGGTCCCGTATCATTTTGTAAAACTATTCATTATTTCTTTTTCATATTTATCAGTTATTATGGCAAATAATGTTTTTAAGATTTAACTTATATAAAAAATTTATTAATTGGTGTTATCTCATAAATAGAAACTTGAATAAGTATATCTAGCATGAAATTGATGTTTAATTGATTAGTACAGTTACGAATGACAAACGATATCTGTACCAAATATCATACTTAAAAACCAGTTACTCTTGGAGGGATTTGAATTGGAATGGTTTGCATTCGCATTCATGGGAACGATTTTTTTCTCTGTTGCGGGATTACTGGATAAGTTTCTGCTTAGCAGCTATGCCGACGATTCCAATGCGTACCTCGTATGCCAGGTACTGGCTTCCCAGCTCTTTGCCATCCCGGTATTTTTGATAGCAGGTGCGGACTTTGTATACCCTCAATCCCTCATTGCTCTTCTCTTCGGGGGCATGCAGATTTTACCTTCAATTTTTTACATGAAAGCCCTATCAACAGAAGAAGTTTCTAAAGTTTCTGCACTGGAATATATGTATCCTTTATTCGTATTGGTCGGATCTGCTCTTCTCTTAGGTGAGGTTCTTGAGCTAAAGCATTATGCGGGAGGTCTATTGCTACTCACTGGCACTTTTCTCATATCTTATACAAAAAATAGATCTAATCATATTGATTTATACAGTGATGGCTTTGATAACAATAGCTTAATCAGCAAGCTTTTTAGACAATCTATCAGTGCTCTATCTCCTGCTATCAAGCCTTTCCTGTCGTACTGGATCTTAACTGCCATCTATTATCTATCCCTCAAGTATCTGCTCATCTCCATTGATGAATGGAATCTCTACATCTGGTCATCTCTGGGCAGTTTCATGATGGTTTTGCCACTCATGGGCATTTCTTCCATACGCTGCAATGTCTTGAGCTTCTTTGGTCGGGGTGGCTTGGCTTTGGGAGCTTTGATCTCAGAGGAGACTTTCCAATTCTTGGGGATCATCTTCTCCATTTTTGCCTATGCCATCGGATCGGTTACCCTGGTATCAAGTATAGGAGCACTTCAGCCCATTATGACTGTGATCATCATCCTGGGCCTGGGAGTTTTCACCCCGAAGCTGGCCAATATGATTAACGAAAGAACGGATTGGTGTTCATTGAAACAGAAGGGAATTTCGTTTCTTGTGGTCGCGATAGGCATATACTGTGTGAGCTGACCCCAAAAGGATCTTGCAGGACAAGGACTCCCTTTTCAAAGCTCCTGCAAGACATCTTGGTAGCACTGGTAGGCGCTACTGCTGAAGCAGACGGCGATGATCTCAATCCCGTTGCTTCTTTCCTGGAATGCGTTCATCTCTCTGAGGGCAATGCGGCAGGCTCGCTCCATCGGAAAACCATAAACTCCGGCACTGATTGCCGGGAAAGCTATGCTCTTTATGCCATATTGCCTGCCCAGGTTTAGAGAGTTCCTGTAGCAGCAGGCCAATAAATCATCTTCCCCGTTGTCTCCGCCTCGCCAGATTGGTCCTACGGTATGAATGATCCATTTCGCAGCCAGATTGTAACCCCTGGTTATACAGGCCTCACCAGTCGGGCAGCCTCCGATGCGACGGCATTCCTCCCAGAGCTGTGGGCCCGCTGCATTATGAATGGCACCGTCCACGCCTCCACCTCCTACAAGTGAGTTGTTGGCGGCGTTGACGATGGCATCGACCTTGAGCGTGGTAATATCAGCCATTAATACGGATATCTTGCTGGATGCGGTCTGCATTGAAACCTCTCGTGATCTTATCTTCCAGAAGCGGGTCCCGCCTCCCGTTCAAGGAAAAGGCTTCTTCCCTCTCGATGCATGTCGGGCAACTGCGACAGGGCCGCTCTCCCCCACAGTAGCAGGACCAGGTTAGCTCGTATGGCACCCCTAAGGCGAGGCCCATCCTCACGATCTCCGCTTTGCTCATATCCACCAGCGGTGCCTGTAGCTCCACAGGATGCCAAGCGGTAGCCAGGCGGATGGCTGGGCGCAAGGCCCTCACAAATTCCGGCCGGCAGTCGGGATAAATAGTGCTGTCATTTTTATGAGCCGCATAGAAGACCTCAGGAATCTCATGAGCTTCGGCGTAACCTGCCGCCACAGAGAGCATGATCATATTGCGATTGGGCACCACCGTTTTCTTGGCAGCCTCCTCGGTGTAGTGGCAGCTAGGCACCTCTTTTCCGCCCAGCAGAGCACTGTCGCCTAAGAGAGAAGCGAGCGTTCTGAGATCGACAATATGGTGAACTACATCCAGCCTTTCTGCAATCGTTTTTGCGCACTCTATCTCCTTCTTGTGCCTCTGGGCGTAGTTAAAGGTGAGGGCGTCTACCTCATAGCCGTCTGATAGCATCTTGTAGAGCAATGTGGTCGAATCAATCCCACCGGAAAGAATCAGAACGCTTCTCATTTATTCCACCTCATGCCCTGCAATCCTGCTGGTATAATCCCAGAACCATGGCCAGGATGGCATCAGGAATGAAGTCAATGATTTTCGCTGGTCGGGCTTTTTCGATAAACATTTTCTCAATCCTTTTTTCCGATGGGTGTTACGAGAACCTTATCCACTCTGCGTTCATCCATGTCCACCACCTCAAAGCGGTAGCCATTCCATTCGATGTAGTCTCCTGCAATGGGAATCTTCTCTAAATGCGTCATCACAAATCCACCAAGGGTTATGTATTGACCATCATCATCTTCAGGCAGCCCTTGCGGAACTATCATCTCTCGGAAGTCATCCACCGGCAGAGCGCCGTCCACCAGCCAGGAGCCGTCCTGCCTTTTCACTATTTGCGGCTCTGCCAGCTCATCAATGTGCGGAATGTCTCCTACCAGTCCTTCCAGGAGATCTACCAGGGCTACTATTCCCTGCACCGATCCATACTCATCCAAGACAATGGCCAAATGAATCCCTGTCTGCTTGAACTTCTCCAGCACTTTTAGAGCCCTCATGCTCTCCGGCACAAAGAGCGGCGGCAGGAGGGATGCCTTAAGGTCAACCTTTTCGTTGGACAGGTTGCAGCTCAGCAGGTCCTTGGATTGGACTACTCCCAGGACATTGTCAAGCTTCTTGTTGCAGACCGGATACATGGAATATGCACCGCCTGCAATCTTTCGACAAATCTCTGCACCGGGATCGTTGGTGTCCAGCCACACAATATCGCCTCTGGGAGTCATGATGGAGTTTACTCTCCGGTCACCCAGGGAGAAGACCCTCTCCATAATATCCTGCTCTTCCTCCTCGATCACACCTGCCGTCGTTCCCTGGTCGATCAGGATGCGAATCTCATCCTCAGTCACAGCAGGCTCGGTATAGGCCTTCACACCCAGAGCCCTCAGCACCAGATCGGTGCAAAAGCTTAGCAGGATTACCGCAGGAGAGACAAGACGGGAGAATGCAGCTAAAGGAGCGGCTGCAAGAGAGGCGAAGCGCTCCGAATTGCTGAGCGCGATTCTCTTGGGAACCAGCTCACCAATGACCAGACTAAAAAAAGTGATCATCAGGACGACAGCCGCCAGGGCCAGACCACTGCTGTAAGGGGAGAATTCCGGGATAGTACTGAAGTAAGAAGCCAGCTCATCAGCGATTGTTGCGCCTCCATAGGCTCCTGTCAAGGTAGTGATAAGAGTTATGCCGGTCTGCACGGCTGAGAAGAGGCGGTTGGGATTTTCAGCCAACTGCAGGGCTGTCTTTGCACCTGCATGACCCTCTTCCACCCAAGACCTGAGCCGGGCCTTGCTGGAGGAGACCACAGCCATCTCGGCCATGGAAAACGCACCATTAGCCAGGAACAGAAGAAAAATGATCAGGATTTCAGTGAGCATGTGTGTGTGCCCTCGCTATCCATTTTCCTTCATTTCCTTCATAAAATCCCTGGCGGCCCATTTATAAGTTAAACTGCATGGGGGTTATTTATAGCTTCGCCGGGATGAGCAGGAATGGATGAAATCCGCATGAGGATTGCCATTTCCATGCACCCATGAAATCAGTGAGAAAACATAAAAAAAAACACCGCCGGAAATGCGGTGTATACTTATCATTTTGTCCTCATTCAGGAGCCACTACAGGCTCTGGAGCTATGACCTGTGTTGTGTTGTTGGCTGCTTGAATGGATTCGTTGATGGCCACGAATGCAGTTATGTTGATGAGGTTGTTATTCTGGTCGCAGGTCGGACACTCGCTAGTTACGTTAGATGGTAACAACGATGCATCATGCGAGTTGGTTTTAGACAGAGACACAAGGTCCGCTGTGGTTACGAAACTTGCCTTCTTAGAGATGGCGTAATCCATGAAACGCTCCAACGAATTCAGATAGTCTCTCGAGCCGGAAACGGACGTCGATAGGCTGACTACCATAGGCTCATCCTTGCCCTGAATTTCGTCTAACTTTCCAACCAGCGCATAGTACCATTGAGCAGCGTCCATGCCGTTAACCATGAAGTAGCTGTCTTGCAGGACCATCTTCTTGTCTGATAGGGTGTAAGTGCTCACCGGCACAGCATAGAATTTGTGGCCAGCCACCAGATAGGGCCAGACGTCGTTCTCATGTCCGGGTGTGTATAAAAGCCCGGCCTGGAAACCGGCATCATACTGGATGCCCAATTCATCGAGCACCTTATAGGTTTCCTGGTTTTGGTCGAAAGACTGGGGCATAAAACCATACACGGTTACATTATTTTTGCCACAGATCATACAGCTTTCTACCCAGCGTTTTGATATCTTCAATGAAGCGCTCTGATCTGCATACGACATTGTGCTTATCTTTTCATTCGAGTTGTTTCCGGACATGCCCAGTTCAAATTTGGATAAATAACCTATACGTGTGAGGTCCAGGTTGAGATCAGTCCTAAGGATATCTTGCGTTGAGAAGATGGTTGCGACCAGACCTCTGTCATTGATTTGGTTATATATATTCTCAAGATCTTTTTCAGTTATTGATGCCTGCTCCTTTGTCGGCGATGATGGCATTTGGGCATCAATCATCAAATTTATTATTATTGGCTTATCTGAAAGTTGAGATGCCCCCGGCATTATTGTTATTAATAACAATACCATTAAACTCCATAGGATCAAATATCTCATAACTTGTCACCCTGCTTAATTATATCTGCAAGATAGCTCTCTTAAACCCAACTAGAATATAGACCGACTTACTAGTTAATAAAAATTTCTATATGTCAATTGACTTGCGAGGTGCTGGAGGTTTACATTTTTTGTTTTTTTCTAAATGATAGTATTAATTATTTGCAGTTTATAGAATACATTTTAGTCTTATTCGATTTTTGAACATAACTACTGATTATTGTATTTGGAATATATAAATTTTTCCTGTAATCCATATCTAATTCTATCCAAAGAAAGACTTAAGTAGTTATTATGAGATTGTACTTAGTTAGATGTGTTACAAAAGAATGGAGGTTATCTGAGAAAAAAGAGATGCAGTCAATTGGCTCATGTATCCATTCTTCGATGTGATATCATAGGTTGATTTGCGGATCGTTTCCAGTGGCCTGCAACCGGTAAGATAAACGGAGGGAAAACAAAGATGAAATTTGGCAAATATATCACGATTGCGTTTGCATTCCTGCTAGCAGCAATTGTATCTCCTGTATCAGCTACACCTGCACCATGTCTATCTTTGACAGTCACAGAAGGATCGCATGTCAAATTAACGGCGTCCCCATCTGGTGCGGGATATACCTACGACTGGACTGTACCCTCTGCTCTTACTGGGCAAAGCGCGGACGGAACAAATATAATGGAGTTCAATATTCCTGCTTGCGGCGGTCCTTGGACGGTAACACTGATGATGAACCCCACAGGTTCACCAATCACATGTAAATCCATCTGTGACATAGTATTGACCTGTAGCGGCCTGTGCCCTGATTGTCCTGTGATTCCTGAAACCTGCATAGCAGACCCAACAACCTGGGCATACGTCTGTGACAGCGCCCCTGACTCATTATTCTATGAATGGTATCTCCAGACAGATGTGACCACAATACCAATCCAAACGGACATGAGCACCTGGGGCAGCGTCATAGTAGCTGACTCAAAGACCTATACCCCATCGCCTGGCTGGACGGGATTAAATGTGCCTGATGCAGATAACCCGTCTAAGACAACTTATGTGACATTTGTAGTAAGGCAGGATTCGGATGGCCAGGGCGGTCCGGACACGGTACTAAAGTGGTGCACCCAATTAGTTACACTATATTACAATCCGACGGCAACCATGGCTTCGGCTATTACCTAGAAAATATTGCTTCAAGGCACTGCCTAAGTGCGGTGCCTTGTAATCTCATTAATCATTATATTTTTATCAGTATCAGTGGTTATGTAAAAAGACTATCACCCTGAAGCACTTCACCGTGATTCAGAACACATTGCCTCCAGTTAGAATAATGCAAAAAAGTTATATCAGAATGCGGTCTATGTACGAGGAGAACATGACTAACTCAGGAGCAAAAAATGGAATAGTAATTATCTTAGCTTTGCTTATTTTAATTTCGATTTTGATTCAGACTGGTGTGGCTTATACTCTTTCGAGTACTTCTGGGAAATGGACGTCAGTCACCGGTCCCGTGTATCATGGAGTTGGCACAAATCATATCTATTGGGGAACAGGTAGTCCGTCAAGTGGGGCCATCTTTAATGGTGTGGGAATAACCTCATTTCCAAATATTAATGATGTATTTAAAATTGGAGAGCTTACGCATGAGAATTACCCCATCTCAAGTGGCACAGGTGCAACAGGAGCCACATTACAAATAACCCTTACCTTTTCCAATCCGGCCCTTCCCCCTATAGCTCTAACTTACAATCTAGTGATTGAGGATACCCCCAACAAAGCTAAATGTAAGGACTGCGACCACCAGGATTACACACCCTGCTATGATTCCGGAACCCCATGTTCTGGTTTTTCCGGACCTTGTCCTGATAGGTTAGAATGGAGCAATACGCAGGCTACCCAGTCGTTCCTAATAGGTGACACTTGGTATACGCTTGTCATTGATGGATTTAAGAGCCCCTGTGTTGGAGGAACTACAATCAATCGGTTTATTACTCAGGAAGGTTGCACTAATACAGCATGCCTTTATGGTCACTTAATAAAAGCCGTTACCGCTATTGAAGTGGTAAAGAAGACCAACGGTCAGATCATAGCATTGGCACCAGGGCCCACGATACCCGTGAACTGCCCGGTCAACTGGCAGTATTTTGTGACAAATAGAGGAGAAAACGCGCTGAGCTCAGTAACGGTTACGGACAGCCAACCAGGAGTTACCGTTAGCTGCAGCGGGACCACACTAGCAGTAGGCGCGTCAATGACATGCACTGCATCAGGTACAGCTATCTCTGGGCAGTACCAGAATACTGCATCCGTTTCCGGCAGAGACTCGGCAAACCATCTGGCAACAGATACGGATACCAGCTACTACTTTGGCTGTACGCCGCTATTAACGATAACACCAGCCAGTCCTGCCGCTTGCGAAGGGAGTGAAATTACTCTGACCGCAGCAATCACAGGCTGCTCTGCTCTCACGGGTGAGAGCTATCAATGGTACAAAGGATCTGCTGCATTGGGAGATAACACCAAGTATTCTGGGACGACAGCCAAGAATCTCTTGATCAAGAACTTAGTTTTGGGTGATGCAGGAGATTATAGCGTAACTGTTACATTTTACGGCGGATGTACTGGAACTGCCGCCACCACTCTGGCCGTCCAGGCCAAATCGATAGTATCAGCTGGTCCTGGCCAGACAGTCTGCGATAATGTAGGAAATGTACCGTTGACCGGCACCAATACCGCAGGTCCTGCTACTTACGTCTGGACGACATCAGGCACGCTCAATACCATTTCAAATCCCACATCGCTCACAACTGCCTACTACACCCCAAGTACCTCTGATATCGCGGCAGGTTCAGTTACAATTACCCTAACGTCCACAGATACTTCGCCCTGCTCGGAAACATCCGTGGACACGATGTTGATAACGATTCGTAAGAATCCAGTTGCATCGGCAGGTCCCGACCAGACGGTCTGCGAGAATGTAGGAACTGTATCATTGACCGGCATCAATACCGGAGGCCCTGCCACTTATGCCTGGACGACTTCAGGCACACCAAATACCATTTCAAATCCCACATCGCTCACAACTGCCTACTACAACCCGAGTGCCTCTGATATCTCCGCAGGTTCAGTTACGATTACCCTGACGGCCACTGGTACTTCACCCTGCTCGGGAACATCAGTGGACACGATGCGGATAACGATTCGTAAGAATCCAGTTGCCTCGGCAGGTCCTGACCAATCGTTCTGCAATAATGTAGAAACGGTCTCACTGACGGGTACGAATACTGGTTACAGTCCGGCAACTTATGAATGGACTTCATCAGGAACAGGTACTTTTTCGGACCCCACGGCACTCATCACAACCTACACTCCGAGCCCAGCAGACATAGATAATGGCTTAATTACGATTACATTGACGGCTAATACCGGATGCTCTTACCAATCTGTGGATCAAATGCAGATAGTAATATGGAAAACGCCCATAATTGCTGTTACAGCAACCATCACATAGGCCAAAGGAAGTTTAGAAGGAGGGATAAATCATATGCAATTGAGTGACAAATTTGTACAGGGCGATCATATACGTCAACACCAGCTGCAAAAAACTGCTTCATACGATCCTTTTAGCTTCAAAGCTTTCCAAGCCCTTGTCGAGATATTCCTGCTGTGCTTATTGCTCATGTGCACGGCAGGCAGTGCCACGCCACAATCTTGTCCCATAGCACTTACTGTTTATGGCGGACAGCATGTTTCATTAACAGCAGAACCGTCAGGAGCTGGATATAGCTATGACTGGACCTGCGATCCTGAAATAGTGCGAGATTCAGGAACTGATGCATGGTTATTTACCTTTGCTGCACCCAAGGTTACTGCTCGCACAGACTATAATATTACTCTTGTCTTAAGCCCAACAGGGGCACCAGATACGTGCAAAGGTACGTGCCTTGTTACTATCACAGTACTTCCTCTTGCGGGTTTTAGCGGCACGAAGTATGAGGATAAGAACGGCAATGCAGCCAAGGATGCTGAAGAGCCGGGATTGGAAGGCTGGACCATTAATCTAAAAAACGGCGGCATAATTTTCGCTACGACAACAACCGGTCCGGATGGTGTTTATGAGTTCACTGGAATCGCTCCTGGAAGTTACACAGTGGAAGAGGTAGCACAACCTGGTTGGTATCAATCTTATCCTGCCTCAACTGGCATACATACCGTAAACCTGGTCTCAGGTGTGGCTGGACCGAATGACCTTGATTTTGGCAATTTGCGTACTGCTGATCTCAGCGGCAAGAAGTTCGAGGACAAGAACGGCAATGCAGCCAAGGATGCGGATGAACAGGGACTGGAAGGCTGGACCGTCAATCTAAAAAATGGGGATACAATAATAGCCACCACAGTAACAGGTCCAGACGGAGCTTATGCGTTTATCGGAATCATTCCCGGCAGCTACACGGTTGAAGAGGAACAGAGGCTCGGATGGATTCAGACTGCTCCGTCAGGCAATGTTTACACGGTAGAGGTATCAAACACGGGCCAAATCGTGATAATGAAGTCAGACTCCGGGCAGACAGAGGTCGGATCGACTGAAGTGGACTTTGGCAACCAGGTGATAGGCGCAGATGTATCATTATCCGGCGTAAAGTTTAACGATAGCGATGGGGACGGGTCCAAACTGGGCAACGATTTGCTGGGAGGTTGGACAATAAATCTGATGCAAGGTGATACTGTAGTCAAGAGTGCGACTACCTCTACTGAAAACGCAACTCTTGGATCTTACAGAATTACAGGCATCTTTCCTGGGACCTACACGCTGGAAGAGGTACCTTCATTTTCGTCAGACTGGACACAGACTTACCCTGCGGACAATATTTACAATGTTATTGTTTCTGAAACCGGCCAGATCTCAGTAACCAGGTCTGACCAGACTGAGGTCGCATCGAATAATGCAGACTTCGGAAACAAATATAGGAGTTCCGGCGGACAAAAGTCTCCACTGGAGATCACGAAGACAACTCCAGATGAGATCTTATATCCATATAAACAGGCCACCTTCGTTATTACTGTGAAGAATATTGGGAATATAGAAATTCATAACATCCAAATCGTTGATGAGCTAAGCCCAATGCTGGAATTTATTCCTTATGCATATTCTGGAAATACATTAATCCAGCATTCCATTGAAGGCAGCAATCTGATATTTGATCTAGGCCCCCTTGGCTCTCTGCAACCTGGAGATTTCTGGACGATCACTTATGGCGTTAAATTGAGTCCTGATGCCTGCAGCGCAGCTTCGACCTCAACCAACTTACCACCAATCGTAGCTGCTGATGAGACGAAGCTGAAAGTCATGGGAGCAGGATACGACCCTGTCAATATTGTGCAGCTAATCGATGCTCTATACAGGAATAAAACCAAACTGCAAGCCAAGCTGAAAAGCATTAAGAAACATCGAGACATATTCGATAAGGCCAACGCGACTCCAGAATCATACATAAAGAGCATTGATGGAGCCAACTACACTTTCAACAACTACACGAATATATCGACTGGAGAGACTCTGAATGAGCAGCTGAATGCTACAGGATTCCTGGTATTGTCAGAGTACAACAGGCCGAATAAGTACGACATCCTCGTCACAACCTACGGCATGAAAGGCGAGGTTATCTCTGACTTTTATACCTTCTTGCCAACCAAGGAGACTTTAGAGATAGAGTACAATAAACCGGAAAAGGGCTATAACACCTTCACAGTAAGGTACTATGCCACAGGAGACACCCTGATCATGATATTTGACTTATATGGCAACATGATCAGCATTGAATATAGAAGAACTCCTGGATTGGCAGTGGCGGAATATCTCACGAATTGTGCAACCGCATATGGGAAAATGGGGGAAATAGATGAACTGGTGGTGAGCAACCGAGGCTGTGCTAATTTGGGATGGAGCTGCCAGACCGGTCAGCCAATACTGCGTTTGCTAGTCTTCAAGGAAGCGGACCGGGAGGTCGCTAAACCTGGTGATAGTATAAGATACAAGTACACTGTGGTGAACAACGGCACCATGGCGCTCACCTCTATAACCCTAAACGATGACAAGCTGGGAATAATAGTGCTCAACGATCCTGATCCACTGGACCCTGGCGAGTCACGCAGCTATTTTGCGGACTACATAGCCAAAGCGGTAGACGCGCCGAAATTGGTGAACATAGTTATCGCCACTGCATTGGACCCAGATGGAAACGTGGCTACTGGGAAGGCAACAGAATATGTGAAAATCATTACTGATTGCATAACCAAGACCGCTTCGCCAAAAGTTGCTCGACCAGGAGATTATGTGACATATAACATAACATGGTATGAGCAAGGAGATCTGATCGTGGATGAATACCCTGGCGGCGTTTCTTTCATATCCGCGTCTCCAGCACCGATTGATGATGGAAAGAACAACAAATGGAAGATAGACCCCGATAATTATCCAGGAACCATTACCATCCTGGTTCAGGTAGCGCAGGACATCGGTAATACCTCCTTTAACATGGATCAAGGGGTGACGGGAACAGGATTTGTGAATGTGCATAACGACATCCGAACCAACCCGGTAATATTGAAAAATAAAGCAACACTGTATACGAAAATCGCAGGTGATTACGTAGAGAATTGCACAGCATACGCAGACGTCAACGTCGGCCCGCCAGAGACTTATGTTGCCCTCAAGGAGCACGGTAGCGGCGAATACGCCAGCGAGGACGTGATTAAGTACCAAAATTCCAATCGTTCAATTCAGTGGAACAAGGGGCTGACTGTAACGCATAAGCCAACCACTTTTTCCCTGCCCAACAATCGGGATGTTGATTTCGAGAGCAAATGGACAGAGAAGGCCAAATCCAAGAATTACGCCACGGGAGGCTCGACAAACGAAGAGTACACCTATGCCAATCGCATCAGTCGCAACAGTTCAATTAAGCTGGACGAGAACGGCAGCACCATGAAGTCCGAAACCGACTTCGAGGGTGTGGGTCATATCGGTCTCGTCAAGAAAGATGCTGATGAGAATAGAACCTGGAACGCGAGCCAAATCTTCGAATCCCAAGAAGACTATGTGGGCAGCTTCAAGATCAATCAGAAGTTTGATGAATACGGCAAAAATGTGGAGTACGAAAAATCCGTGAAGGGCACGGGTTATGTGTCTGCCAGTAGAGATATTGGAAAAGCTCAGTCCTCTTACGAGTCGGGCACAGGCAATTACCAGAGTGAGGAGAAGATCAGTACAGTGGCAAACTATATCGCCAAGGATATCAACCTCACTCATCTGCCGACAAGCTACTTTTACACGCCAACCTTCTACACATTCAGCGATATAAAGTGGAATGAAGGCATGTGGTCCAAGACTCCTACCAGCCTGATCAGTGAGCATTTTTCATCTGCAGAGAGCCTGAATCTCCAGTCAACCGCCCGAGGCCTAAACGAAATGGCAACAAAGTCTAGCGTGACCGGTCAGGCCGATTTCCGCACTATCTATAAGGAAGAGAATAGCACAGATGAGGTTCTTAAAGAGGAGACTTATGTGGGTGAATTTGATATTCAGAGAAAGACCACCCTTGGCGGCGTGGCAAAATATGATAGACCACATCTCTCTTTGAGCAAGCTGGCCAAAGTAGATCTGCTTAGCACAACCTTTGTCGATTATCGCATCATCATAGAGAATAACGGCAACAAGGCTTTAGGGCCCGTTTACATTAAGGACGTCTTCCCGACGGGAACCGAGTACATCACCTCATCTTTGAGGCCTGCGGAGTTGACGACGGCGTATGCAAACTGGTCGGTGCCCTTTATGGGTATCGGCAGCAAGACAACCATCGACTTGCGGCTGAACATCACTCAGGAGCAGTCCAATCTGGTGAACCGGGTAGAAGCGGCAGGCAAGTACGACGAGAGTTGGACGCTGGCCAGGAACTTCTCCGTGGTTCGCATGGACTGGCTGACCTGCTGCCCGCCCCAGATCTACGCTTCCAAGACCGCCAGGATCGATGCTCTGGACCCGAGGGTTGTCTGGTATACTTTGAACCTTCGGAACCGGGAGAAGTACACCATGGTGGCTTTCTTGATGGACCAGCTACCTCTCTGCATGAAGCTGCTCAACTCATCTCTGGGGCCTTCTGAGAACAGGTCCAACCTGATCACCTGGACCATTCTCGATCTGGCACCAGGAGATAACAGGACCATTGTGTACAGGGCGTTGGCTGAGTCGGATGGCGTCTATGTTAACACGGCTCATATCGAGGCCTTCTCAGTTGATGGGCCGGATGCAGCTGCGGCTGATGTTGAGTCTCGCATCGATCTGGGCGTCGGAGGAGCACTGCCATCGTCCCTATCCTCAGACTGGCAGCCGCCCACGTGCTTTGGGCTTAATTGCAGCGGCCAGATCATTAGTGATGACTGGGTACCCTGTTATACCTGCACAGCAGGTGAACCTGGGAATGCAGTAGTCCTGCCGCCCTGTGCCTCATGCGTGGACACTGGTGACGACAATCTGCCTTGAAGGGCCCGGGGAGCCTTGCAGCCCCCCTAACTCTTCAAGGGGAAAAGCGACATAGCACCAGCGCATATATTTCGTGGGGGAGAATTACTATGACTATTACCACCAGGCTCTTCGGAAGGTCGGACCCGCTCGTCACTCAGGTGGGCCTTGGCGGGTAGGGCATTAGGCATTTCATGGAATTGGTTGGCTGAGGCGAGCCGCGCTCATCTCGTTCGAACTCGTTAAAAAAATATCGTGCAGGAGACTTTGGCGCTATTCCCACTAACTCTTTTTCCAGATGCCGTTCCAAATTGCATCGGTCGCGCCAGGCGGCACATAGGCATTGACCTCGATCAAAAGGTATCCTTTGGACTGAAGATCCTTATTGTTCTTGTTAAAGTCCGCTCTCGCCCATCCATAAGCAAACTGCGTCACATCGTTATTCTTGACCCAGATCCCGTTCCAGGCGGCATCGGTCGCTCCAGGTGCCACATAGGCATTAATCTCCTTTAAATGGTACCCTTGGGCATAAAGTTTCTTATTGTTCTTGTCAAAGTCTGCTCTCGCCCATCCGTAAGCAAACTGCGTCACATCATTATTCTTGACCCAGATCCCGTTCCAGGCGGCATCAGTCGCTCCAGGTGGTACATAGGCATTGACCTCGGTCAAATGAAATCCTTGGGCATAAAGCTGCTTATTGTTCTTATCAAAATCTGCTCTCGCCCATCCGTAAGCAAACTGCGTCACATCGTTATTCTTGACCCAGATCCCATTCCAAATGGCATCAGTCGCTCCAGGTGGTACATAGGCATTGACCTCGGTCAAATGAAATCCTTGGGCATAAAGCTGCTTATTGTTCTTGTCAAAGTCAGCTCTCGCCCATCCGTAAGCAAACTGAGTTACCTCTTTAGCGTTGGACCAGACGCCATTCCAGGCGGCATCGCTCGCTCCGGGCGGCACATAGGCATTGACCTCGATCAAATGATATCCTTGGGCATAAAGCTGCTTATTATTCTTGTCAAAGTCAGCTCTCGCCCACCCATATGCATAGTTGGTGCTTGCGAGTCCCAAGCCGATTAGGCTCAGCAAGGCAAGAGCAGTTATGAATTTTATATGGCTCATGTTTCCTCCGGTCTTAGTCATTTACAATTAAATCTTAAGGTATTAGAATCTTTGGAACTATAGTAAATTTGATCTAATTAAATAGTCCACATTCTGCCCCCAGGATCCCCAAGAGCCACCTTTTTTATACTCTGCCGCGCATATAAGAATTGTTATGGCCATTACTGCAAGGCTTTTTGGAAGATCGGGCCCGCTCGTCACTCAGGTGGGCCTGGGCGGGGAGGGCGTGCTGCGCACCTACGGGCGCAAGCCTGAGGCCAGTGCCGTGATTGAGCAGGCTGCGGCTCAGGGAATAACCTACTTCGACTCCGCCCAGGCTTATGCCGGCAGCCAGGGCTACTATGGCAATTTCTGGCGTGGACATCAGGAGCTTCGCTCCCGCATATTTCAGACCAGCAAGTCCGCAGCTCGCGACTTTCTGGGCGCCAGGGCCGATTTGGCAGAGTCTCTGGAGATAATGGGCCTGGAGAGGATGGACCTGTGGCAGATTCATGATGTGCGAACTCGCCAGGATATCGAGGAGATCGAGGGGCCGGGCGGTGCCTTGCAGGCGTTTGTGCAGGCCAGAGATGCAGGACTTGTGCGCTTTCTGGGCGTCACAGGACATCATGACCCCAAGATTCTGGAGCACGCTGTGAAGAGCTGGCCCGTGGACAGCGTTCTAATGCCCATCAACCCAGCCGAAGCCATCCTGGGCGGATTTTTGGATAGGGTCATGGCCGCTGCCCAGGATCGCGGCCTGGCTGTTATCGCCATGAAGGTGCTGGGCGGCTCGCACTACATCTCACCAAGGGATGAAGTGACGGCAGAGAAGCTCCTGCGCTTTGCCCTTTCCCAGGAGATCAGCACGGCAATTGTGGGCTGCAAAAGTGCCAGGGAGGTAGAGGCACTGGCCCAGGTGGGCATGCATTTCAAGCCACTGGAAGCAGAGGAGGAGACGAAGCTGCTGGATCTATTCCGGCCTCATGCCCGCAGGCTGGCGTACTACCGGGGAG
>JBFYLJ010000063.1:0-32528 GCA_041305465.1 Methanothrix sp.
GAGGCGGCTACAATAGCGGTCCCAGAGAAATGACAGATGTAACTTGCTCCGAATGCGGCAAGCAAACCCAGGTTCCCTTCAAGCCGGACGGATCAAGGCCGGTTTACTGCAGCGAGTGCTATCAGAAGCACAGACCTGCCAGGTCACCCGGCAGATACTAAACACATTTGACTTGAGCTTATCTGTTCTAGCCATGAATCGGCTATGTGGGGCGACATTCCGCCCTACAGATTTCCAACTTTTTGGCAGCTTACGGTTTTGCCTCACCAAAAGATATCGTGCCCTGCGTGGGGGACGGAAGAGGAGCTAGAGGATTTGATTGAGCACAAGCAGACCGCAATTCTCGATCCAGCATCAAACATGATGATCGAGGTGGACGAAGGGATAGCTCCATTGCTGCAAATCATCTGGAACTGTGGCATCGTTACCACCAATTCATGTCAAGAAAATAAGCCGGGCATAATATGGATTGAGTTTCTCGCTGCAAAAGATGCAGAAGCTTTTTTAACGCAAGTGGTATCGGGTCTTGACCCTATTAACAACCCAAAAGCCGACAACTGGATTTATTCCAGAATAACAGGTGCAAATGGCGGCTGGCAATATACTGCCCATCCCCATGATGCCAGAGAATACATCGATGAAGAAGATGGTTGCATCGGATTGAATGCCACCCAATCGTGCACAATTGCGTTATCCATATCCATCCGCTTTCCTGCGGAAGATTACGGAAGACTGCGCGATATCCTCGAAGGAAAATCATCATTAATAAATACCATAAATTTAAAGAAGGAGCCTAAATGACCTGTGATCTTTGTACAAGAGCGTCGGTGGGTGCATGCGTGGGCGAGACATTCTGCTCGTCTCTCAATTTAGCAGACGAGGACGCCTGCAGGCTGGCAGCTGAAATCTGCCTATCCTGGTGGCTGAAGAGAGATGATGAGACAGCAGATGATGATCTGTTCTGGGAGATGTCGGAGAGACGAATTGATGAACTGGCCTCTGATCCCGAGAAGGCCAGAGCGTATTTGGCAGAGAGGAGTTTAGAGCTCTAATCCAGCTCTTGGCTCCAGTGTTATTCTATTTCCTTTGTAGTTTTTTTACATCGCTCACCATAATGATGCTTAATGTCTATAAATTTTATGTATCCAAACATTTAGGTACCAACGTCTTTTTATGCAATAACATCCTAATTGTATTGATGACTCTAATTGCATCCGCGGATTTAACTAGATCTACTACCTATAGCACAACACCTATCACCCCGAGCCAACAAGTACGACTAAATCAACGACTAAAGCTAGCACGACTCCTGGCTTTGAGGCAACCTTTGCCGTAGCCCAGGCTCATTTGATTAAATCATATCTTCGTTAGACAGAAATGGCAGGCAATTGAATTCAACCACATCTAGGTGTCAAGAAATTGATTCTAAGCCAAAATCAAGTTCATAGGACATTTAACCGTCTCAAGGTGCGCCTTGACAGTAATGCCTTCTTAAGCCATTACAGCTCTGAGCAGCCGCTACGATCCGAGCTGCTTAGCACCGATCAATTGGTGCGTCATGCTAAGGCGTTGGCAGAACGCCATGTGGTTGATCCAATGCCCGGCAGGGACCTGTTATTGCCAAGGCTCTCTGAGAACGAGGCGATACTGCTGCAGGCAAACGAGCTGCTGGCAGAAGCTGAAGCATCGAACCTGAGGATTTCGCCGGCATCTGAGTGGCTACTTGATAACTTCTACAAGATAGAAGAGCAGATTCGCATGGCCAAGCTACATCTGCCAAAAGATTACAGCAAAGAGCTGCCCCATATGCTCAAAGGACCGCTGGCCGGATACCCGCGCATTTACGACATTGCTAAAGAGCTGATCCAACATGTCGATGGTCAGGTGGATGCAGAAAGCCTGAAAAGCTTTATGGATGCGTATCAGTCGATCACGATTCTTAATCTGGGCGAGCTTTGGGCTGTCGCCATCATGCTCCGCCTGGCACTTATCGAGAACATGCGGCGCATTTCATTGCGAATCACTAAGATCCGGATTGACCGTAATCTGGCAGATTACTGGGTAGATCAGGCTGTTGGTATTGCGGAGACTGAACCAAAGAACATGATCGTTGTTGTAGCTGATCTGGCCAGATCGGATCCACCAATGTCCTGTGCCTTTGTTGCTGAATTTGCCCGAAGGTTGGAGGGACAGAGCCATGCTCTGTCTCTCCCGTTAATATGGATTGAAGAGCGTTTATCTGAAAACGGAAAGACCATCGGACAGATGGTCCAGGAGGATATCCAGCAAGAGGCCGCAGATAAGGTCTCCGTAGGCAACAACATCAAAAGCTTTCGTTTTCTTGAGTCTATGGACTGGAGAGAGTTTGTAGAGGAGACTAGTGCTGTCGAGAAAGCACTGAACAAGGACCTTGCTGGCACATATAGCCAGATGGACTTTGCTACTCGAGACCGTTACCGCCACTGCGTTGAAAGAATCGCAAAGTGCAGTTTGCATTCTGAAGAAGAAGTGGCACTTTTGGCTGTAAATCTGGCCCGGGAAAATGCTCAGGCTAAGGGCAGCGAAGATCGAAGTGCACATGTTGGGTTCTATCTGATTGATAAGGGGCTGCAGGAGCTGGAAAGGGCTGCAGGAATGAGCCTTCCGCTACGGGAGTCACTTAGCAGGACTATTTACCAATACCCTCTTCTCTGTTATCTCGGTGCGATAACACTGGTCACAGCCATCACCTCAGCTGCGATACTGGGCCAGGCATACGGGCTCGGATCAGGCGGAGGAATGCTATTCTTAGCTTCCATATTCTTGGTAATATGCATAAGCAGTCCTGCGGTCGGCTTGGTGAACTGGCTGGCGACTCTCTTGGTCAGGCCTCATGCACTCCCCAGAATGGACTTCTCTTCAGACATTCCAGAAGAGCTGCGAACGCTGGTGGTGGTACCATCAGTTCTGACCGGACCCGAAAAAGTTGCGGATCTGCTGGAAGGGCTCGAGGTTCGATACCTGGCGAACCGAGATAAAAACCTCCACTTCGGCCTTCTTACCGATCTGGGAGATGCCCGGCAAGAGGTCGTGCTCAAGGACGAGCATCTTTTGTTTTTGGCTCGTCAGGGTATCGAGGCTCTGAATAAAAAGTATCATGATAGTATCTTCTTCCTTTTTTCCCGTCAACGCAGTTGGGATCCTAAGGAGGAGATCTGGAGAGGCTATGAGCGAAAAAGGGGCATACTAGGGGAGCTCAACTCTTTGCTGCGAGGGGGATCAAAAAATAGTTTCTCCTCGATAGTGGGCGACGTATCGATCTTGCCCTGTGTAAAATACGTCATCACAGTTGACGAAGATACCATGATGCCTTTCAATTCTGCCCGGATGCTGGTGGAGACTATGGCTCATCCTCTTAACCGCCCCAGGTTCGACGAGCATAAGAAATATGTCGTTGAGGGCTACAGCATACTCCATCCACGCCTGAGCTCAGGCATGCCTGAAGCAGATCGATCCAGGTTTGTGAGGCTATTTGGGGGCGAGCCGGGAATTGATCCATACACGAGGGAGGTCTCGGATGTCTACCAGGATATTTTTGGGGAAGGCTCCTTCACCGGCAAGGGCATATACGACGTGGATGCCTTCTCCCAGTCTCTGGGTGGTCGCTTTCCAGATAACCTGATCCTGAGTCACGACCTTCTGGAAGGCAGCTATGCCAGAGCGGCACTGGTCAGCGATGTGCAATTCTATGAGGAGTATCCCTACCGTTACACCACAGACGTTAAGCGGAGGCACAGATGGATCAGAGGAGACTGGCAGATTGCCAGTTGGCTGCTCACGCGGGTACCGGGCCCAGGTGGCTTGATCCTGGACAACCCCATCTCAGCATTATCCAGATGGAAGATTCTCGACAACCTCCGGCGCAGCCTGGTTACACCTGCCCAGATTTTGCTTCTTTTATCGGCATGGCTGATGATTTCCAACCCATGGTTCTGGACAATTGTGGTGGTAGGAGCAGTTCTGGCTTTGCCGTTACTCGCTTGCATCCGAGCAATCCTGAATAAGTCTGCAAATCTGCCCCTGGATAAGCACCTGCATTATGCCGGGAGAGCAATTGTCAGGTACCTGGCTCAGGCCGCACTCAGCTTGACCCTGATGCCTTATGAGGCATTCTTCAGCCTGGATGCAGTTGTGCGCACCGGTGGGCGAATGCTGTTCACTCATAAGCGGCTGCTGGAATGGAACTCGGCAAGCAGCTCTCAGAATAGTGGGAAGAGCGATCTGGCAGGATTCTACCAGTCAATGTGGATAGCCCCGGCATTAGCCATTGCCATGGCATCTTATCTTTTATATGGGCGTCCTGATATTCTTTACGTCGTCTGGCCGCTGCTGCTATCCTGGAGCTATGCACCTGCTGTTGCCTGGTGGATAAGCTTGCCTCTTGCCTTACCTAAAGCAAAACTCAGCGAGGATCAGACGATCTTCCTGCGCAAGCTTTCTCGGAAGACTTGGAAGTTCTTCGAGACGTTCGTAGGACCGGAAAGCCACTGGCTTCCGCCGGACAACTACCAGGAGGATCCGCGCTCAGTAATTGCCAACGGCACATCACCTACGAATATGGGTTTGTCACTGCTCGCGAACCTGGCAGCATACGACTTCGGCTATATCTCAGCAGGCAAGCTGATAGATCGGAACGCTTGCGCTCTTCAGACAATGAAAAACCTGGAACGGTTTCAGGGACACTTTTACAATTGGTACGATATCAAGCGGCTTGAGCCAATGCCTCCCAGGTACATCTCAACTGTTGATAGCGGTAACCTGGCAGGTCATCTCTTGACTGTGCTGCAGGGGCAAATTGAAATTATAGACCAGAAAATCCTGCCGGAACAGACGTTTAGCGGTCTTCAGGATACGCTGCAGATCATTAGAGATGCTGCTGCTGCCGGGTCTTCAGACGGAGACCTTGGGGAAAATAGGCACCCACAGATGCTCGTGCAGATCGATCTCTTCTGGACAGAGCTGGAGAAGCCTCCCGGCAATCTCTCGGCAGCATGGCAATTACTTGACCGGCAGGCAAAGGCCGTAGCGTTGATGATAGACCGGCTGGGCTTCGAAGCTGACGCAGATCTATTGTGGTGGGCACACTCTTATGAGAAGCAACTTCGGGATCATCTGCAGTATCTGATCAACATGGCACCCTGGCTCATGTTGCCCCTTTGGATTATGGAGCATCCTCTCCCAACGGAATTTCCAGCGCATGGCTCGACTAAGCCCACTGAGCTCCAAGACGAGCTGCTCAAACTTGATGTCATTCCATTGCTGCGAGAGCTTCCAATGACGGCCCGAAAATTGATGCCCCTCATAGATCAAATCAGTAGCTGCTATTTTGGCGTTGACCGGCAAACTGAAGGAAAGTGGCTGCAAGAGCTTGGTCAAAAAATAATTGAAGCGGAAAAACGAGCTGGGGAGAGTATCAACTCCATAGAGAGGCTGGCAATCGACTGCAGCGAGCTAGCGGATATAAAGTACGATTTCCTATTCGATGAATCGCGTCGGCTTCTCTCTATCGGCTACAATGTCAACGACTCCAGACGCGATGAGAGCTGCTATGATCTCTTAGCATCAGAGGCGAGACTGTGCAGCTATGTTGCTATTGCTCAGGGGCGGCTCAAGCAGGAGCACTGGTTTTCTTTAGGACGTATGCTCACCAAAGCAGGTGGAGAGCTGGCTCTGCTTTCCTGGGGTGGGACTATGTTCGAGTATCTCATGCCGCTACTGATTATGCCAACTTATGAGAACACCCTCCTCAATCAGACCTATCGCTGCACAGTCAAGCGGCAGATCGAATATGGGCAACAAAGAAGTGTTCCCTGGGGCATCTCAGAATCCGGCTACAACCTCATAGATGTCAATCAGATCTACCAGTACAAAGCTTTCGGAGTGCCGGGCCTTGGATTTAAGCGTGGGCTGGCCAAAGACCTGGTAATCGCACCTTATGCATCGGCTCTGGCCTTAATGGTTTCTCCCCTAGAAGGTTGCATCAATCTGCAGCGAATGGCAGGCGAAGGCTATCTGGGAGAGTATGGCTTCTATGAGGCCATAGATTACACTCCATCACGTCTAACCCAGGATCAAAGAAGCGCAACTGTACGATCCTTCATGGCCCATCACCAGGGCATGAGCTTTCTCTCGATGGCTTATGTTTTGTTAGACCGGCCTATGCAAAGGAGATTCATGGCCAATCCCATCTTCCAGGCCGCGGATCTGCTTCTCCAGGAAAGAGTTCCCACTGCCTTGCCCTTCTATCCTCATGCCGCGGAGGCGTCGCCATCAATCTGGAGAGCAGGCATGCCGACGCGTGAGAAATCCAAGAGGATATTCAATGATCCGAATAGCACCTCGCCTGATGTGCACCTTCTCTCCAACGGCAATTACAGAGTGATGATCTCCGGCACGGGAGCAGGATATAGCCATTGGAGGGAAATCGCCGTCACTCGCTGGCACGGCGATATTACCCGCGACAATGATGGGCAGTTTTTCTTTTTACGCGACCTGGACAGCAATAATGTCTGGTCTGCGGGATATCAGCCTGTGTGTAAAGATGCGCAGTCTTATCAGGCCATATTTCAGGGATCGAAGGCGGAGCTTTGGTCAAAGGTTTCAGGGATTGATGCCTATACAGAAGTTGTCGTCTCGCCTGAGGACGATGTCGAGCTGCGCAGCATCAGTCTCACCAATCGCTCATCGATAAGACGGAAGATTGAGCTGACAAGCTATGCGGAGGTCGTTCTGACGACCCCTGCGGCTGATGCAACCCATCCTGCTTTTAGCAACCTCTTTGTTGAGACAAAGATTCTGCCCAAGAGGTCTGCGATCATATGCACTCGCCGACAAAGGTCCAAGGACGAGAAGACGCCCTGGATGCTGCATCAGATGGCGGCGGAGAAGGTCGATGCGGATATGATTTCTTTTGAGACGGATCGCACCAAGTTCATAGGCAGAGGAAGAACTGTTGCCAATCCTGTGGCAATGACTGGAATAATAGGGCTCTCAAATAGTGATGGCTTCGTCTTGGACCCGATAGTCTCCATCAGGTGCATTGTCACAATAGATTCAGGAGAGACTTGCAGGGTGAACTTCATCACAGGAATGGCTGAGACGCAAGACCGGGCTATTGAACTAATTGATAAATACCGTGACGTGCGCATGGCAAAGCGCGTCCACAACCTTGCCTGGACTCACAACCAGATGATCATGCAGCAGCTCAATGTCACCGATGTTGATATTAATCTTTATATGCGCCTTGCCTGTGCAATAATTTATCCTTGCTCAAACTGGCGCGCCAGTCCCAGCGTACTCTTGAGCAACCGACAAGGCCAGTCCAGCCTGTGGGCTTATGGTATATCGGGCGATATACCAATTGTCCTCCTTCGCATCAAAGATAGGTCTTGCATTGATCTAGCGCATCAGCTCTTGAGGGCTCACGCCTACTGGCATATGTTAGGGCTAGCAGTGGATCTGGTGATCTGGAATGAAGAAGTTTCAGGTTATCGACAGGAGCTCCAGGATGAGATTATGGGCCAGATCTCTGTAAGCACCGATACCAGTACCAAGGAGCCATCAGGTGGAGTTTTTTTAATACACTCCGACCAGATCTCAGATGAGACGGGAGTTCTGATACAGGCGGCAGCTCGCGCCATCTTCACAGATGACCGGGGAACGTTTGAGGAACAACTCGAACGGGGGAGTAGATTCTCGCCTGCAGTTCCTCTTTTAAAAACTGAAAAAAACGTGCCGGTTGAGAACTACAAGGCGATCGAGTCTTTAGGTAGGGACCTGATATTCTTTAATGGTCTTGGTGGGTTCACAGAAGATGGACGCGAATATGTAATCAGAATGTCTCCAGGACAGACCACTCCAGCACCCTGGTCGAATGTGATTGCAAATCCCTATTTTGGGACAGTGATCTCTGAATGCGGCAGCGCATATACCTGGGGCGAGAACTCTCAACAGTTTCGCTTGACCCCATGGTATAACGATCCTGTAAGCGATTGTAGCGGCGAGGCTCTGTACATCCGGGATGAAGAGAGTGGTGAATTCTGGTCGCCCACGGCCATGCCAGCCCGCGGCAAGACGCCTTACACCTGCAGGCACGGTTTTGGCTATAGCGTCTTCGAGCACAAAGAGAGCGGTATTGCATCACAGCTGTGGGTATATGTGGCAGTAGACGCTCCCATAAAGTTTTGCGTTCTCAAGGTCCGCAATGAGTCCGGCGTACTCCGTCGGCTTTCTGTGACCGGCTATATCGAGCTGGTATTGGGAGAGATTCGCTCCAAGACACAGATGCATGTAGTTACACAGATAGATTCAAAGACAGGGGCTTTCTTTGCCAGAAACCCGTACAATACGGATTTTCCGGGAAGAATAGTCTTCATGGATGTGAACACGGAAATAGGCAGCTTCACCGGGGACCGTACCGAGTTCCTGGGACGAAACGGCAGCATGGTCAGACCTGCGGCTCTAATGCAAGAGAGGCTTTCCAACAGAGCCGGCGCAGCTATGGACCCATGTGCTGCCCTTCAGGTCAAAATCGATCTGGCTGAAGGGCAGGAGAGCGAAATCGTATTCACTTGTGGAACCGGGCGAAACGTGGAAGATGCACGTAGCCTGATCAAACGTTTTCGTGGGTCGTCTCCTGCTCAGATGTCACTGGAGCAGGTTTGGAGCTACTGGAATCGCACCCTTGGCGCGGTGCAGGTGGAGACTATGGACAGGGGCCTTGATGTGCTCACGAACGGCTGGCTTCTCTATCAGACTCTAGCCTGTCGCATGTGGGCGCGCAGCGGATACTACCAATCAAGCGGAGCCTATGGATTCCGAGATCAGTTGCAGGATGCAATGGCTCTCGTTTACGCAGAGCCGCGACTTTTCCGTGAGCACCTCCTCCGCTCTGCAGCCCATCAGTTCCAGGAAGGAGATGTCCTGCACTGGTGGCACCCGCCATCGGGACGCGGTGTGCGCACGCATAGTTCCGATGATCGCCTCTGGCTGCCTCTGGCCGCTCACCGCTATGTCAAAGCAACCGGAGACGTCGGCGTGCTTGACGAGCGCGTTAACTTCATCATGGGCCGGACCCTGAAGCCCGAGGAGGAGGCTTACTATGACCTTCCCATCAGGTCGGAGGAGTCGGGCACCCTTTACGAGCACTGTGTCAGAGCCATCCAGAGCAGCTTGCAGTTTGGCCGGCACGGCCTGCCGCTCATGGGGACTGGAGACTGGAACGACGCTATGAACCGCGTTGGCTACCGGGAATTAGGCGAAAGCATTTGGCTGGCCTTCTTCCTTTTCGATGTGCTCACCAAGTTCGGAGATATTGCCCTAATGCGAGGCGACGAGACCTTCGCGGGTCTATGCCGCAGCGAGTCCTCCAATCTGCGCCGGAAAATCAAAGAGTACGGGTGGGATGGCCATTGGTATCTGCGCGCCTACTTCGATAACGGAGTGGCACTCGGGTCAGCTGCCAGCGAGGAGTGCCGGATCGATTCCATTCCTCAGAGCTGGTCGGTTCTATCTGGGGCCGGAGACCCAGAAAGATCAAAGGAGGCAATGGAGCAGGTGAATCGCCTTCTGGTCGATAGAGATGAATCGCTGATACAGCTCCTGGAGCCGCCCTTTGATAAGTTTGATTCTGATCCCGGCTACATTAAAGGCTACATTCCGGGAGTGAGAGAGAATGGCGGGCAGTATACTCATGCCGCGATATGGGTGGTTATGGCCTTTGCGGCCATGGGCGAGAGCAGCAGGGCCTGGGAGCTATTGTCTATTATCAACCCTATTAACCATGGCTCGACCCCGGAAGAGGTTGCAGTCTACAGGGCTGAGCCATACGTCGTTGCCGCAGATGTCTATGCCCTTCCGCCGCATACCGGGCGAGGCGGATGGACCTGGTACACAGGAGCCGCAGGCTGGATGTACCGTCTTATAGTAGAATCGCTGCTTGGACTGAAGCTGGACGTTGATAGGCTGAGCTTTTCCCCCTGTCTTCCCGATGATTGGAAGTCGTTTCGCCTGCATTACCGCTACCATGAGACTTTTTACCACATCACGGCTGCGCGAGTGGAACCGGGATCTGACGTGGTTAGTGTGACGGTTGACAGCCTGGTGCAAAGCGACTGGACGGTGCACTTAGTTGATGATCAAAGAGAGCATTTCGTGGAGATCAATCTCGGAGGCGACCGGAACAAAGAGCCTCCGAACACGTCTTCTCAATGATGAGGTGGTATGAATTTTGTTCTGCTATTAACATATGCGGTTTTCTGAAGCTCTTTGACAATATGGACCGCGCCGACATTATACTTGATATATGCTTTGCCGTCCACCTCATCCATATGAATCAGTTTATAATCCTCCAGTTTTTTTAAGACTCTCAAAATCTGTTCTTCAGATAGTCCGTCCTTCTTTGAGTAGTTTATAACTTCAGACTTGGTGCTCCGGGCATAGGGATCAGCCTCGCTTCCCTGGCTCCACATATCTATGATTCGGCCAAATACCTTCTTCTCTTCCACATCCAGATCTTTTTCGGTTAAAACATTGCCAGTCAATTCATCTACCTCCTATTCAGGATTAATCTCTTTGCCATAACTTGGCTTTTCCTTTGGTTGTATTTTTAGGCATTGTATATTAACTTATTTTATGATCCAGGTAAGCAGAGAATTAACAAGGAATACCCGAAATTCGCAGCCAATTGTTCACTATAGCAAAGCTTTGTATCTATAAATCTTACGTGTCTGAAAATTTAGATACCAAAAGCTTTTTATCCAATAATCTCCTATTAGATTTTAGATTATAAAAAGGTGAACCCAAAAAATGACAAATGAAAATATAGAGAAGGCGAAAGCTGATACTAAGAAAGTCGTGTCCGATTTAGGAAACAAGCTAGCACATGCAAAGGCTGAGGTAAAAGCTGATGTAGAGAAGGCAAAGGCAAAATTTGGGCATGATGATGAGCTTGGGAAGAAGGCTGCTTATGCAAAGGCTGACATAATGGCTGGAGCCGAGAAAGCGAAGGCTGATGTCGAGAATAAGCTGGCACATGCAAAGGCTGATGCTGAAAAGGCAAAAGCCGACATAGGAAAAAAGATGAATGATGCATTGAAATAAACAATACGGATCAGAGCCATAATCAATTTTTCGGCGGTGTAAAGAAATGGTGGACTTGCTCTATTTGGCAGTAGTGTTCTTTGTAATAGCTCTGATACTTGGAATATTGGGTGTACGTGGTGCAGGCATATCGATGGATATTGCTAAATGGCTGATAATAGTATTCATCATCCTGGCGGTATTATCGCTTATCTTTGGGGGTTCATTCCACATGGCGGTATTGCAGCTGGGAATTTAGAACTAAACTGAACAGGAAATACGTAACGGTTTTTCTCATATTTCCCCCTTAATTTTAAAAAATAGCGCTTATTATTATTACAAGCTGCGGTATTCTTAATTTCGCTCTCTGATTCGTCTATTTTATATGTGCAGAGCTTATGGATTTTAAATATTATGATACCAAAAGCTTTTTATGCGATAGCATCTTATTAGAATCTGGAATCACAAAAGGAGGATTTAAAATATGGCAACCGACATAGAAGAACAACTAAAACAGCCACCCTTCTTTTGCCATTAAGATCATTTAGAAATCTAAGAACGCTAATTTAAACAATAGTAGGTGTTAAACATGAATTATGGAAAAATTTTATTGTGTTTGACCGTTCTCGTCTGCCTTGCATCTCAGGCATTCGCACAGTCAGACCCCCTAGGCGAAAGCTCCAACAGCAGCAAAATGGGATCCAGCGGAGATTGGATTAGTCCCAACATGGGCCAAGTACACACCCGTACAAATTCCGATCCGGGACTGGCCGGCATGTTACAATGGCTCGATACACCTGTCCCTGACTTCCCCTGGTACACTACAGGTGGTTCCTTCTACAGCCAAGCATATAGCTACACCACGTTCTCTCCCTATACAGAGTATTATACAACCACCGGTATGCCTGTAGTAGGCGGGATAATAAGCAATCCTACCAAGTTCGATATAACCCTGAAAACACCAACACGGGTGTACTACGGTGCCGGTGTAGGTTTGCCGTATACCCAGTATGCATCCACAGTGCCGTCCAAGACCAATGACCTCTGGATTCAAGGAGCAAATAACTGGACACAATATGTGGTAAGTCCCGTTGGAACCTGGCTGCAGCTAATCGCCTACGCACCTATTGAAGGACCTGCCGGCTTCTACGAGATGATCCAGACCGACACAACCAGTTCGAAGTACTGGAATTATCAGTTCAACCAGGGTTATAACACCATGAACTTCAATGCCGACCAGATTGGAAGACACATGCTCTACTTTGTGGTTAACAACCAGCCTAGCAATGTGGTGGTTGTGGATGTGTTTGCCCAGGCTTAATCAGGGCCAATAAAGCCTGATTCTTAGAGATGGTGACGCGATCAATCTCTATTAATCTGTTTTTTAAGTAGCTTTGACATTCGCATTAGATGGATCATCTAATTTTCGCTTTGAAGTTTTCTTTTCGAAAGTATATCATTGTCCTGTAAGCTGCCAGAATAAATCCATAGACTGCGGGCCCAATTATCACACCTACTATTCCGATAACAAATACCGGCGCCGTAAATGCCATGAGAGTGATGAGGGGATGTATTGAAGCTCTTGCTGATGCCAGGCGAGGAAGAATAAAGTTATTAGGGATTACTGTAAGGAATATTACTCCGAAAGCCAATAGGGCTATGCCTGTGGTATATTCCTGAGATAGCAGGTAGTAAATGGCAATCGGTCCGAAGATCAATTCAGGTCCTACCATTGGAACCAGGGCTAATACAGCTATTATCATGCCCCATAATAATGGGTAAGGTACGCCGAGCACAAGAAATCCTATTGCCCCTGTGATCCCGATCAGTAAAGAGTTTAGAAAAAAAACCCGGAATAGGCTCTTATAGATGAGATTCAGCTCGATAAGAAGATGTGTGGTTACTTCTTTTTCGCTAAGTAGCTCTTTAAATTCTTCGATTATCCGTCTGCCGTCAACAAGGAAGTAATAGGTGAAGATTATTGCCAGAAGAAACTGAGTGAAGTATATTGGCAGGTTTGAGGCGAAGCTCATGATGCGGTCCTGCAAAACCGGTTGGACCATAATAATTAGGGCGGTGGGAATGTCACCGATCCCCTTCACATAGTTTGCAGCCAAAGCCGGCAGGTACATCTCAGAAAGATCGTTAATTGCGCCAGAAAAATTGGATGCCTGTATCTGAAGATAGGCTGCGCCGCCTAAGCCCAGTAGATTCGACATCTCTGTTATGAGGGCATCTGCTGCCGCAAAGATGACAAATATTAGTATAAAAAATATTATCAATATGGATGCCAAAGCAGATGCTCGCGGGTGGTGACCGACGTTCCTGGAGAAATACATGAAGACCGGATCCAAAATATATGCCAGAAGAAAACTTAAAAGTATCGTCGATATAAAATCTTTGCTAATGTATATCGCGAAGATAATTAACGCAAGGATGATGGCTGCGAAGACGAAGCGAAATTTGCGATGTTCATCCATATCATACATTAACTGTTCAATTCTAGATAAACATTATGAGTCAATTGCTAGCGGTCTTTTGCAGCTCAGCCGTTAGACCGCTATTACATAAGCGTTGTTATTGCCTACTTTTTCCATCCTTTTCTTGCGTCACCTTTGGCGGGTTTACCCTTTTTCCCCGAGTCCGCTGCACCTTTCTTTACATCTGCGCTTCCAGAAGTCACTGTCTTTCCCGCATCAGGCGTTGTTTTTACTGCAATTCCCTTTGTTCTCTTGTCTTTCTTATTTTGCATTTCAAATCTCCATCAAAACTTATTCTACGATTGGCTTAATACAATATTTTTAAATATAAAGCTTTTGGTACACAAATAGATATGCATCATAATCTATATATACATCATGTACTGTTCAATAAAGATTGATGTCCAAGACTACATTGACCTTATCCGAACCCATAGCCAAAACGCTTAAGGTTTATACTGCGAAAACGAAGAGCAGCATGCGTGCCCAAAGTGAAGTTGTAGAGGAAGCGTTAATTGAATTCTTTGAGAGGCACAACGTTAAGATCGAAATCTAATGATGCTGACTCTGCCAATCTCCTGCACACACTATTAGGCTGACGAATGACTGTTGCGATAATTGGACATGGGTAGCTATGTGGTCCTCACCTTTTCGGCCCATTTCTGAATATTAGCGATCACAGCCAAAGGAGACGGCGAGCTTTACATAGCCAACTCCATCGCGGAGAAGGTCTCTGGAAGATGGATGAGATTCATGTCGCAGACTGACTGGGGGAAAGATCAATGAGTACAGTTCGAGAATCCGATCTCACCTTAGGCAGCGTCTTATACTTGCAGAGATGAATGTGGTTGAGGTAAGAAATGGAACAATGTGTTTTTTGTGGCAGTTTTAAAGCTGTGGGACGTTTTGTAGTCCCAGGTAAATGGATATGTAGTTCGTGTGTAACTCGTTTTGAAGAGCCGTTGGACTGGAATCCAGTGGGCTGCTCTGCATAAGGCATGCACCATGCTGAAAACACGCTTCACCCGAGAGGGTGAGGCCTTTATGATCTTCACCTTTTTGCAAATACTATCATCTTTATAATCATGCAGATGCAAGAGATTCACATGTCAACGTCAACGATAATTGGTCGCGATGGTCGCCTGATATGGGACAATTTTCCCATATCCCTGAAGTATTGGATGATAGAGTGGACCAAACCGGATGATGAAAAAGAGAGCTGGCATGGTAAAGCGATTATCTCTCAGACAGACCTTCGTGCCATGATGCAAGTGCAAGCAGAGTCCATGCCCATTCCAATAGACGAGTCTATCCTGGCAGAATTTCACAAGGGCAAAAAGGTCTACAGCGGCCAGTTCATTATCTCCTCATCTCCTGATCCCATCGACTCCAATCCGGTCATCAATTTCACAGGCATCGGCAAACTGGAGCTAAAAGAGAATTGATCGCCTAATTCCTGGTCGATTTCTTCCCGTCCCAGCAGGCTTAACCATCGAGATCTCATAGCGTCATGCGCATTTCATAGACCCCTTCCTCACTTCTCTTTTCCGTATCAAATCCCATATTTTTAAAGAGATTTAGCATCGGCTTATTTTCAACCAAGACCTCGGCAGTGAAACACAACAAGCCTCGCCGCCTGGCCAGGCGAGTGAGATAGGTGAGCAGATCGTGGCCTATGCCCATATTTTGATATTCATCCTTTACTACCAGAGCAACCTCAGCAGTATGCATCATCTTATTTATCTCATATTGTCCAATGGCGGCGATGGTTTCTCTGCTATCGCCCTCAACAATGGCCAGGATCATCATACGATTAGCATAGTCCACTATCCCAAAATCTTGTAACCGCTCATGGGGCATATCCATCCGAACAGACATGAACCTCTTGTACATGCTTTCATTGGATAGGGCATAGAAAAAGTCCTTCATCAAGGGCTCGTCTCCGATCTTAACCGGCCTGAGGAGAATATGCAGCCCGCTCCTGGTAGTCCTGAATGTTTCTAGAGCCACCGGATACACCCCATTAGCCCCAGATACGAACGCTTGATCCTTGTAAATGAGCAAAAGTTTCCTGGCCTCATCAATGAGCCACGGCCGAAATTTGGGATGAGCAATAGCAATAAGATCCATGGCGCGTTCCCTGATGTTCTTGCCGTGCAGATATGCTATGACGTACTCAGTTACTACATAATGCACATCCCCTCTGGAAAAAGTCACACCAGTCCCTTCACGCAGGGAGGGCACTATCCGAGAAATGGTGTCGTTGATGGCGGTTGATGGAAGGGCCAGAATGCTCTTGCCGCCCGGCGCAAGCGCGGCACCTCTCATGAAATCCGCCTGACCACCGATGCCGAAGTAGAATGTCCCAGCCAGTGATTCTGCCGTGGCCTGGCCGGTTAAATCAATCTCCATGGCGCTGTTGATGGCTGTCATCAGCTTGTTCTTAGCAATGATCAATGTATTGTTAACATAATCGATGGTCTTAAATGAAACTGTTGGATTCTCATCCAGAAACTCGTAAGTCTCCTTTTTGCCCATGCAATAGGAGGCAACCGTCTTTCCCGTATCTATGGACTTTTTGCTGTTATCAACCACGCCTTTTTGCATTAAATCAATGATGCCGTCACTTAAGAGTTCAGTGTGTACACCAAGATGCTTTTTCTCACCCAGATATGCGACTGCTGCATTGGGTATGATGCCATATCCAACCTGCAGCGTTGATTCGTCCTCGATGATCCTGGCAACATATTTGCCTATCGCTTTGATGCTGTCCCCCGGGTCTTCTACCGTATATTCCAGCAATGGTTCATCGTGAGGAATAATGAAATCTACATCTTTTATATTTATGAAGCCGTCACCCTGCGTACGAGGCATATGGGAGTTTATCTGGGCCACAATCAGCGATGCCTTCTGAGTGGCAGCTTTTACAATATCTACACTTATTCCCAGGCTCATGTATCCGTGCTTATCGGGAGGAGACGTCTGGATTAACGCTACGTCTATTGGTATGATCTCTCTTCGAAAGAGGCCGGGGACGGCGGAAAGTGATATCGGCGTGTAGTCTGCAGCGCCTCTATTGATCGCATTTCTCGTGCCATCGCTTATGAAGAATGAATCGATCCGGAAGTTGTCGCGAAATTTTTCATCAATGTATGGAGCAGCGCCCACTGTCCATACGTGAATGATCTCGATACCGAAAAACGCTTTGGGATTATTGCTGACATAGTTCACTAGGGCCTGAGCCAGATATTGGGGTTCACCACAGCCAGTACCTATGAAGATCTTATCGCCTGCATGGATGTGACCAAATATCTCTTCGTCTGTAGCGAACTTCTCCGGCCAGGTCTTCCTTAGACCTTCTAACTGATTGCAGCTTTCCATTGTCTCCCCCGGGCACCCACTCTGCGGATCGCAGGGCTATATTGGACTTTCCGTAAAATCAATCGAGGAAAGCCTGGTTCGCAAAGATCAGATAAATGTGATATCTTTGATATAAATGGTTTTGCATCGAAAAAGCCGGGACACCGGCCAGGGGAATGGAAGATAGGCCCGCACGATGGCTATCCACTGCGCAGGCTGGGCAGCTATGTGGACACTCGGAGGTACCTAAAAGGTGAGAGCCAGGAAGATGGATTCTGAAGGTTTACTCCCGATATTTTTTCTTCGATATCCTGCGAATTAGCAGCCTTCCTGGTGACCCTGGTGCCCATCCGGTCATCCGGTCCTATCAGAGCTCGAGTGTAAGTACAAGCCTCATCTGCGTGCCCTTATTGGGGATGGTGGTCCAGTAGCAGCCTTTCTTTATCGTCTCGGCATGGGATTCGTCCAGGAACTCATAGGTTTCGTAGCCCGTTCTCTCAACGCTCATCCTATCGAAGAGACTCAAAAGTCCGGGATAATCCTGGTACAGGGAAGAGCTTCTATTGAAGAATGCCTGGGTGGGATCGGTGTCGAACAGAATTGTTGCATCATCTGCCTTGCTCACCCAAATGTTGGAGTTTCCAGCCGGCTGAAATGCCTTCAGGACACTTCCAAAAAATTGGCTGCTATTGAACATAAAGCTGACTGTTCCCAAGAATTTTCCATTTCTGTCAAAGACCGGCATCTCGGAATCGATTGCATGCAATTCTTCGACAGCTTTTATGAAATGGAAACCCGAATACATTCTTGTATTGATTGTGTCATTCACATGCTTCTGCCCTTTCAAGTTTTCTCCTTTAACACTTTCAAATGCTGCGGGCTCTACCTCACGCACTGTGCCGTCGGCGTCAATGGTTATGCAATCGATTACAGAAGCATCCGCCTTCGTAAGGTTCGACAGAACTGTTCGAGCAGCAAGCCCCTCAATGCCTGTCACTGAGAGGACGAGGCTGGCATCGACAAGGGCAGTCTCAATTCTGGAAAGGTTGGAGTTCACGGCATCAGAGGCGGAAAGAAGCCTCCACAATGGCTCTCCACTTATCGTCTGCGGCCCAAAGCTCGCCTCATCTGATGCACATGCTGTACAAATCGTCCCCAATATGATCATGAGGACCAAGAGAAATCTCATTCTCAGACTTTTCTTAACATTCTTCATAATTTCACCAATGCCTTATGTCGGTTGCCTGGATAGACACGTCCGTTCCTGCGCCAATAACGATGCCCACATTTGCCGAAGCCAGGGCAGAAGCATCATGCATTTTATCCCCATGGATTGCTGCATATGATGAGAAAGTAAGAGCACAGGCCCGGCAAGAATTAGTGAGAAGAGCTGCCGTCGCTTGAAATCAGCCAGCATGCCCTGATGGCCTTGGCCTGCATGGCTCTGGCCAGCGCTGCCCCCTCCGGCACGATCGGAGTGCCTCATTTGAGGCTTACCATTCTCAGCTCCATCCGGCATGGAATCCTTAACGTCGATCATTTCCCAGTATTGCGCTGTTTTTTTCGCTTCAGTTTTGGCTGTTGCCTCATGATCACATGGCTCATGATGCGAGTAAGATGAATTCAATGGATATATTATTAATTATTTGCGATGGGGGTAACATCTCAGTGAATTTTTTCAGAAGATCGAACCGGATTCTATTCTTCCATGTTTTCACCGGAATTTACTTGCGCGCCAAACAAGTTCATCAAGGGTTAGCATGAGAAATCCAATTTTGACCGGGAAAAGGAGATCAAACCCATGGGACAAAGAATGAGGCTCAAGAGTGCACGCTGACGATCGAGATTTGGAGCAGGAATCGGGCAGCAAGAATCGTTACATAGTTTTGCTGCTTGTCCTCACAGGTGTCTTGATGGCAGTGGTTGATGGGTCTGTAGTCAGCATCGCTCTTCCAACCATTACGGAATATTTCCGTGTCAGCATCGCCCAGTCATAAATGATCATGACCTCTTATCTTGTAACACTTACCAGCTTGCTTATGATCTTCGGCAAGGTCGCAGAATATGTGGGCAAGGCTAGGCTCTTCTTTCTCGGGATTGCCCTTTTTTCATTCAGTTCTTTAGCCTGTGGCATGTCTACAAGCTTGGACATCCTTGTGCTTTGTAGGATTTTTCAGGCCACTGGAGCAGCCATGATGTTTTCCATCCTGGGGCCATTCTACTTTGAGGGCGTGATGGGCTATTCGGCATCACAAGTAGGTTTGATTTACCTTATCGTCCCGGCCATAATGGTTATTGGTGCGCCTATAACGGGCTGGATCTACGATAAACACCAGTTCAGGTACTTAGCTGCCCTGGGGATGATGATCATGGCAATTTCCATGATGCTCCTGGGATATCTTGCCGCAAGCATAGACAGTGATCCTCGATTGCTGCTGCTTACCTTTGTGTCCCTGGGCATAGGCGGCGTTTTCTTCCAGAGCCCTAACAACACTGAGATTATGAGAGCCCTGCCCAGAGCAAAGATAAACATCGCCTCCAGCTTCACTGCTACTATCAGAAACCTAGGAATGGCATTGGGCGTATCCTTTTCAGGGATTCTGGTGTCGCTACAGCTCGCCCAGGCAGGATACTACGGGACCCTTGTACAGGCCGGTCCAGGGCTACTCTCTGTGACCATAGGTCGAGTGATGATGCTAGCAGGAATATTATGCATAATGGGCGCCCTGGTCTCCATATACAGGGGACTAAATTCTGCTTAGTCCTTAATTCATATATAAATCGGAACTTCCCACTTGTTCTGCGGTTCCTTTGGTGCGTTCTTCTTCGACCAGGTAGGATAGATCAGGAGATTGCCCTGTTCATCTTCCTCTTGAATCATCGGCTCTTTTTCTTCTTCGCTCATCGAATAGAGCCCTCCTTGGAGTTCTTGGGTCTGAGGTTTGCTGATCCTGTAAGCGACAAATATCCCATTTATCACCTTAATGCCGCGAAAAGATCAAATTGGAGACTAATCGCTTATGTGGTCGAGTATGTGCCTTTGCGCTTGCCTCTGGATGATCGGTTCCTCGACTGCCAGGAGAAGGTGGCCCCCTCTCTGGAAACTGACCAGTTTAGCACCCGGAATAGTGGACGCAGCGAACTGCGCATTGCGGTATAGCTGCAATGTGTCGTCTGTGGCATGGAATATTAGGGTCGGCGCTTTGACTGCCGCAATCCTCTCGCTAGGCATCTTTGCCTTGTTGTCGAAAGCAACACCTGCGGATCGAAGCGAAACCGGATTCATGTAATCAACGATCTGGTCAACTAATTCCCGCTGACCGGGATTAAGACCGGCAATTACTGCTTCGTTAGCGCCCATTAGCTCCAGGAACTGCTTCTTGAACAGCTTGGTTACAGCCCAGTAAAACGGGTCATATCTGTAAATAGTCGTCAACATATCGCCTTTCTGGTTCGCTTGCACTTGGTCGGCTTCGACGGAAGACGCGACGCCGCAAGAGACGAGCGTAAGCGAGGATACTCGCTCAGGATACAACACGGCAAAGAGCAGCGCAGAAGGGCCGCCATGAGATAATGCGACGACTGCAACTTTCTTGATGCCTAGCTGGTCGAGCAAATAGGCATAGGCATGCGCCTGATCGTCAAATGTGGCGCCTTCTTGAAAGGTGGATTGCAGATATCCAAAGCGCGAAGGCGTAATCCAGTGGAATAGGTCGCCAAGCACTGCCCGTACAAGAAGCTCACCCTGATCGTATCCGCCGCCGCTACCGTGGATTACCAGAACATCGGGACCTGACCCACCTTCGGTGAATTCTATATCCCCGTAAGGCGAGGATATAACCGTGCTCTTTCCAGAGATCCGTTCATAGGCTCGATTCATATCCCAGAGATATGCTGCTGAAACCAAAACTACCGCTAAGATCAACCCTAGTAGAATCCTTCTCAGCATCACTCTCCCTTCCAGCATCAATGTGGCCTGTGAGCAGCTCCATTCAAATAACTTTTCTCAGAGATGCGAATACGATAAATTTGCTACTGCTTCTCTGCGCTTTTTGCCTTTGCTTTCTTTCCTTCTTCGATCAGTTCTTTGACCCTCTGGCCACCCTTGTGGCCGATTTCTTCATAGAATTCCCTACCATGTGTTTGAGCAGTCTTCATGCCGCCTTTTCTGCCTGCTTCCTGGACAGTCATCGCGCCTTTTACGTCTTTCTTGGAATTCCTCTTTTCTTCAGCCATCCACATCTCTCCAGAACCTAAATTAATGAAATTATAACATTTGCCAATACTCTCTTCGGAAGTTGCTGCAAATGTGATCAATGTGACCTATTTATCATCATTTTTCAATATAAATTCATAGGAACATTGAATCCATCATAATCAATTAATTTGCATATGGTATTCATACTATCTTCTTTAAATATTTATGTTTTGCGCTTTTAATTGTCTAAGGATGGCGATAAAATTGTGGCTGAAATCAAAAATAATGTGTATTATTTTGGCCGTTACGAAATCATCTCGAACTAATAGATTTTGATACATTAGCGATTAGCAAGAAAATCACTAAATACTTTATTGCCAAATCACCTCGCGCTAACTGTCCGTGCCAAGACACTTTGTGATCAATATCCATTGATCTATTTATGGAATTAGTAGATTGTTTTTTAGGGGTTTATTGCGCATGACAGGAATGAATATCTGTTTATAATACTTATGTTATTTAATTGCCGAACTGACAAATCATTCCTGGGTCCTCTTACCCTTCGTCGGTTTCCTGGTATCCTATTTTGGTTAAAGTCATCTCATTGACCAGTGCCTTGGCTATTTCCTTTAGCCCCAGCACTTCCTCTGCCAGGAGGATCTCATCCTTTTTGGCCTTTGTCATGGGCCTCTGCGGCACTGCAGTACAGGATTTTGTCTCTGCAGCAATACCGTAGGTCCCGATTCTTCTGGCGAGGTCGGTGATCTCCGTCTTATCCAGAGAGATAAGAGGATGAAATACCAAAACTCCAAGGGCCGCCTGCTCAGCAAGAATGTTGTCTGCCGTCTGTGAGGCCACCTGGCCCATGGAATAGCCGGTGACAACGCCCAGGCACCCTTGCATTTCCATGACCTCTGTAGCTATGCGGTACATCAAGCGCCGGCAGAGAACGCAGGTTGCTCTAGGATAGTGAGATGCTATCTTCTCAATTCCTCGGCTGATGGGAATTGTAATGAAATCTATCTTTCGACCGGCCGTCCATTCAGCGAGAACCCCGGCGCATTTCATGGACTGGTCTACTGCATCGGCATAGGGCCGTGAGTCGAAATGCAGGAGTGTGACCGGACAGCCCCTCTTCATCATCATCCAAGCAGCCACTGGCGAGTCAATGCCGCCGGATATGAGCACCAGCATCCTGCCCTGTGAACCCAAGGGCAGGCCGCCCACGCCTTTAATCACTTCGCGAAAGACGAAGGTCCGATTCTTCCTGGCCTCAACGAATATCTCCAGCTCTGGCTTATCGAGGTCCACGGTGGAATGCGTCGCCACTCTTACCGCTTCCCCCACGATACGTCCTATATTTTCGCTGGAGAATGATACGCCTGAACGCCTGGGCCGGATGGCAAAAGTGCTTGGCTTAGCCTGGATTGCCAGCTCTACCGCTACACGGCTTATCTCCTCCAGATCAGAAACTACAGTCACGGCCGGACTGGTGGAGACGACCCCGAAAACTCGTGCAACAATCTCGCTTGCCCGGGGGTCAGAGGTATGGACGAAGATCCTGCCCTCGCCCCTCTCTATCTTATGCTCTACCCCTGCTCTATGCAAGGAAAATGTTATATTGCCAGCTAAAATGCGTTCCCAGTTCTGCCTGGTCCAGCTATCTTTTAGTGTGATCTCCCCGTAGCGAACCAACACTACGTCCTGGAAGATCATGTTCTGATTTGAGTAGCCTTCACAGATCTCTTTATCTTCTTGACTCTTGAACCTGCTGCGGTATACCTTTGCATTGGACCGGGCTTCTTGTGAGTGACCTCAGCTTTTGTAACCTGCCGGACCTGACCCTTTCTGCCCTTAATCTTGACCCAAACTATGCTTCCTGTCTTTCCCATGAGATGACCCTATCAAAGCAGGATTTAAAAAGGTTGTGATTAGGGTTTTCTCGAATCGCAATGCTTTGATGGCTGTGGCAGGCCAGTGCTAAGCAAAAGCCTTTTAAAGACTACAGACCAGTAGGGGCTACTTCATTTTGGGACAGTGGGGTAGCCTGGTCTATCCTCGAGGGTTTGGGACTCTTGGACCGCGGTTCGAATCCGCGCTGTCCCACCATTCTTTATTTTCAAGCCCTCATCGGTCATCGATCTCATTCTTTACACGATTACTATCTCATTACAGCAGCGTCCGGCCCTCTCCATCTCCGCGGTTTTCGCGCCGGGAAAGTGATCGATCAGGCAAATCTCGGCGGGCTTTGCCCTGGAAAAGAGCCGCAGAAGATCGCCGTGATAAACCTCGATCTCGCACGATCCATGGGCGCGACCAACAAGCACTGGGTCCTTTTCCACCGCATTTTTGGAAAACTCAGGGTATTCGATCTCATCGATTCCAAGCAAGCTCCTATTGGCATCAAGATTGAGCAGCACATTTTGCACGCTGGCAAGCCAGGCATCATTGAATACCACGCGTTTGGCCCCGGCCAAAATGCACATCAACCCCAGCGTTCCCGGACCGCAAAGCCCATCCGCCACATCGCGAAGCTTTCCCTGCAAATATAGCTGCTCTAGAATTCTCATCTTGGGGGCACTCTGCCGGGAAAATTCTATGTGTATTCGCGACTGGCTCTTGTAAATCACGGCTTCCCCAAATAGGCTCTGGGAAATGTCGGCACGCATGTCGCAGCCTGCCAACAGCACATTCTCTTGCGGCTCTGTTCCCGGATCAACTATGCCGGCAACGCCTCGGCTCAGAATCACTCCCTTGATCTCCGGTATTTGCTCAATCATCGCCTCTGCAGCTTCTTTGCTGTACTTGTTACCGGAAATTATCAGGCTCCTGGGCCCAAGCCGGGGTGAGTAGGCCAAGGGGTAGCCCACCTCAATGAGCGGCGAGCCTACGGAGCGCAGTGTATCATCTTCGTCGCGCAGGCCAAATTCCTGCAACAGGCGCAGTGCATCAAGCATTACGCCGTCAAGCGTCGCTTTGCCGCAGGAGGGGCATCGCTGCAGCCTTTCCGGAAGAAGCCTTGACCCTTTAGTCTTGTCCAAATTAGGCTCTGGCGCGCAAGCAGGGCAGGCAGGGTACCTCTGCTCGATCTCTGCCAGAACCTCTCTTGCAGGCTGAATGCAGCCTTTTCCGCAAACAGGACACTTCATAGTATGCCGGTCTCCCTGGAGTATTTCGCCATTTGTGATATATTTTGGCTTTTTCCTTTAGAAAGGTTTGTAAATAAGAAAATCATTAAGGCGGCGAAGGTGGTTTTGGACATGGCACAGAGAGGCATTAGGGAATACGATGCAAAACGTTTGCTGGCCGGATTCCTTCCCCAGTACCTCAGTGAATTCTCCTATAAAGGCGATCTCGCCCTCGTGGGACCGGAGACCGATCTGGAGGAGCTGGCATCGGCTCATCCCTGGCTGAAGACGACGAAGCTTGTCGTTAAGCCGGATCAGCTCTTTGGAAAGAGGGGCAAGCACGGTCTGGTTCTTCTGGATGCAGATTGGGATAAGGCGAGGAAATACCTTCAGGAGAACATGGGTGCATCGGTCGCGGTCGGCGGTATAACCGGAAGGCTATCTCATTTCTTAATTGAACCCTTCATATCCCATGAAGAGGAGCTTTATGTGGCCATCAGCTCGGATGGCGATGGCGAAAACATCTTCTTCTCCATGCAAGGTGGCGTCTTTGTCGAAGAGAACTGGGACAAAGTAATTCGTTTTCATGTAGGTTTACTGGACGGAATAGACGATGTTGATATAAAGTCCAGATTGCCGGAGGGGCTTAAAGAAAGGAGGATTGCCATTGAGAATTTCATCAAAGCCTTGTGGCGCTTTTACTCAGAATCGGGCTTCTCCTACCTGGAGATTAATCCCTTTACCTTCCATAACGCCACAATTGTGCCTTTGGATATGGTGGCCAAGCTTGATGATGCCGAGGAATACTGGCAGAGGAAAAGATGGTCGGGTCTTGCTTTCCCCGAGCCGTTCGGCAGAACCCTGTCCAAGGAAGAGCTGTTCATCAAGGATCTCGATTCCAAGACAGGTGCCTCTTTGAAGCTTACGATATTGAATCCGGAAGGCAGGGTCTGGACGATGGTAGCCGGAGGAGGAGCAAGTGTGATCTATGCCGATACCATCTGCGATCTGGGTCATGCTAATGAGATGGCCAATTATGGTGAATACAGTGGCGATCCCAATACTGAGGAGACTTATTATTACACCAGGACCATTTTGGACCTGATGACGCGCCGCATTGACCCTCGCGGAAAGATGCTGCTTATCGGCGGCGCAATTGCCAACTTCACAGATGTGGCCAAGACCTTCAAGGGAGTGGTCATGGCATTGGAGGAGTACCAGCAAAAGCTGCAGGATGCGGGAGTTAAGATTTACGTTAGAAGAGGCGGCCCCAATTACGAGCAGGGCCTGAAGCTCATGCGCAGCTTAGGTAAGAGGCTGGGCGTGCCCATTGAAGTTTACGGACCTGAGACGCATATGACCAGAATTGTTCCCCTGGCCCTGGGTGGTGCATCGCAATGAGCCAAACTTCTAAAGAGAGTTATGTTCTATTTGATAGGAACACAAAAGCCTTCGTCTACGGCTATCAGACAAATGCCATCCAGCGCATGCTGGACTTCGATTACATCTGCAATCGTAATGGCCCCAGCATCTCTGCCATCATCAATCCCAGCCGAGCCGGTATTCATAAGGCCTTTTGGGGAACCAAAGAGATAATCCTGCCCATGTACAAGAGCATCTCCCTGGCCGCCAAGGCCTATCCTGAGGCTGATGTGATGGTCAACTTTGCTTCGCATCGCTCCGCTTTTGATACTACCATGCAAGCACTGGCTGAGAAGAGCATTCGTGTTGTGGCGGTCATTGCCGAAGGTGTGCCGGAGAGGCAGTCGCGGGTCATGAGCATCACAGCCAAAAAGCAGGACAAGATCGTCATCGGTCCGGCCACGGTTGGAGGAATGACCGCGGGAGCTTTTCGCATAGGCAATACAGCCGGAACCATTGAGAACATCATCGCCTCCAAGCTCTACAGGCCTGGATGTGTGGGCTTTGTATCCAAGTCGGGAGGCATGCTCAATGAGGCCTTCAACATCATCTCCAGAAATTCAGACGGTATTTACGAGGGCGTGGCTATTGGAGGAGATCGCTATCCCGGCTCGACCATGCTAGACCATATCCTGCGCTATGAGGAAAATCCGGCAATCAAGATGATTGCCTGCCTTGGCGAACTTGGCGGTGAGGATGAGTACAAGATCATTTCCGCACTAAATGAGGGCAGGATCAAGAAGCCGCTGGTAGCCTGGGTGACAGGAACCTGCTCACAGGTGCTTCCCGCTAGCGTTCAATTCGGCCATGCGGGAGCCAAGGCCGACACTCATAAGGAGACCGCTCAGGCCAAGAATGAAGCCTTTAGAGCGGCAGGTGCCTATGTGCCCACATCATTTGACGGCTATGGCGATACTGTTTTACAGGTTTACGACATGCTACTCGCCAAGGGCAAAGTAGAGCCACTCATTGAGCCAGAAGTACCTAAGATCCCGGCGGACTACAGCAAAGCAATGGCATCAGGCGATATCAGAAAGCCGACCACATTCATCTGTACGATATCCGATGACAGCGGAGAAGAGGTGCTCTATGCCGGCAAGAGACTCTCCTGTGTTTTGGAAGAGAAGATGGGCATAGGCGGCGTCATCGGTCTGCTCTGGTTCAAGAAAGAGCTGCCCCGCTATGCCGCAGGTTTCATCGAGCTGGTCTTGCAGATCGTAGCTGACCATGGACCTGCAGTATCCGGAGCCCATAACGCCATTGTGGCTTCATGCGCTGGAAAAGATCTCATCTCTTCGCTATGCAGCGGCCTTTTGACCATCGGCCCGCGCTTTGGTGGAGCTATTGATGATGCTGCTCGCGAGTTCAAGCACGCCAAAGAGACGGATCTGACGCCCGAGCAGTTTGTCAAGGAGATGAAGAGAAAGGGCATCAACATCCCGGGCATAGGCCATAAGATCAAGAGCATCAAAAATCCGGACAAGCGCGTTCAGCTCCTCATCAGCTATGCCAAAGCGAACTTCCCCAGCACACAGCTGCTCGATTATGCCCTGCAGGTGGAGGAGCTTACCACAGCCAAGAAAGGAAATTTGATCTTGAATGTGGATGGCTGCATAGGCATTCTCTTCTTGGATCTGATGACCTCCTGCGGAGATTTCAGCAAGGCAGAGATCGATGAAGTGGTGCGTCTGGGCTATCTCAATGGCCTGTTTGCTCTGGGCAGAAGCATCGGCTTGATTGGGCATATCCTGGATCAAAAACGCTTAGGTTCAAGGCTCTACCGCCATCCTGCGGATGACATCGCTTACATGATGCCCTCCCAAGAGGAGATAGAATGCAAGCGTTGAGCTTAAGTGATAGAATCGCCGTTTAAGCCCTTGAGGCAGGCGAGAGCAATGGCGACTGGAACTATAAGCCAAAAAATTTTTTCACGAGCCTCCGGTTCCACTAGAATGGTGGAGCCGGGGGAGATTGTTGAGGCAGGCGTGGATTATGCCATGTCTCATGATGGAACGAGTGTTCTGGCCATCAAGGCCTTCCAGGAGATGTGTTCGGATAAGGTATGGGATCCGGAAAGAATTGTGATACCTTTCGACCATATCGTTCCTGCCAACAATGAGACAGCAGCAGAGCTGCAAAAGGAAGTGCGGGCCTGGGCTAAAGGGCAAAATATCTCAAACTTTTTTGACTGCGGCAGCGGGGTGTGTCATCAGGTATTTCCCGAACAGGGCTTTGCCCTGCCAGGACTCCTGTTAGTGGGTGCTGATTCGCATTCTTGTACCTATGGGGCCCTGGGGGCCTTTGGCACAGGGGTTGGAGCGACGGACATGGCCGAGATCTATTCTCGGGGTCGCCTGTGGTTTAAGGTGCCGGAGACCATAGCCATGCGGGTATCCGGGACGCCCAAACCGTACGTCTCGGCCAAGGATATTGCCTTGATGATCATAGGCAAGCAGGGCGCGGATGGGGCGACCTACAAGACCGTGGAGTACATCGGCCATGCAATTGAGGCTCTGAGCATTTCGGGAAGGATGACGCTGTGTAATTTGGGCGTGGAGATGGGAGCCAAGGCGGCAATAGTTCCGCCCGATAAAAAGACGCATGCCTGGCTGGCAGGTCGGGCAAGGCAGCCTTACAAGCCAGTGCAATCTGATCTGGAGTCATATGATTACGAATACGAGTATGACATAACTGATTTAGAGCCGCAGGTGGCGGTTCCCTACCGGGTTGATAATGTTAAACCTGTATCTGAGCTGGAGGGCCTCGAGGTCGATCAGGTCTTCATAGGCACCTGCACAAATGGACGGCTGGAAGATCTGGACCTTGCTGCCCGGATTCTCAGAGGAAAGCGGGTTATGGCGAGAACCCTGATCATCCCAGCATCGCGAGAGGTCTTGCTGGAGGCGCTGCAAAGCGGCATCATCCAGACGCTGGTGGAAGCTGGTGTGATGATCGGGCCTCCGGGATGCGGACCCTGCCTGGGGGCGCATATGGGAGTCCTGGCTGAAGGCGAGGTTTGCGTCTCCACATCCAATCGCAACTTTCCGGGAAGGATGGGCAAAGGTGGGCTGGTTTACCTGGCAAGCCCGGCAACTGCGGCGGCCTCGGCACTGAGCGGCATTCTGACCGTACCGGAAATTGGCGGATAGTAGTCGTAACTATTGGTTATACCAGTGGATAACGACGATTCCACCAAAAAGGCACAAAGCCACAAAGGACGCACTAAGAAAGACTAAGTCGTCTTTGTGTCTTTGTGTCTTTGTGGTGAAGGTAGGTAGTAAGCACTAATGTATTTCGAAGATGGAGCCCCTGGCGAAGATGAGATTTGATCTCCATGTGCATTCCAATTGTTCCGATGGCCGCGATGATGTCCGTACCATTCTGCGTGCAGCCGCAGGGCGCGGCTTGTCCGGCCTTTCCATAACCGATCACGACACGCTGCAGGGTTCGCTCAAAGCCCTGAAGATCATCCGGGAAGAGAAGCTCGACCTGATTCTCATCCCCGGCGGGGAGGTTACCACCGATGAGGGGCATCTGCTGGTCCTGGGTGTGCAGGAGCTGCCGCCCCGTGGGCGAAGCCCGGAAGAGACGGCGGAGATGGCCCGAGAGCAGGGAGGGATCACCATCGTCCCCCATCCCTACCATCCGTTCCGGCATGCCATCGGGCGCATACCGGATTGCGATGCGGTAGAGGTCTACAACTCCAAGCACCTCTTCGGCATTGCCAACGCCCGAGCCCGCATGGGAGCAAAGAAGCGCGGTCTGCCAATGGTGGCCGGGTCCGATTCTCACTTTGCCGCCACTGTTGGCTTGGGAGTGACTGATATCGAGGCCGCGGATGCAGAGGAGGCAGTGGCGGCCATCCGGGCCGGCAGGACACGCGTCGTTGGCAAGCGGACGCCGCCTAGGTTTTTCATCGGCAATACAGTGCAGTCGATATGCATGATTGTGAAGAGGAGGGTGAGGAGAGGGCGGAAGGCTTAGGTGAAGGAATGCGCCTGAAGTGACCATCGGCAGAGCATTTGACCTTAAAGGGTACGTAAGAAATCTGTCTGACGGCAGATCAAGGGCCGCATGTGTCCCTAGTTCGTAGTAGTAGAAAGAGAACTCCCAACAAAAATTTTGAGGATTTATGGCACATAAGATTAGCCTTACCCAGCGCCTGGCCGGTTAGATTCAACTTGACGATCCAAAGTTGATTGACGAGATCATCGAATAGGAAATTTGGGATTTCGATGAGGACCTGGAATGCATGACTGGCTGGCCGTCCGATTCAGAAAAATTGGATCACGGCGATGCGACCACGTCCGACAATGAAAAGCACCCCGATCCGTCTGAAGAGCTCATCAAAGAGCTGGAGCGCGACTTTGAGGAGAGCGGTTATGATTTGGGCCATATTCCTCACAAGCCGGAAGAGCGGATCATTGTCGATGCCAAGATCGCCCACGGCAAGCCCGTAGTGCGTGGGACGCAGGTGCCTGTAGCCGTCATATTGGGTGCGCTGGCCGGGGGGCATGGAGATCGAAGCGGCTGCCCAGGAGTTAGGGCTGGAGCAAGAGGATGTACGGGCGGCTATCGGATACGCGGCAAAGATCGTCTCTCAAGAAGTTATTTAATCCAAGAAGAGCAATTAAGATGTACAACTATGCCTGAACAGATAGAATCACTCCGGAAGAAGGAAGGAAAGACCGCAAAAGGCCTCACCTTTGAGCAGCGCAGGCATCTTGAGAAGAGCCTGAAAGAGAATGATGAGCTGATGAAGTGCCTTGCCGAGATGTAATGGTCAGATTTCCTGTGTATTTTCTCTGAGCCATTTTTCAATTGCGTCGAGTGTGCAGTTATACTCGGCGACTCTGCAGAGCATACTGCAAATCCTTTCTTTGTCTGCAGAAATGCGAATGCCGTTCATTCTCAGAATGTTATCTGCCATCTGAAAACCAGTCCTCTTCTGGCCGTCATTGAAGTGATGAAGGGCAATCAGATGGAGTGCAAGAGCGGCCTTCCTGAAATGGTCTGGCTCATCGTTGATCCTGGCGACGAGATAATCAATGGTGCCCCTGCACAGTATGCCCGGCAAGCCTCCGTATCGCTGGATGATGGTGTCATGGATCTCGATTATCATATCAGCAGTTAGATCGATCATTTGGTAAGTTCTCCAGCAGATATGGATCAATTAGTTCTATATGAATATTATTTTTTGGAGCATCGATAAGGCTACAGTGGATCTGGCAGCAGATCTCTCAAGCAGGTATAGGCTCTTCATATCTGATGCATCCACCTGGCAGCTTGCTGCCCATCCGCACTCCCGCGCGCACGGGCACGAGGGCGGGCGCGTGCCTGGGGCGGCGGGGCATTTCGGTGGCAGAAATCCGGGGCGCGGTCGGGCCTTGACCCTCATTGATTAGGAAATCTATTTTTAGATGCCAAGCATAGTAGTAAAATCGTGGTGAGATAAATGGAAGTTCTTGTTAAGAAAGGCGGGATAATTGAGATTCCTAATTCCGTTATGGCCGAGTTGGGCATAAGTGAGGGGAGAAAATTATTTCTGAATGTAAAAGATGGAAAGATACTCATCAATCCTGCCAAGAACATTGCGGAGAGATTAGCAGGCTCAATTGCACTGGATGATGCAGAGCTCATTGATGAAATTGTCGAATCTGAGGATTGGATGTGATAAATCCCCTGGAAGCACTACCTTTATCTTCTGAGGTGTTTATTGATGCAAATATATTTTTATATCATATAATGAGGCGTCCCAAGTTCTTCCTGCCGTGCCATGAATTTGTTACTGCAATTGAATCAGGGGCATATAATGGATTCACATCAACTCTTGTGCTCAATGAGGAGCTTCACAAACTAATTCTCGCTGAAGCCACAAATACCTATGGTCTGCGCTCAGAGCATGATGCAGCGAATGTATTAAAGCAAGACCCTGCGAAAATCAGGGGACTCTCTCAAGTCTGGATGACCTATTCTGATATCAAGGAATACCCCATCATAATTTGTAGTTGCGATGAGTCAGTGCTTGACTTGGCAGTCGATCTCTCGAATAAATATGGGCTCTTAATATCCGATGCCACTCACCTGGCGGTCATCAAATCCGAGGGCATTTCCAATATCGCTACTAATGACGCCGATTTTCAGCGGTTAAATGAAATTGATATCTATAAACCATAAATGAAAAGAGCGGGACGAGCTGTCTGATCTTCCCATCAATAAATTAGGCAATTGCCCCGTCGGCCCCCTGCCCACCCACGGGTGCGCGCGCTGGCGTGCGGGCGCGTGCCTGTGGCGGCGGAAATCCGGGGCGCGGTCGGGCCCCTGCCGGGGGAGGGCCGCCGTTGCGGAAGACGGCCCGAGGGCCTGGGCTGCGGGGGCAAGGGCGCTGGGCCTTTGAGGACCCGGAAATCTGGGGGGCAGAGGAATGGAGCGCGGTCAAAATGGTTGGCAGAGCTGGAGGCGCGGCGACAAATTATGAGTAGTCGGGCTCGCAGCTTTCCGCAATTTCTGAGATAAATTCTGGTTTCATGTAACGCATTATGCTTCCGATCTGCTCGACCTCCTTCTTCAATTCCGTGTAAGGAATTTAAGGAATGAATCTGCAGATCTTCGGGGGGGGGTGCGGCTTTAGCCTGGCGAAAGTTGGCCGGTTGATCTTGTAGAAGACTTTCTCTCGACGCTCATCCGGTGCCACCATGAAAAGATCGAGCTTGATGTTGGGCTGCATGCTTACCAAATCCGACATCCTCAATAAGACTGAATAAATTGCTGTGGGGTGTTCGACCTCAAATGCTGCAATTATGGCATCGCCCTGAAGCCAGA
>JBFYLJ010000064.1:0-4996 GCA_041305465.1 Methanothrix sp.
GGGCGCGCGATGGGCTTTCTGCAGATCAATGCTCGCCTGCACTTCTTCCACCATGGAGAATGGGCCAATCCTCTTCAAGGGTGCCATCTTCAACATACCTCTGCAAGTATGTTTACATGGAATACACATTTTGTTTACAGGTTGAAAACGATTGGTTTACAGGAGATAAACGCGAATTGAGGTAGTTGGGTCGTGATGCAATATTTGGTTGATGTTTTGGTTGTCGCCATGCTTGCGATTCAATAGCCTCTTCGTGCCTTCGATGGCCTTAGTGCGAGATCAGGGTATCACGCGAAGGCGCGAAGCCGCGAAATGCAATTCACTCGCACGATCCAGTGCCTCCAGCCAGGCCTGAAGCTTTGAGGGCCGCATCTGCCACTTCTTGCAGCCACTCTCCCTCGTGATCTTCCGGAGAACTCACTCAGAGCCTATAACACGCCGCCAATTTGGGGTAGATCTCTGCTTTCAGATCTTCATCCACTTCGCCCAAAATGCGTATAATAAGAGCTTTCTCCACAGTCGCGAGTTTGTCAAGCATTATAACTGAATCGGATATTTATCCCTGAGGGAGCAAAAGAAGATTTGCATCGTGAAATTAAGACATCCTCCGGCGATGGGATCGAAGGCATGTTTGAGGATATGTAAGGCAACTACAATGTCGTATTTGGTTTCATGAATAACAAGAGCAGGCCTACGCTTAATTGAACTGAAAATCTGTAAAAGGGAATGGGACTACGACGATCTTTCCTTTCATCAATAAATGTCAGGCTCTTTATCCACATATTTAGATAGCGCCTGCTGTGAGAGTCTCATAAGCCCTCTGGTGATTTCACTATCATCGCCAGGCTCTTAACCATCTTCGCGTCTTTATTTATCTTGTAAAAAGCTGTGTAGGATCTTGAGATGTGCAGTCGATAAATGTCTTTATGGCCCTTTCGCTGGATTATCTCTTTGTCCCCCTGGCCAGGGAATGGATCGTCTGCAAGTGTTTTGCATTTTTCGATCGCTATTCACTTGCTTTTTGAGGGCAATGCGCTGATGAACGCCAAAACTCTATTCCCGATAACCAGATGGTGGGCTACCACGGGAACTCCACGAATTCGCCTTTTTCCTCAATTCCTTCCATATCTCGGAAAAACCGGGCCTTTTTCCTATCCTCGATCATCTCTTCCAGGAGCTGGGAATAGGTCTGTCCTGCCGTCTCGAGGTCAGACCGCTCAACCCACACGGCCTCAGTCACAGGAATGCGTTTAACCGCAAGCATGAGTAATATTGTAACGATTGTAAGTAGATAGATGTTTACCCTTAATTTTTTCTGGAGAAAGGATCAGCTCATGGCGCTGGCTGCTCTCTGCCAGTCCATGATCTTCTTGGGGCTGATGCCTGTCATCTTCGCCAGGCTGCCGGACTTGGCCTGAGCCAAATCTGCGGCAGTTTTAATTCCTGCGCCTGCCAGCTTCTCCAGGGTCTTGGGACCGATTCCCGGCACATTCTCCAGGCCGTCGCCTTTTGCCTGAGCATCTGCAGTTGCCTTTTTCTTTGCGGCGCCCGCCGCTCTCTTGGCCTTCGGTTTGCTTTCTTCTTTTATCTTGGCAGGGTCCGTCTTTTCTGAAGCTTTCTTGGCCTGCCACTCCAGGAAGTTGCAGTGGGGGCATCCCAGATCCCAGGGCCTCTTGCCCTTGTTGATAATGCGGATGTGCAGCATGCCGTGCGTCTCGCAAAGCTTGTCGGTCACAACCACCGTTCCAAACCTGGGAAGGGGCAGAGTAAACCGGCATTCCGGATAGCCGGAACAGCCGATGAAACGGGTGCCCCGGTGGCCGCGCCGAATTATGAGATCTGATTTGCACTTCTGGCAGGTTCCCACAATCTTGTCGGTGCGCAGGCCGTCTTTGAGTGACTGGCCGATTCCGTCCTGGTTAGTGGTCAGCTCATCGAAGACTGATGTGAGCATGACCCGCGACTTCTCGATGACCTCATCCTCCTTGATATTTCGCTCGGAAATAAGGTTCATATCGTTCTCAAGAGTCTGGGTCATCTCCGGCTTGGTAATGGTGGGTGCATATTTTTGCAGCGTATCCACCACGGCATAAGCAGTATTGGTGGGACGCATGGGATTGCCCTGCACATAAGCGCGGGCATAGAGTTTGCTGATAATATCGTGCCTTGTGGACTTGGTCCCCAGCCCCAAATCATCCATGATCTTGATTAGCTTGCCCTGACCGAAGCGTGCCGGAGGCTGCGTCTCTTTGGCATCGACTGCATGGCCCAGCACCCGCAGCCGCTCGCCTTGCGCAAGCTTTGGCAGGATGTGCTCCTCAGCCTTGCTGTAGGGATAATAGTATCTCCAGCCCGCCTCCACCAGGCGTGCTCCATTGGCCCGGAAGGGCTCTGGTCCAATATCCACCTTGAGGCTGGTGGCATCCCAGACGCACGGCTCGGCCAGGGTGGCAAAGAAGCGACGCACGACCAGCTCATAAATTCGCCACTGATCCTCCTTGAGTTCGTTCTTGGCAACGATGGCGGTGGGGTAGATGGGCGGGTGGTCGGTTGTGGACCTTTTGCCGCGCGTTGCTATCATCTTTCCCTTGAGCAGCTTCTGTGCTTCGCCGGAAAAAGCGCTATCCAGGAAGAGTCGGGTAAGTGCCACCAGGTCAATGGATGGCGGATAAACAGTATTGTCTGTTCTGGGATAGGAGATGAAACCATTGACGTAGAGCCATTCGGCTAAACGCATGGCATTGGCGGCAGAAAAGCCTATGCCGCTTGCGGCGGAGATGAAGCTGGTGGTGTCAAAGGGAGCCGGCGGCTTATCAATACGAGGTTTTGTCTCGATAGACTTGATTATGCCCACAGGGCCAAGGCGGGCTATTATCTCGTCAACCTCTGCCTTTTCCCAGATGCGCCCCTTGGCATGCTGCACGCGAAGCTCTCTCTCCAGATCTGCATAGATCTCCCAGTAAGCTTTGGGAACAAATGACGAAATCTCCCGCTCTCTATCCACGATGAGGGCCAGGGTGGGTGATTGGACCCGGCCTACGGAAAGAAACTCTTTGCCGAGCCGCCCGGAGGTGAGGGAGATATATCTGGTCAGAGCCGCGCCCCAAACCAAATCTATGATCTGCCTGGCCTCGCCCGAGGCTGCCAGGTCAAAGTCAACCTTTCCCGAGTCTTTGAAGGCCTTTAATATCTCTTCTTTGACGATAGCGCTGTATCTGACGCGATCGGCATGCAGGCCGGGATTTACCTCTTTGGCAATCTTTAGTGCCTCAACACCGATCAGCTCTCCTTCGCGATCGTAATCCGTAGCTATGGTTATGCGGTCAGCCTTTTTTCCCAGGTTTTGCAGAGCAGCGATGATCTTATCCTGGATTGGACGAACAACTATCTCGGCTCGGATGAGATCTTTGCAGTCCACTTTCTGCCAGTTGTTGTATCCTTGCGGATAGTCAACCCCCACAATGTGGCCGGAAAGGCCCATGATCACTTTGTCGTCAAAGCAATAGGTATCTACGCCTGCCACTCGCTTGGAGCTGGGCTTGCTGCCTGCCAGGATCTGAGCAATCCTCTTGGCGGCATCGTGCTTCTCTGCTATTATGAGATGCATTCAAGAAAGCCAAATATGGCAGTTGATTTAAGTTTTTCCGTAAAGAATCGTATCTGACCTCTACGGCAGAAATGGGTACGGAATCTAAATTCCTGATATTCAACATGATTATCTGATAAATTTCAATTGTTTACTCCTTAGACATCTCAGTTGAATCACATTTTACAGGCCATCATACTCACCAGATAGATCCAATTAGTACTTATGCAATAAAAAATTTTATATTAGTATACTGAAATTAACTAATCTCCTGAAATAATAATATCTTCCCTTTAGCAGTCACAATCAGCTGTCGCGATGTTTGAAATTAGGCAGGCTCTGTCTGTGGTGCAATGGGAATGATAGGGGTGTTATTTAGTGGAATTGCACAATTATAATTATTACTTATAATATAATATATGCAAATAAAATGTTTTTATTTTATGATTAAATGGCCCGCCGATCCCTATTAATTGAGTAGTAGTGGTGCATCACGCAAAAACTTTAAGTAGCTATTAAGCATTACAGAACGCGGCAAGAGATTGTAACGAATTGTGATGGTGCTGGATATGATACCTTTTAGCTTAGGCATTCATATCATCGCTTCAGCATTGCCGTCGTTGCAGTTTTTACTGCTAAAAAGGTAAAGGAGGATAAAGAACGTGTCTGACAATATAGACCTATATAGCGACCGCGGAGTTCTCTTGAAGAGCGACGTCGAGCTGAGCGCCGTCAGCCCACTCAAGAACGCGGCCATGCAGAGACTTATTTCTCTCACAAAGCGAACCGTAGCCGTCAACTTGGCCGGCATCGAAGGCGCCCTTAAGACCGGAAAGGTTGCAGGAGGCCGCAGGCAGATCAAGGGACGCGAGCTGAATTATGATGTTATTGCCAACGCTGGCGTTCTCGCTGATAAGATCAAGGCACTATTGCAGGTTACCCCCGGCGACGACACCAATGTCCAGATCCTGGGCGGCGGCAAGCAGCTGCTCGTCCAGATCCCAACTATGAGGGTCAACGCTGCCTCTGAGTTCGTGGTCGGATTGACCGGCGCAGCCGCAGCAGCAACTGAGGCACTCATCCAGACTTTCAAGGCCACATTGATTGAGGCCCCCATGATCCACGCCGCTGTCTGGGGCGAGTACCCGCAGACAGTAGGCATGTCCGGCGGAAACGTCGCATCTGTTCTCAATATCCCCCAGAACGATGAAGGTCTGGGCTTTGCTCTCAGGAACGTCATGGCCAACCACCTCGCCGCAATCACCAAGAGGAACGCCATGAACGCCGCAGCTCTCGCATCCATTTACGAGCAGATCGGCGAGTTCGAGATGGGCAACGCTATGGGCATATTCGAGCGCCACCAGCTCCTGGGCATGGCATACCAGGGCCTGAACGCCAACAACATGGTCT
>JBFYLJ010000065.1:0-3128 GCA_041305465.1 Methanothrix sp.
GAATGGGGCCAATGTTCCGAATGCCATAAAGTAGTCCTGATGCAGATTTGATGCAGTGATGCAAAGATATTCGAGATGCAGTAGTCCAATGATTCAAAATGATGCAGTGATGCAAAATGATGCAAAGTTTCTCTTCCTTTAGCTTCTCACATGTTTGAAAATGCCCCAAAGCATATCTTGCAGAGTCCGGATGGCTCCGTAGTCCTTGGCCATTGTCAGTACATTAGAGATCTCTTCTGTAGTTACATTGTCATCATTTGTGATCTTCTCCAGCTCAGTAGTCGCTTTAGCAATTGCAGCTAACGTAACCTTGAAGGCGGCCCAAGCCTTCGGGTTTGCAGCCTTTAAAGAGACTATTCCTGCGGTTAACAGTTTAGAACCTGCGTCTTCTATTATTCCCGCCATCGATCTTTTCTCCTGATCCCCAGGCTCAACCCTGGGTATTTCCGGAACGCTCGCGTCCCCGTGCGTTCATGCTCGATCTGCCAGAAAAGGCAGCTTTTAAAGCGAGACCGCCCAGGAGGAAGACAGAGGCCCTGCAAAGAAGACGGCATGTTTCCCAAAGGGCGGTCATTTCCGGGCTGAGGTCGGGCCAAAATAAGGGAGTCAAATTGATTTAATGGGGGAAAATGCAGGATATTGCACCAACCCGGCCCCAGCTATCCGGTGATCGTCGTATTTTAGCTCTAAGGAGGCCAAGACAGAGAATAGGTCCTATCCTCGCTTGACTTTTTGCTAAAGTTAAAAAAGTTGCGTCATGACTTAGGCCTCAGGCCGGGACAAAAAGCCTGGACGAATTAACCTCCTGGACCAGCGCAGTACCAAACACTATAAGAATGAATCTTTTCCAGCGCGCAAACCCATGCTTTACGGGCAGGAAAATATGCTTATAAAATTCTGCTGAATAGATTTGATGCAATAATCGCTATGCGAAGACGTATCACAAAGGCAGTCCGCAAGCCTTGCGAAACTCCATCCTATTTTTCTTGTAGTGGTCCCTCAAAGCAGGGAAATAAGGACCTCTGCCCCAGATGCTGCGTTGCTTATGATAGTTGATCCTCTTCTTGCCCTCTGACCTGAGCACTCCCCTGATCTGCAGGACCTTGGCTATGCCCTGAGTGGGAAGACCCAGCTCTTTGTAATCCACCTTCTCCTGACGCTCCAGGATTAGAAGAGAATCCGGGTCTGCGCCAGCGTCCGCTAGCATTCGTAAGGTATCCTTTGGCCTGAAAGACATGAAAAACCTCTATTTCTGATTGGCTAATTCCCGAGCACGAGCCCAGTCTTCTTGAGTGGGGGCTCTGGGGAGGTAGACCACTGAGCCGGGAGCTTCGCCCATCTCCTCGACGTAGATCTCTTCCAGCTCTGGATCAGCCTCAATCATGGCCTGCAACTCGTCATCGAGCTTGGCCATCTCTTTGAATAGCTCCTTTTCATCCATCTTAAGAACGTATCTGGCTTCATTATTTATATATTATTCTGCCTCTTTTCTGTTCTTTCAACCTCCTGTAACGCTCTATGTCCGGCCTTGATCTCCTCTTTGGCTGGGACTTGTTGGGTTCAGTGCCACAGCTAGGGCAATAGGGAAAATCTAGCTCATCGAAAATTACTTCCTCCTGCTTGCAATGTGGGCACTTTCTAGGCCGGTAGATGGTGATATCCTCAAGCACTACCTTCTCAAAACCCCAGAAACGGCCAGCTTTGCCACCATGATGTTCAGTGGCAAGTCTTGTCCCAGGCTCCCGGAGGGGCTCAAGAAACATCGATAAAGTCCCCCAGAAGAGATCTGCTCACGGGCCTGGAAGCCTGAACATTATAAGGAACTGTAATTCTTATTATATTTAAGGATTTGTAATAAGTGGAGGTCTTATTCACTTCTTAACCTCCAAAGCAATATCAGATAGATCAGCATGAAGGGGCTCTACCTGGCTCATGACTGCCTTGGCCAGGGCCTCAATATCGCTATCCAGCCCGGGAAGGTGCATCATGCGCGCCATCTCGGCCATAACCATGAAGCTCATCCGGAGGTCAGAGGGAAGGCTATGCATGTCGTATTCGTCTTCCCTGAGGCGGCCTGTGATCTCTCCCAGAGCGGTCCTGGTGCTCTCCAGGGCCGCGGAGCAGGGGCGGCACATCTTCAAGCTTCCAGCTCCTGAGTTTCGATCGTCACCAGAACACGCTTTCTTCTGGCCCCTTCCAGAAACTGGTTTGCATCTCCGATGAGGGAACCGGGCATTTCCAGGCTGAAATGGACGGTACCCATCATGCCGAAGCTGGTCTGGAGAATCCCGGCAAACTCTTTTTTCACGCGGTCGCCCCCATTGGAGCGACCTCTTGCCAAGGCTCATGAGCCTGGCTATTGACACCCACAACATGGCACATCTTCGATCTCACCACACGATTCTACGAGACATTCCCGGTGAAAGGCGATCTACAGGTGCAAACAGCGGTTCCCTACCAAGCGCCCACACGCTTGGAGAGGAGCGAAAACGCCTACCGCTTCATTCCGAAGTCCACCTCACCGCAAAAACTGGAGATATTACGACTATTTAAATATTGTAGCAGTATAGCGGATAAACTAAGCCTTAGTTTTTATCAAGTAAAAATTACAAAAGCGAACGAAGCATAACTATTAATCAGATAGATATTCGAGACCATAGCCTGTCAATACGAGGCAAAACAGTTTTATATTTTGTTGCTATCACGGCAATAGAAATATGTGATACGAATCATAGATTAGATACTTGGTTATGGGGGATGAAGGCAGAATAATTATGTCTTCGCGACGAAAGAGTGTGGGCTCCTTCGTCGCAAAGTTGCCAACGCCAGTGGTGAAATGGCGATGTGCCTACCGACCTGCCTGACATCCGGTGCCGAGACCTAGCAAGCCATGGCTAACCTAGAAGCAAAGAGGCAAGTCTGATGATATATGTAGAGCAACATGATAAAAGGCTTTGCGTTCTAAATGGATGCACCGCTGCAAGCTTTTTTGGCCTTTCTGCCGCCATAAATCAGAAGGCTACGGCGCGTCCGAGCAGCAAGCTGCATGGCATAACATCTAAAATTAAAATGAAAAGATTGACACGGAGAGCCGCCCATGCTCTCCGAGGCCTGGCGAGTCTTGGGAG
>JBFYLJ010000066.1:0-35256 GCA_041305465.1 Methanothrix sp.
CCTGGATGTATGCTGACATGGGGTTGAAGGTATTGGCTGCTGATCTCGATCCTCAGGCCAACCTAACGGCTGCATTTCTGGAAGAGGAGCGTCTGGAAGAGTTTTGGCCGGATGGAGAGCACAACAAAACCGTTTATGGTAGCATCGAACCGCTCCTACGAGGTGTTGGTGATATTTTAGAGAGACCTCATGCAGAGGAGATCGACGAGAGAATTCATTTGCTTGTTGGAGATCTAGCATTATCTCGATTTGAGGATGAGTTATCCCAGCAGTGGCCTTTATGCTTAGACAGAAAAGAGCGAGCCGTTCGGGTCGTATCCGCTTTCTGGCGCATAATTAAGCGAATAGTGGATGAACGTGATATCGAGATTGTTTTGATCGATCTCGGACCAAATCTAGGCGCAATCAACCGCTCAGTTCTTGTAGCCTCAGACTATTTTGCAGTTCCCTTAATACCGGATCTCTTCTCCCTGCAAGGATTAAAAAACCTGGGCCCATCCATCCGGGCTTGGCGAGATGAATGGACAGATCGCAGAGAACGAAATCCTATCAAAAAGCTCGAACTGCCGGAAGGGCGAATGGAGCCATTGGGCTATGTTATAATGCAGCACGTTGAGAGATTAGGCCGCCCAGTTAGGGCCTATGAACGCTGGGCAGAAAAGATTCCGATGGTCTATGCGGAATATGTTCTAAACCTGGAAACCAACTCAAATGCAAAAACAGATACTAACCAGCTAGGATTGATGAAGCACTATCGCAGCCTTATGCCCATGGCCCAGGAGGCGCACAAACCTATATTTCATCTCTTGCCAGCCGACGGGGCCATTGGATCGCACCAAAATGTTGTCTTTGATGCCAGAGATAACTTCATGCAGCTTGCAATAGAGATTGCAGAACGCTGTGATATGACTAATTCTCGTGTCTCGAATACTAAAAAGAGGATCTTGATAAGCAAAATTCTAGCTCGCAATAATTATAACAGATAGAAAAATGAATGTCATAGAAGGAAATCCAAGATATGGACCGGCATCCCAGAGATTCAGACAAGATATCCGTATTAATGGCCGATATCACCACGCTCAAGGTCGATGCCGTCGTCAACGCCGCCAACAACTCTCTTGTAGGAGGCGGAGGCGTGGATGGTGCCATTCATAATGCCGCAGGCCCACAGCTCCTGGAGGAATGCCGTCGCATCGGAGGCTGCCCGACGGGCGAGGCTTGTATCACCAGAGGATATCATCTTGCAGCAAGATGGATCATTCATACCGTAGGACCCATCTGGCGAGGCGGAGACAACGGGGAGGATGATCTATTGGCCTGCTGCTACAGAAACTCTCTGATCCTGGCTGAGCAGTACGGCATAAGGAGCATAGCCTTTCCGGCGATTAGTGCCGGAGTTTATGGTTTCCCTATGCAGCGAGCCTGCCGCATTGCCCTTAGAGAGATGAACGCATTCCAGGAGAGGAGCAGCGGTATGGAGGTCATCGCCGTCTGCTTCAGTAATAGCGCTTACCAGTGCTACCAAGACTTCTTGCGAGAGATCATTTAGGATCAGCTCACAAAGTATATGCCTATCGCTACCACAAAGAACGAAATTCCTTTCAGTTTCAAAGAACACCAATCCGTCTTTTCATTTATCACATTGGCCAGCTTAGGGGTAAGAACTCCCAAACCCAGGATGATGAGTACTGTCATGATGGGCTGAAGTGCTCCTATGCTTGATACCAGAGTAACCGATCCGATGGCATAGGCAAAAATGGTGAATATGATACCCAAGAATTGAAAAGTCTCCTCTGAGATTAAAGCACCCACTGCCAAGCCACCTTGACTGAAGAAGCTCTTGACCTCGGTGCGGATGGTCGAGATGCCCATGAGAGGCAAGACCACCATAAGACTGCCCAGAGATGACCAAACGTAGAGATCCCATCCATCGATAGAGATGAGCAGATACTTCAGGGAAAGATAATAGACGGCGGTTAAGACCCAGTACGATATGAATGGCTTGATGACAGGAGAAAGAGAACTGATTATCCGTCCAAATGGCTCGTTGATTAAGCTATTGTTATTAGAGCCATTACTGTATAAATCTGTTCTATCAGATCCTTTTTTTTTGTAGGATATGAGCAGAGTGCCGACGACAAGCAATAGTCCTCCAGCATAATGTTTTAGCTCCAAAACTTCACCTAAGAGAAGTGCAGAGCCCATGAATACAAATAAAGGATAAACGTATTCCAGCGCAGATACTTTAGATATTTCTTCAATTGATAGGGCCTTCATGTAAAAAAAGCAGGGAAATACCTGCAAGCTTCCGAAGAGAAGAGCAAAAAGAGATTGCGGATATACAAATTCCGCGCCGGCTATCAAAAACACCGGAATGGCAAAGAGTTGCGAAGCCAATACCTGGCATACGATATACGCATTGGAATCGTCGGTATAGCTGCTGAGCAGAAACTTATCCAGCAATCCAGCAACAGAGAAGAAAATCGTTCCAATGAATGCGAATGCAAACCATTCCAATTCAAATCCCTCCCACAAATTAATCAGTATTAAGGATGATATTTGATGCAGCTATCGTTTGCGATCTACAACTGTACTAATCAATTTAGTATCAATGTCATACTAGATATACTTATCTAACTTTCTATTTATGAGACAACACCTATTAATAAATTTTTTATATATGTTGAATTTCAATAGCTTTATTTGCCATGATAACGGATAATTATGAAAAATTGTTAATCAACAATTTAGCAAAAAGCTATCAGCCCCATAGTAGATTATATATATTTCATCAAATGATCATAACATACACGCTTTATCAATACAGTTGCTTTATACAACATATTCTCTTTAATAGTAAGGATGGCATTTCAACTTCATTCTCAGTTTTCTCCCGATCAATTTTTTTGGGCAACAATGATGATAGAGTATGAACCATCCACATCCTCGACCGTTGGATAGGCTGCAACATAAGAGAGCCAGCGCATCATCTCAGGCGAATGCAAGGTCGGCTCATCGGCAAGCTTTCGAGTTATTCGCTTGGCATTGGACAGTTGCTGCTCTCTTCGAAATAGCGCTTTAGACCAGGACTGGCCCAGTCGGTAGATCACCCGCATCTCGCTTTGTTCCACGAGCCTGGAAAGCGATCCATAATTAAACCACTGTTTGTGGGACTTGTTTCTGGGAAGACCGGAACTATCACCGGACTCGGAAAGGACGTTAGGAACAGAGCAGATAAAAAAACCGTCCGGCTGCAGGATTCTTGAGAACTTGGCTACGGCCTGAGAGGGATCGAGCAGATGCTCCAGGGTCTCGAAGCTGACCACAGCTACAGCACTACCATCTTCTATTTCAGGATGCAATTCGTCTTCATCCAGGTTTTTATGGAGAAAATACAGGTTAGGCATCTTGAACCTCTGACGGGCCAGCTCCATCAGAGTCCTATCTTTATCAACGCCAATAACCCTCCCGGCCACGCTGCATAGCTGTGCAGCTCCGTATCCCAGGCCGCAGGAGATATCAACCACAAGACCCGGCTTATATGGCCGAAGAAAATCCGCCGCAAAGAGATAGCGACCCAGGTACTCGGCTTTGCGCCAGAGGTTGGAGTCATTGGCATCAAAGGGATCTATCTGATCAAGACCATTTCCGCTATACGCCGAATACGAGGACATTTTCAGGCCGTTACATAAATTGTCCCGGTCAATATAGCTTTCTATTCGATTACGATCATTATTTATTGATTGAGCTTTTAAATGATTACCATGAAGGTTCTTGCAATAAATGGCAGCCCTCATATGGAAGGGGGCAATACGGCAATGATTCTCAATCCTTTCCTGGATGGCTTGAGGGATGCTGGCTGCGACGTGGAAGTATTCTACACCATGAAGCTGAAAATAGGACCCTGCAATGGGGATATGAGTTGCTGGTTTAAGAATCCGGGAATATGCAGCCAGAAGGATGACATGCAGATGCTCGTACCCAAGCTGAAAGAGGCGGATATCATTGTCTGGGCGAGTCCGGTTTACTACGCCGGAGTGACAGGCCCCCTGAAAAACCTGATGGACAGACAAATGCCCATTTATGTGCCAGGGAGCCGGAGGGCAAAAAAGCAGAAGGTTGTTCTCGTTTCCACCTGCGGCGCCTGGGAGATGTCCATGTTCGATCCGCTGCTCATGCAGATGAAGGCCATCTATGGCATGCCGGACGGCAGCAGTGACTTTGTCGGAGCTCTGCTCCGCCCTATGGCAGAAGGAGTCAAGGAGATGGTAAAGGCAGGGGAGACCGGGTTAGTAGAGGGAATTTTCCGGGCCGCGAGAGAAGCCGGTCGCCAACTCGCCAGAGAGGGAATTATCTCCGCGCAGCTGCAAAATCAGGTGAGCAAGGTGCTAATGCCCCGCGATGCTTATTACAAAGCTGCCCAGATGATGATGGAGGGGAGCTAGAAGGCTGCGGAAAACTAGGGCAGGAAAAATCAACGGCATGCGGCCATCACACCCGAGGGGACGTGGTATGCTTCGGGCCGCACGCCCGGTTATCAGGATTTTAGAAATTTTCCAGCGTCAGCGATTATAATTTACAACATAAGCTCACGATTTCGAAAAGGGACACTGATCAGGGGGCTGGCGGTGATCCGATCGGACCGATAGTGGTGGAGTTGGACATCTCCATACATTAGGCAAAATATATAATAGATAAATGAGCATATAATTAATGCATGAAACGGATTTGGTGTTTTGTACCGTTGGCCATGGCCTTTCTGGTCATGGGGATATCTGCTGCCCAAGTTCCAGACCTGCTTGGGATTTGGACTGCAAAGTGGAGTTCGTATGATAATGGGATCGGATTTTCCAATTCGGCAGAAAACGAAAGCCTCATTCTTGCCATCTCAGAGCAGGAAGAGCGCATCTTCGCAGGAAATATCACATATCAAGTGGATAACGATACCAAAGGTAGCGAAGGCTTTGCAGGAGCCATTGGTTTGGATGGTAAGACGCTCTATATTGCCGAGTTTGATAAAGGCTATTGCCTGGGTACGATGATTTCCAATGATGAAATGGAGCTAATTTATCTAGCGGATGGAGAAAATGGATCGACGGCAATCGACAGACTTTATCGGATAAGAGAATAGAATTGTTGAATAAAGTTGGAATTGTTTACAAGTTAGCCAGGAGGATTCATGACAAGTGAAATTTTATCAAATTCAGGAAATCCCATCGAGAAAAGAGAGTACCAGGGAATAGGAATTCGGCTCGTCTCAATCATTATTGATAACTTAATTGTGGGAATCATTATCGGAGCCATCGGTAGCGGGATCGGTTTTGGTATGATGACACAGAGAATGGTCCCATGGTGGATTAGCCTACTTTATTTCGTAATTTACATCGGCTATTTCACCATCCTTGAAGGATCAAAAGGACAGACCATCGGCAAGATGGTAACCAAGATCAAGGTGGTCAGGGAAGATGGAGGGCCGATCGATATGAACCAGGCTTTGACAAGGAATATCCTCAGGATCATCGATGGACTATTCGTCTATCTCATCGGTGCTATCCTCATCTGGCGTTCCGATAATAAGCAGAGACTCGGTGATAGCATCGCCAAGACGATAGTTATTAAAGCCTGATTGACAAATAGGCCAGGAAATTTTAAAAAAAAGAAAAGGAAGAACCGGACAATTCTCACCCGGTCCTGGATACTCGGCTTTAACTTACTTTAAGCAGTGATCTTACTCTTTGCGATATACTTGATGAGATCCGGGCCGAGTCTGGCCTTCTTCTGGATCTGGCTGGCCAGATCCTCCATGGCGGTACCGCTGGCGACCAGGGAGCTGATCTCCTCTAAAGTCGCATCCTCCACGGTGAAGTACTCGTCCAGGTCCTTTCTGTGGCCCCAGACATCTCCTTCCAATAGCTCAATGCCCTGCATGTCCAGGAATACCTGGATGGCATTGGACATTGTCTTGTGGTAGGATGGTGGCACCTGAATCATTCGCAGCCTGGGGCATCTCTGCATCAAGCTGAGAAAATCTACATTGCTGGCACGAAAAGCCAAGTGAACCATCTTCTCATTGGGATTGAGATTTGAAATCTCATTTTTTGAGCTAACTACTCTAAGTCTCATTCAATTCTCCTGTGCGCTAAAGAATATTAACTAGTATTAATAGACACTTAAAGTGTACACATGTGTACAGATAGATATCCATGAACTATACACATACCCACAAAAAAATTAACCTTGCGGTCTGATGTACTAAATTTGACAAAATTGAGAAGATATTAGAATATTATATTGCATATAACTCATATTAAATTCAATAGGCAGAGCAGAGACTTAGCTTTCGTTTTGCCCTTATCTTTCTAGAGACAGGGCTAAAGTACTCTTATTAATAGCTGTCGCCATATCAGGCAAACTATTGGCAATAATTGAGTCTATGCTGCTATTAAAAATTGGCAAGTATCTACAGATGCTGCTTTCCTCGGCAGAAATGCATGCATCTGATTCCAGAGATATACCTGCCCTTCGCGATGCAGCGAGATTATCATTTTATATAAATCGAAGATTTAAAGCCGATTCTTCAAGGAAAGCAGATAGAGCTGCATATTTTCATCCCAGGCTCTCTCTGCAGAAAGGCCGCAGATCTCGAATAAGATCGCTTCCACAATCAGGTAGACCTGAGCCTTATCTCGAATGCATCCCAATAGTGACTGCTGGCCTCGCCCTATTCCGGAATGGATATGCAGCTTCGGCCCTTCAATAGATGGATAAACCGTAGCCATACCGAAGACCTCCCAGGCGCTATCATAGGCTTCAAAATTTGGCGTAGGAGGAACTACCGGCAACTTTGGACCTGTCACTGCCCGACCATCACGCAGTGCCCCCATGAAAAGGGCGGTACAAGACTCTATTTTTTTCTCTTTCAGGAACTTTTGCAGCGATTCGATGAGATCTTCGCCATGATCCATCCTCAGAACGAAGACCCGGCCCAGGCTGCCCTCGGAATATTGCATGGGAGGTGATTTGCCCAGCCATTCATATTATTTTCCATTATTGCTTAGATTTCAGCAGCAGGCTTTCCAGCACGCATCGCTTCCACTTGGTGGTTACGGGCTTTGCGCACCTTCCTTCCAGGAGATGAACCTGCCCAGGATGGGATTTAATATATTGCTTGATCTCAGAAAGCGTTGCACGGGAAAGCTGAATCTTTCTGTTCTCATTAATACGAAGCTGTCCTCTCTCCATGTCCAGATCAGAGACGCGAAGATTGATCAGGCATTCAAGATCAAGGCCTGTATCAAAGAGGAGGAGAAGTATAATTCTGTCCATGCCTGATGCTAAATCGAGCATCTCTTTCTTCTCATGCTCGGAAAGTTCGCTTGGACCATTCACAAGAGATTATCTCTCCTCAATGAATATCAAGAGATCGCAGCGGCTTGCCATCCACCGTCATTGCCAGCCACCTGTCGAGCATTTTAGCCAGATCTCTACGCAAGACCGGCTTGGCAATGAAATCGTTCATTCCAGCCTGAATACACTTCTCCCGATCTCCTTGCATAGCAAAAGCAGTCATGGCAATGATTGGGATGCATGGATTGAGTGCTTTGGACCCTTGCTTGCGGATCTTGCTCGTGGCCTCGTAACCGTCCATCTCAGGCATCTGGCAGTCCATCAGCACCAGGTCGTAGGGAGTGGTCTGGAGCGCGTTTACGGCCTCCCGGCCATTGGACACAACATCAGATTGCAGCCCCATCTTTGCGAGCAATGCCTGGGCTACTTTCTTGTTTACAGGGTTATCTTCCGCCACAAGAATGCGTATTTTGTGTTTTAACGATTGATAAAATCTTGGCTGCCCGATCTGTTCAGTAGCACCTTCTGTCTCGATTTTTGCATGATCACCTGGCGATGCAGGCCTTGACGGCTGCTTTTCGAAAATGGCTGTGAACCAGAAGGTAGAGCCTATGCCCTCCTTGCTTTCCAGGCCGATCCTACCTTCCATCAGCTCGGCAAGCTGCCGGGATATAGCCAGACCCAGGCCGGTTCCGCCATACTTGCGCGTGGTTGAGCCGTCCAACTGCGAGAAAGGTGAGAAGAGAAGGTCTTGCCGATTCTCCGGGATGCCGATACCTGTGTCGCTGACAGAGAAACGAATTGTGGCTTTTCTTTCGTCCTCGTTCTCCAAGCTGACGCGAATTTCTATCTTGCCATGGGCAGTGAACTTCACTGCATTGCTGCCCAAGTTGACCAGAATCTGGCGTAGTCTTCCTGGATCGCCCCTTAGCGACGAAGGCACAGAGGGCTCCACCAGATAGACCAGCTCCAGCTCTTTCTCATGAGCCCCGATAGCCAGGAGATTTGCCGTATCGTCAAGAACAGAGCGCAGATCGAAGTCCAATGTCTCAAGCACCAGCTTGTGCGCTTCGATCTTAGAGATGTCCAGGATGTCGTTGATGAGAGACAACAGTATTCCGCCGCTGATACCGGCGATTCTTGCGTATTCAAGCTGCTCGGCATTTAAATTCATATCCTGCAGTAATCCGACCATACCGATGATGCCGTTCAAGGGAGTCCGGATCTCATGGCTCATGTTGGCCAGGAATTCGCTCTTGGCTGCGCTGGCCTTTTTGGCAAGATCTGCCATCTCATTGGCTCGGGCAGTCTGCTCATTGAGGTACCTGTTAAGTCTGGTCGCTTCGTTAAGAGTCTCAAGCAGCTCCTCATCCGCACGGGCAGTTTGAATGACCTGAGTGATCGTATTACTCAGGATATTAAGCTGGGCATCTTCCTCGCAGGTGATAGGTTTCTTGCTGAAGAGCGACATGACTCCCAGGGCATCACCACCAGGGTGACACAACTGATAGCCGGCAAATGAGACAAGGCCGTTCTCCTTAGCCCATTCGTGATTGTGAATGCGAGGATCGCTTTGCACATCGTTGGTAAGAAATCTCTGCTCCTTCTCTGATGCGATGCGCCCAATCTTGTAGCAACCAAAAGGCACTCGTCTATAAAACACTCCGTCTGTATGAGTATATCGTCCCGAACTGGCAAGAAGTCGGAGACATCGATCTTTATGAAGGCAGACGTGCGGTCCAACAGTCGATGCTGCATGTGCGCACCCTGCATCGCATAGGTCTCCGGGACCGGTAATCCAAATGCGACAAAAGTCGGCCCCAAATATATCCACTACTCCATCGGTGATCTTCTTAAGTTTCTGCTCCAATTTGCCAGGGCTTAGCAGAGTCCGCATAAGCAAGTTCAACCGCTCCAGGCGTTCCAAGGAACGTGCACGGCTTAGATCGACCTGCTTGCGCTCGGTTATATCCCGAAGCTGCTCGACTATGAATTCGATCTCTCCGTCTTTATTAAATACAGGGTTCGATCGGCAGTCAAAATAAACTCCATATTCAGGCAAATACTTCTCATTTTGTTCCAACTTCTTGGTCTTGAGCGCCTTCGCGGATGCACATTCTTCGCAGGGAATACTCCGTCCGATTAGTTCGTAGCATCGTCGCCCGAAAACCACCTCATGGGAAAGATTCAGGAAATCATATCCTGCGCGGTTATAGCGTACGATTGTATGATCCGGATTTTGTATCGCGATAATATCAGGTATGGAATCGAGGGTAGCATTTAGAAGCGCTTGCGATGATGCAATCTTCTCCTCTGCTTTCCTGCGCTCGGTAATATCCTCGCCGCATGAAAGGGTACCTGTGATATTGCCCGCCTCGTCTCTTAATATGGTGTTAAGCCAGGAGACAATTCGCTCCTCGCCATTGCGGGTCAGTACTATGCCCTCTACACGCCTGACCGGCTCAATAATCCCGGCCATCAAATGATCAAATATCTGTTCAACGCCTACTCTTTCCCGTTCAGGCAAAAAACGCTCAAACCAGTTGGTGCCTATAATCTCATCTTCATGGTATCCCAGCAGACGACAGCCAGCCTGGTTGACCAGACTTACGGTATGGTCGAAACTGATGGAGATAATTATTGTCCCTACAATATCAAGATATAGCTGAGCCAGTTCCTTCTCTCGTCGTAGCGCTAGCTCCGACTGCTTTCTTTCGGCGATGCCTGCATTGACCTCGGCCACAAGCCATTCTTCCTCACCGCCCATGATTATCACTAACACTAATGTATAGTTCTGATTGATAGATCTGTTGGAAGATTTTTCTCCACTAATCATCCATTCGTTTCGCAGGTGGCAATGCACTATAGATAGCATTAGCTTTGACTTTATAAATCCAGCCACTTGGTAAGCATTTTTGTCAGATCTTTACGCAAGACCGGCTTGGCAATGAAATCGTTCATTCCGGCCTGAATACACTTCTCTCTATCTCCAAGCATTGCGAGAGCAGTCATGGCGATGATGGGTATTCCTGGATTGAGTGCCTTTGATCCTGGCTGACGGATTTTGCTCGTGGCCTCGTAACCGTCCATCTCAGGCATTTGGCAGTCCATCAGCACCAGGTCGTAGGGTGTGATCTGAAGTGCATTGACTGCCTCCTGACCGTTAGAAACAACATTCGATTGTAGCCCCAACTTTGCGAGCAATGCCTGGGCCACTTTCTGATTTACGGGGTTATCTTCCGCAACCAGGATGCGCATTTTTCGTTTGGATGATTGGGAAATAGCTGGCCTCGTGACGATGGAATCTATCGCGATCTTTCCTTTAGTCTTCATGGACTCATCATCTTTCGATCCCGGCCTTGCCATCTTCTTCTCGAAAACGGCTGTGAACCAGAAGATGGAGCCTATGCCCTCCTTGCTTTCCAGGCCGATACTACCACCCATCAGCTCGGCAAGCTGTCGGGATATGGCCAGACCGAGGCCAGTTCCGCCGTATTTGCGTGCAGTCGAGCCGTCCAATTGTGAAAAAGGTGAGAAGAGAATATCCTGCCGATTTGCCGGGATGCCGATACCTGTATCTCTGACAGAGAAGCGAATTGTGGCATTTATTTCATCTTCACTCTCCAAGCAGGCGCGAATTTCTATCTCGCCCTTATCAGTGAACTTTACAGCATTGCTGCCCAGGTTTATAAGAATCTGGCAAAGCCTTCCAGGATCGCCTATCAGCCTGGATGGAACTTGCGTCTCCACCTGACAGCGCAATTCCAGCCCCTTCTCCTGGACACTGAATGCCAGGAGATTTGCAGTCTCTTTAATAAGTGAGCGAATATCGATGTCCAGCATTTCCATTTCCAGTTTGTGGGCTTCAATCTTGGAGAAATCAAGGATATCGTTGATTAGAGATAGAAGCATCTCACCGCTGATATGGGCTATTTGTGCATACTCATGCTGCTCTGCATCTAAATCCATATCCAGCAGCAGAGCGGTCATGCCGATAACGCCGTTTAAAGGAGTGCGGATCTCATGGCTCATGTTGGCCAGGAATTCGCTCTTGGCAGTATTGGCCTGCCTGGCTTGCTTGGCCAATTCATTAGACTGCTTAATGGCAATTTCCAGATCGTGATTGGTTTGTTGCAGCTCTTCCTCCATGCGCCTGCGCTCTGTTATGTCGAATAGAAATACAGTCAGTCCGATAATAGAGCCGTCTTCGCCTCTGATGGGGCTGTAATGGTCCTCATAATAGCGACGCTGCAGATCGTTGTCTCCATATGCCTCAATAATAACCAGGTGCTCGCCCACCAGTGCTTGGTCAAAATTTCGCTTTGCTTTGCTGCGGTCAGCGGCATCTGTAACGTAATCAAGCATATTAGCCCCTATTTTGATGTCAACCCCCCAAATAGCCAACATAGTATTTTTATGATTTTGATTAAATGCCATATATCTGTATTCTCTGTCCAGTGCAAAAACGACGATATTATTGGGGCTTGCCATAATTGCTGAAAGCAGCGAATTTGATTGCTGAATCAGTGTCTTGGATCTCTCGAGTTCCTCAAGATTTGACCTGATCTCTTCCTCTGCGCTCTTGCGCTGTGTGACATCATTTATGACTCCAAACAACATTCTTTTTGCGGGATCGTATTCTGCCAGTGAATGAATATCAAGAATCTGTCCGTCGGATGGCCTTTGAATTTTGAATTCCACATTATATGGCTTTGCATTCATAACCAATTCTGAAAGTTCACTGTCGAGGAGAGCGCGGTATTCGGGCAGGGGAATTTTTTGTACATCGGAAAGCGGCCATTTCTCGCCCTCCAAACCATAAATGCGCTTTGCTCCCTTTGATGCGCGCATCATTTTCTCGTCTAATGAGAGTTCCCAGTGCCCAAAATGGGCTATCTCCTCAGCCCGCATGAGGCGCTTCTCGCTTCCCTTTAGCGCCGCCTCCGCCCATTTTTTGTCGGAGACATCACGAATGGACTGAATTGCTCCCACAATATTGCCACAGCTATCATAAAGAGGAGAGACAATACCCCAGAGATATGCACCCTTGCCCTGGTTGAGTTGGGGCACAAAGGCCTCGGCAATCAATTGGTTTCCTTTTCTCTTGAGAGATATATATTCCTGTTCGAATTTCGGCATTTCTTGGAAGATGAGATCGATAAGAATCGGCCTGGCTTCGCCAAAAAACGGTACTGCATAGGCATAATTGCTTTTGCCCAGCATCTCCCTCTTTGGTACACCGGTCATAACCTCAATAGCATGATTCCAGGCGAGAACCTTTCCATCCTGATTTATGGCAAATGTGGCATCGGGCAGAAAATCGATGATATTGGCCAATCGTAGCTTTGATTCCTTGAGTTCTTCCTCTGCCTGCTTGCTGTCATTGATATCAATTGTAGAACCAAAAATACTGATCCGGCCGTCGGGCTGCCAATTTGCATGACATCTGGAACGAACCCAAAGCGTCGTTTTGTCAGCCTTTAGCAAACGGTATTTCGCGGTCTTCTCTTTTGCAGGCCTCACCATACATTCGGAAAGCATCTCCTGCACAAATAGCAAGTCATCGGGATGCACATACAAAAAATATCTTTGAAAGCTGTTTCTGATGGTGTCATCCGGCAATCCCAGCATTTTATCTGCGACCGGCGAGATGTAGGAATCAATGTTCCGTTTCTGAGAATCAACATCATAGCACCATAGGATATCGTATGTCATTGAGACGACCTATACAAACTGGCCTTCTGCTCTCCTCGATGCCTTATAGGTCTTTCGGAAGATATTTTTATGTATTAGGCTTCATAGACAATCTTCTGACTTAACTTCTGCCGGGGCATCTCATTTTGCCTCTTCAAGGGCATTTCGCACTTAGTCACCATGATTTTATGTGATCGGCTAGTTTTTGAGAGATCATTACCACTTAGACTTTTTAACGCCATGCAGCAATAATTCTATAAATAGTAATAAGAACAGTAATAGCCGTTATGCTCACCAATCCTAAAAGGGTAAGAGCCTTGAAGAAAGAGAAACAAACAGGCCCTGTGATCTATTGGATGAGTCGCGACCAGCGCGTAAGCGACAACTGGGCTCTGCTCTTTGCCGGAGAACTGGCCAAAGAGCGCGGCTCTTATCTGGCTGTGGCCTTTTGCCTGCTCCCCCAGTTCTTAGGTGTGAGCGCAATGCAGTATCTCTTTCTGCTGCAAGGTCTAAAAGAGGTGGAAAATAATCTGCAGGCCCATAATATTCCCTTTTTCCTCCTCCATGGCGATCCCGGCAGAGAGATCTCTCACTTACTTGGAGAGATGAATGCAGGTGCATTAGTATGTGATTTTTCCCCTCTTCGGCAAAGCAGGGAATGCAGTAGCATGGTTGCTGATGTGAATGATATCTCTCTTTACGAGGTGGATGCCCACAACATCATTCCCTGCTGGCAGGCATCCCAAAAACAGGAATGGGCAGCCTACAGCTTTCGCCCCAAAGTGCATCGCCTTCTCTTTGAATTTCTCGACGAATTCCCGATCTTGCAAAAGAAAGCGCTTAATAAAGAAGTACTCAATTATCCCAATGCAAATGGCCCTATCGAGAATGACTGGCAGGAGGCCGAAAGATCTTTAAGAGCAGATGCGATGGCGCAAGCAGAATGGATAGTGCCGGGAGAAGCGGCGGCCATGAAGCAACTGGACTATTTCCTGGAGATTAAGCTGGACGGTTACGAAAAGGATAGAAATAATCCCAACATTGATGGCCAGTCCGGCCTTTCTCCCTATCTGCACTTCGGCCAGATCTCAGCTCAACGCATAGCTCTGGAGGCATTAAGAAGTCGCAAAGATGCCGGCGCATTTTTAGAGGAGCTGATAGTACGAAGAGAATTATCTGAGAATTACTGCTACTACAATGAGCATTATGATGATATGCAGGGATTTGCAGCCTGGGCAATCAAGAGTCTCAAGGAGCACGAAAAAGATAGAAGAGAATACCTTTACACCCTTTCTGAACTTGAGAAGGCCAACACCCACGACGAACTTTGGAATGCTGCCCAGCAGGAGATGCTTCGAACAGGAAAGATGCACGGCTACATGAGGATGTACTGGGCTAAAAAGATCCTTGAGTGGACGGAATCACCCGAGGCTGCCCAAGCCGCAGCTATCTATCTGAACGATAGGTTTGAACTGGACGGCAGAGATCCCAATGGATATACAGCAATTGCCTGGAGCCTGGGCGGCCTTCACGATCGAGCCTGGAAAGAGAGAGCGATCTTTGGCAAGGTGCGATACATGAACTACAATGGCGCAAAGAGAAAATTCGATGTGCAGGCTTACATTGGCAGATGGGGTTTACGATGAATAGCGATAATATTCAGCCAGGCATTTGGTATTATGGCCTGGCCGTGCTGGTAATAATCATAGGATTTGCTGCATTTGCCGCTTCCATTTATTCCGGTATTTCTGATGCAGAAAGCGGTCTCTTGCAGATGTTAGCTCCGGGAAGATCAGACATGTTTCTCTTTGAACCGGGCGAATATATCGTCTTCTACGAGAACAACAGCTACTTTAGCGGCAAGTTCTACAGCACTGGTGAGCAAATATCCGGTCTGGAGGTACGTGTACGGGAAAAGTCCACAGGCCTTGACCTGGCCACCTATCCGGCAAACACCAGCTTCACCTACAGCCTGGGAGGGCGCAGCGGTCGATCCATAATGGCCTTTAGCATCGAGCGCGCAGGAATCTATGAGGTCAATGCCTCCTATTCAGGCAGAGACGGGCCCCAAGCAGTCCTGGCTATAGGAAAAGGGATGGTTGAGGGACTCTTCTCATCAATCTTGATCTCCCTGACAGCACTCTTCGGCTCCATCGCGATTGCAGCCATAATTACCTTTGTAACCTACAGCAGAAGAAAAAGAGCACTTCTCAAGCTGGAAGAAGAAGAAGGATTGATAAGAGGCATAGCTTGATAAGATCACAATCACTTTTCTACCATCCGTTGAAATGCACCCTCTCTTCCCTGTATCTCTTGGGCATCGTGGGTGCTTCATTTGGATATCCCAGCGCCATCAGGGCAAATGGAGTTATCTCTTCGGGCATGCCTAAAAGCCTGCGAAAAGCCTCTACGCGGTCATTTAAGGGATAAATTCCCACCCAGACACCCCCCAGCCCCTGAGCATGCGCGGCCAGCAGGAGATTCTCCATTGCGGCAGAGCAGTCCTGCACCCAGAATTTGGGGTACTTTTCCAAAGAAGAGTCTCCGCAAACCAAGATCGCCAGGGGCGCCTGCCTGCACATGGAAGCTGTGGCACAAATATTGGGTACCTTATCGAGAATCTCGCGTTCACTTAATACTATGAACTGCCAGGGCTGCTCGTTTCCGGCGGAAGGCGCAAACATAGCCGCTTCCAGGAGATCTCTCACCATCTCGCCGGAAACTGGCTTATCTAAAAACTTGCGTATGCTCCGGCGGGTCTTTATTGCTTGCAGGGTTTCCATAGACAATCCCCTCAATTCTACAAGATATAATCTATTGCATCGAAATATTGAGCAAGAAGATTCATTCCAAAGTAAGACCGCCTTGATCTTTTCATTGAGAAAACTTTAACAATCGTTATCAGAAGGGCACATTCAAAGCTTCGGATAAACTTAAGTAGCATTATGCCAGGATTGCTAGCAGATCAACCTTACATTACAGTGAGAATTATGGGGCATGATAGATTTGGCACCTTTTATCGAGATACGGGATCTGACAGTTCGATTCGGTGATGTTGTAGCTCTTCACAATATAAATCTGGTTATAGGTGAGGGCGAATCGGTAGGAATCTTAGGAAGGAGCGGCTGCGGCAAGAGTGTATTGATGCATGTCTTGCGTGGTGTGGAGTCATTTCCAGGCATGAGCGGAAGCGTGATATTCCATGTGGCCAGATGCGAGAAATGCCGTCACGTAGAGCTGCCTGGCCGTGCCGGAGAAAAATGCAAATGCGGCGGAGTCCTAAAACCAATCGAAGCTGATTTTGTGGCTTTGGACATAAACGATCCTCTTAGGCGTGACATTGTAAACCGAATCGCCATTATGTTGCAGAGAACCTTTGCCCTTTATGGTGATGAGCGTGTGATAACAAATGTCATGCGAGCCGTAGAGGAAAAAGGAGACACCATGAGCGTCCACCGCGCCGCCGACCTCTTAGATGAAGTAAATCTGTCCCACAGGCTGATGCATGTAGCTAGAGAGCTATCCGGTGGAGAAAAGCAGCGCGTCGTCCTGGCCCGACAGCTTGCCAAGTCGCCCATGATCTTGCTGGCCGACGAGCCGACTGGAACACTCGATCCGTCAACGGCCAAAGTCGTGCATGAATCCATCAAGCGTGCCGTCAAGGACTTCAATATGACTCTGATCATCACCAGCCACTGGGAAGATGTCATGGTCGAGCTGACTGACAGAGCTATTTTGCTGGATGGCGGAGAGATCAAAGCAGAAGGCAAACCCAAAGATATCGCAGCCACGTTCCTGGCCATGGCCGGAACGCTTGGCAAGCGAGAAGAAGTAGAAATGGGGGAGCCTATAATCAAGGCAAACAACCTGGCAAAGAGATATATCAGCATAGACCGGGGCGTGGTGAAAGCCGTGGACAGTGTCAGCCTGGAAGTGAAGGAGGGCGAAATCTTCGGCCTGGTTGGCGTTTCCGGTGGCGGCAAGACCACTCTTTCCAAGATGGTGAGCGGGATTATTACACCTACCGATGGCAGTATATTCGTGCGGGTAGGAGATGATTGGGTGGACATGGTTGTACTCGGATCTAACGGTCGCGGGCGAGCCACCAAATATATTGGCATTCTCCATCAGGAGTATACGCTTTACCCCTCCCGAAGTGTCATAGAAAACCTGACCGAGGCAATTGGCCTCTCTCTGCCCTTCGAGCTGGCTGAGAGAAAGGCCATTCACACTCTGGAGACGGTGGGATTCACTGAAGAGCAGGCAGAAGCAGTGTTGTCCAAGATGCCGGACGAGCTCTCTGAAGGAGAGAGGCATCGCGTGGCCATGGCACAGGTATTAATAAAAGAGCCGAGAATAGTGATCCTGGATGAGCCTACTGGCACTATGGATGCCATTACCAAGATCGAGGTTACGCGGTCCATACTCAATGCTCGTCAGGAGCTGGGAGAGACGTTTGTCATTGTCAGCCACGACATGGATTTCGTGAAAAACATCTGCGACCGAGCCATGCTTATGCGCGACGGGCAGGCGATTTTCACCGGTCTTCCCAGCGAGGTCTTGGCCAAGATCACGCAACAGGAAGAGAAGGAGATGCTGGGGAGTTAATTTGAAAGTCTTCGTTGATGGCAGAGAGATTGAGCTATTGCCTGGGGCGCAACTTGCCGATGCCCTGGGCAAAGCCTGCGCCCATCCTGCGAATGGCGCAATAATAGGAATTGTCAAAGGTCGCGGTGAGAAAAGTCTCCGGACCAATTCCTATTGGCTTAACACCACCAAGGGCAAACTGAGAATAGAGCTAATTGATAACGATCTGCAGAAGATCTGGCACGAGAACATAGAAAAAATATCAATATCTACCGTTAGATGGGCCTCAACTGATGGCATCGCCTTCGGGCCGTTTGCCTCAACCATCTCTTTTGAACGTGATGCCCAGGAATATAGCCGATGGGAGGTAGTGCTCGGAGCAGCCGGATTTGATAGAGAAAATACCCAGATCATATTCATAAGGAGAAGACATACCGCAGCTTACGGCACACCAAAGGGCCGTGGATTGCTCGGCCACATTGTGGGCGGCAAAAATACTCTCGATCGGCTTGAATCAGGCGACGAAATATTGAGCATAGAGCCCATTGTAGAATGGCAGGATATAACCTCAAAAGAGGCCACAACAGATCAGGCTCTGTCCATGGAAGATGGAATGGAGATCTTCACCGAGGTTAGGGCTGAGCTGATAGAAGACGCACCAGTGGGGGCAGAATTCTTCCTGTCCCTTACCAGGAACGGAACCATCAAGGTTGATTCCGTCTCAAGTTCATATATTTCATCTGATCAGTTGCTCACCGTTCCGATAATCTTCGAGCATCGTGAGCCCCGTCTGGAAGGATTGGTGACGGTAAGGACGAGCGGACGAGGTTTAGGCAGGGTCTTCATCTACAAACAGGACCGAACCTCGAATCCGGGCCACTCTGTTGTGGCAAGAGTCACATCCGGAATGGACATGATAAAGCTGGCTTGTCCAGGCCAGTTGATTACTGTCAGTGTATCGCCGAAGCGTATCATGCTCATGGGCAGCAACCTCAAAGATGCCCAAAAAGAGATGCTAGAAAGAGAGATTGAGACCGAAGTGGAAGGATACGAGGGCGAGGATGCAGTAGTTGTAAAGCAGGAGCCTGGGGAGACAATGTCAATCTTGAAGCAAAAAAAAGTGCGCATCTTTTCTATTCCTGCCACCCGACTGGTCTCTATCCAGCTTTACGATGATCTGGCACCCAAGACTCTGGACTATTTCCGCCATGTCACAGGCCTTAAGGAGAGGCCTGTGGGACCCTTGCCAGTATATTTTGTCTATGAGAATACCCTGCTCTTCAAGCCGGTGATTGATGCAGTCAGCTTAAAGGAACTTCTGCCGGAAAACAAGCCAACCGGTCCCGTACCTGCCGGTTCTATCGCGGTCTCCAACCAGGTCTCCAAGAAGATCGGTCTCGTAGGAATGAAGCTCGTGGATGATAAGCGCTACGGTCCCTCAGGCGAGAAGTTCGAAGCGACGAACATCATCGGCCGGGTATTAGAGCCGGAGAAGCTAAGAGATGTATTGGAAGGGGAGACGATTTACATCAAGGAGGTGAGATGATGTTGGTCACTAAATATGTGATAACATCCTCTGAGTCGAATATCCTTCCCTCAGATATCGCCATGAAGATTTACGGTTCGAAGTACGAGGTTACCGTTAAGGAGACCTGCTTTGGTGTCGTCATAAACGGCGAAGAAGATATAATAAATACGCTCATAAAAGAGATTCGGGCTCTTGACCCTGCAGGAATATTCATCAAAGACCGGGGCTTTCCACCTGGCGATCCCAGGCGCTGCCGAGGTCGCAGAGGTGGCGGAGCGAGGCCCGGTTTTTATATGATCGAGTCCGAGTCCAAGATGCTGCCTATGATCTCAAGAGCACTTGCCTCTGAGGGCGAGGTCCCGGCAATTCCTGAAAAGAAGAAACCTCTTGCCATCAAGAGGCTGGAAGAGATAATGAAAGAGGATTTATCCTGAGGTAAATCAATGGCAAAAGTAATAGTTTATCCTCCCACCAGCATGATACTCTCCGACCTTGTGGAGAGGATGGGCCACAAGGCGCTTGTGGTTCCAGAGGCCGTTCGTAGGCTCGTCACGACAAATGAGATTGATTCGCCACCTTTGAATGTCACCCCCGAGGAGCCAAAGAAAGGGCTGCGTTATGCGGCTGTAGATGTCCCTTCCGGCGTGCGCGGACGAATGTCTCTCATTGGACCGCTCATAGAAGAGGCCGAAGCTGCGATCATCGTTGAAGATCCGGGATGGCTGACGGGCTGTGCTGGCTGCTCTCGAACCAATGAGCTGGTGAGGCTGCTCATCAGGACAAAAGGAGTTCCGGTGCTCGACCTATCCTATCCTACAAATGATCCCGAAGCTAAAGTATTTGTGCAGAAGATCAAGGCCTTTTTGGAGGGCTTAAAATGATCCGCATTGCTCAGCTATCCTGCGGTTCGGAGTACAGCGGCATTCAGCAAGAGATTGAACGGGCTGCGCAAACTGTAGGCGCAAAGATCGTCTATCCGGAGGTATCACTGGATGATATCCTCAATGTGGAGAACACGTTCGGCGTTTCCGTCTCCTCGGGCGACCTCAACCTGGCCATGGCTCGTGCGGTTCGCATTGTGCAAAACCCAGATCTTGCCGATGCCGTAATTGTCATGACCTGCTTTCGCTGTGCTGAGGCTGCTATCATTCGATCGGAGATCAGAAAATACATTCATGAGCACTCCAAGATTCCTGTCTTAAGCTACTCTTTCACAGAGAGGACGACGGCAGAGACGCTTCTCACCAGGATGGAAGCATTGGTTACCACCGTCAAGTTCCGTGGTCTCTTGGCCCGTGAGAAACAAAAGGGCCTTACTGCGGGAATCGACTCCGGGTCCACCACTACTAAGTCGGTGGTGATGAGAGACAACGAGGTGATAGGCACCGGCTGGGTTCCCACCAACGAGGTCTTGAAGAGTGCCGAGGATGCGCTGCAGGCCGCCCTGAATATGGCAGGCGTTGCGAAAGAAGATCTCGCCGCCATTGGCGTGACCGGATACGGTCGCTTTTTGGTGGGCAAGCACATCAATGCCAAGCTCATCCAGGAGGAGATTACCGTTAACTCCAAGGGCGCTGTATTTTTAGCTGATGCCCAGAAGGGACCGGCAACTGTCATCGATATAGGCGGAATGGACAATAAAGCCATATCCGTGCAGGACGGCATTCCGGGCGGCTTTACCATGGGCGGAATATGTGCCGGAGCCTCGGGAAGATTTCTGGAGCTCACAGCTAAGCGGCTTGGTGTCGATATCACACAACTCGGTCTGCTGGCTCTCAAAGGAGACTACAAAAATGTGGCCATGAACAGCTACTGCATAGTCTTCGGTACGCAAAGCCTGGTCAACAGCCTTGCCCTGGGCTGCAAACCGGAAGACGTAGCCATGGCTGCATGCCATTCTGTGGCTGAGCAGGTCTATGAGCAGCAGCTTCAGGAGGTGGAGGTTAAGGAGCCGGTGATCATGGTAGGCGGAACCTCTCTCATAGAAGGACTGCCCAAAGCCATGGAAGAGCTTCTCCATGTTAAGGTGACGGTTCCCAAGTACGCCCAGTACATCGGGGCGATAGGCGCTGCACTGCTCGTTTCGGGACTCCTGGAGGACTGAGATGGACCCAATGGAGGTCTTCAGGATCAAGGTCACCGGCCAGGAGGAGTTCGCAACTAAAAAATACCGCGAAATCATCATGGACATTTTGCAGGACCTGGGACTCATCCGGTCCATCGGCAGGCTTTATGTTTACGTGGACATACAAAAGCCGTACTTCGCATTATATGGGCTTCTTCGCTCCGGAATTCCGCCGCTGACAGTCAAGGATGTGGGCGACGTGCTCCAAGTTTCCGGGGGCTTTCAGATCAAGATCAATGACGAGGAGCATATGGCGGATCTGCTCCGGGTGCTATGGGAGCGCTATGGAAGAGAGAGAATAGAGCAACCAGCAAGGGATATTGTGATCATAGCCTCGGATACCTCGCCTTCCGAGCTAATGGTTGCCGACCTGGAATCAGAGTTCCTGCAGGACCTGACCGATGCCCTGATTAGAATAGTACCGGAAGGCTTTCGCAATCGGCGAAACATAATGACTAAAGACAGCTTTTTTTTCATCGCCGCTGAGGAGAGCTTGACTCGAGAAATTGTATCTGAGATAGAAGGAAAGATCCAGGAGATGGAGAATGCTTGAGCCGGTGATGTTCACGGGAGGTTTGTACAAGCACGACCTTGTCGTGGAGCTGGTAGAGGATCTGGGCGGATACGTCCTGCAAAAGAATGTCACTCAAACAGAGATCATCCTTTTAATACTGGTTCCCAGCGAAGATATAGCTGCGCTGTCGGCATTGGCCAAGGAGCTTAGAAGTGAATTGGTGCGGGCACCGCTGGCCGGAACAGAGATAGCGGTCGTAACACCGACATTAGCCATTCACCATCTGCCACATGTTGCCTGCGACATAGCAGAGTACCTGCGCCGTCATGGCTCAAAGACCAATATGCTGGGACTGGCTAGGGGCGTTGGTCGAGAGATCGCCCAAATCGATGAGTATGAGACCGCCCTGATAAACGAACATGATGCTGCTGTATTCATCTTCGGCAACTTCCAGGACTGCATCAAGAAGAAAGAGAGCTTATATCGGAACATCAGCGTGCCGGTGGTGGTCACGGGCGGGCCGCAGATTGAGGCCAAAGACCTCCCCTATGCCTTTGACTATGTTCCGGCCATCGGACGGATGGCTCACCGGTCCAGAAAGGCAACTGAGATTGGGTCTTTGGACAGGATAGTCGATGCGGTAGGCAGAGCTCTGGATAAGACAAGGGCTGTAATTGCCAAGGACCCGCTTACCACTTCTCCGCCTCGAGTCATGGATGCCGTGCGTGAGCAGGTTCCGGATATAGAGTTCTCCTATTCGCCGCTTCCCATAGCCCTAAATCTGACAGGTGTGCGAGTGAAGCTTTCATACGAGGCTTACAGGGACGCTGTAAAAGCCGTAACCTTCGATGAGGGTGTGAAGCTGGGTGAGATTGCTACCGTCAGGCCTTCGCGTATGAAAGACTATATACTTGTAAGAATACTCCCCGCTTCTGAGACCGGGTTTGTTTTCTAGAAGAGATCCTGGGGATGGAAGAGATCATGAGCTTTGAGGACGAGCTGGATGCCATATTGGTCAAGGGAAAGGAGAAAGCAGCCAAGGATATCTTAAAATCGGTGGAGAAAACTTACGGCGAGGTACCCTACGTTTTTCAGTTCATGCAGGATAATCCCGAGATTCTCATCACCAAGGTGCTGCACAACAATGCCATTCAAAGAAGCTCTGCTCTGGATGCCAGGACCATTGAACTTATTTCGGTTGCCGTTTCGGCAGCCATGAGATGCAGCCACTGCCTGAAACTGCACATTCGCATCGCCTCTAATCTGGGCATTCCTGATGACCAGATTGCTGCCGCCGTATTTCTGTCAGGAAACCTGGCTTCAGCCAGTGTGCTGGCCACAGCCACCCGTCATCTGGACAACGAGCGGGAGGTCTGCCGGGTCTGCGAGATCGGAAGCGGTGCCTGCGAGATACATGATGAGAAAAAAGATTAGATCTATTGCTCGTTCTTCATTTTTTAATGCACAACTGCAAAAGCTGGAAAAGGCCCTGGTGATCGAGAGGGCGGAAGGCGGCAGGACAGCCACGCCCACCGGCCAGCTCTACCTGAAGCATGTGGAGGCAGGAAGCTGATCATTCGCATAGTTGCCGCAGGGCGCCTGCGCGAGAAGCACTGGCAGGATGCTGCGGCAGATTTTGCCCGCCGGTTACGTCCCTATGCACGTCTGGAGGTGATAGAGGTGCCGGAAGCGCATATCAAAGAGGCCGCTTCGCCTGCGGAGGAGAAGAAAGCCATGCATGAGGAGGCACAGGCAATTTTAGATAAGCTGAAGCGGCACAGCGGACCGGTGATCGCACTGGACAGAAAGGGAAAAGCTATCGACTCACCTGGGCTGGCTGCATGGCTGCACAAGATGATTATGGAAGGGAAAACGGAGATAGCCTTTGTGATCGGCGGACCTCTGGGGTTGTCAGCGGAGGCTACAGAGAGAGCGGACCTTCTCCTCTCCTTTTCTATGATGACCTTCCCCCATCAGATGATGAGGGTAATTCTTCTGGAGCAGATCTACAGAAGCTTTAGGATAATGCATGGCGAGCCGTATCATAAGTGATAGAATGAATCCTCAGGAGCCGGATCGACTGGCTGTAGCATTCCCCTTCTCCTCCAGCGTCTCCATCTCATAGAGCTCATAGCTGCCTTCCAGCTTGCTGCTGACGAGTGCCATATCCAGCCTGTAATCCTTCTTCTGCTGGACCAATTTTACATCCAGGCTTATGCCCTCGTCGGATATGGAGCCCGTGGCAGTGGCCGGAGTATCAGACCCTCTGTCGAGAAGTGTTCCATAACCTTGCAGCCTATCGCCAGTCTGTATCAATATCAAATCAATGGCTTTGCTCGTATCCTGCTCGGCAGGACTTTGCTGCAGCAGGACTTTCCACCTTCCATCCAGGTCAATGGTGGAAGTCTTTTTCATGGCAACTTTCGCTTTTTCGCCATCTTCTGCCGTCTCATTCTTTGCTTTCGCAGTGCCGTCAGGATTGACAGTGGCACTGCTCCCGGTGGAGGACGCTACTGCATCATCAAAGATAGGGTCTTTCAGAAAATCGGTATTATCTCGAATTACCCATTTTCCACAGCCTGCATAGGCAGGACTCGCGAGCATGGCAAGAATCAATACCATGCATACTATTAACTGGCTCTTCAATTGTAGTCCTCCTTGATATTAATTCAAGATGCAAATCTGGTGGCAGTAGCATTTCCTTTGCCGATCAGATCTTCGCCCGAATATATTTCATAGCTTCCGGATACTGCTCGATCTGCCTTGACCAGCTCGATACTTATGCGCTTATCTATTTTGTTCCCATACTTGGAGACGACTGTCCATAAATCAAGACTCATGACGTTATTGGAGACTGTTCCTTTGGCGCTGACCTGAAGCTTTGTGTTTTTCTCATTGAGAGTGCCCATGCCCATGACGCTTGCTCCTGTTTGAAAGATTGTGAGAGGGTTTAAGGTGGCGCCATAATTTTCCAGCTTTACCGTCCACTTGCCCTCCACTTCCATGTACTCTGGCTCCTGGGACTCAACCTCTGTCTGCTCGGCCCCAACCTCAGCTGTTTTCGCTACCCCCTGTGCGGTGGTAGGAGTATTCAGAGGCTTGGGTTGCGTATCCGGCATTTGCATATTGGGCCCGATTGTTGTCGGGTTTACGCTCTTCCTTTCATCAGGCGCAACTCTGGGCCTGTCCGAAATAGGTTCACCTGTTCTTGATTCAGGATGGATATCCGTCTCGGAAGATGTAGTGGATGTAGAATATGCTGTACTGGAAGCAGAGGTAGGTGAAGTTTCTGATGATGCAGCTTGAGCAATTGCGGCAATGACGTAGCTTTGTGCCTTGCTGTCCTCAATTCCAGCAGATACGGCACGCATTACCTGTACTTCAATCTGGTTTTCTCCGGCATCTGCGTCTGTAGCATTCCAGATCCAGGAATTTTCGGCTATCCAACCGGTCTCATCTTTAGGCTGCCCGCCAGTCGAGGGCCCCAAGAGCAAAAACTTGTAGAGCATCTTTTCATTATTGGGATTGGACGCCTCCACCTTCCAGACAATGACAGATCCGGGACTTTGGGGACTGGGTTTGTCAGGATTTATGCTCTGAATCGTAGCGTTGTTGTCGGCTTTGGCTACTTTGCCCAGAGTCATAGCGGGCTTTGAAGAGCTGGTTTGCGCAGTCGATGATGTGTCGGAGGTTCCTTGATTTTGGTTTTTGCTCACGTAAAAGTCGGTATCCCCAGTTGTATCGCCCATCCAATTACTGCCGCATCCTACTCCTGCAAATGCCGTATTGCTGAGCAAGAAGGGCATTGCCATCAGGCACAAGAGCACAGCTATAGAAAGAGACAATGATTTGCACTTCATCTATCCTAAACCTCCACCATTCTCAGAAACGATTTGATTTCAACGGTTTAAAGCTTCCCCTTGGAACGTCATTCAACGAAATACCTTTATCATGCCAGTCCCTCGTTAGCTTTATCAATCATTAAAGATCTTGGTGTTAGAACAGCCCGAGGGGCTAAAGGGTGATTGAGCATGAATGCGTGGGATCGATTTATTTGGTAAAATACGTTTTCTAGACACTACCTTACGTGATGGTGAACAGACGCCAGGCGTATCACTAGGAATGGATGAGAAGCTCGCCATCGCCCAGGGGCTCGATTCTCTGGGTGTGGATGTGATTGAAGCGGGCTCGGCCATGACCTCAGAAGGTGAACGCTTATCAATAAAAGCAATTGCTGGTTTTGGCCTCAAGGCGGAGATATGCAGCTACGTTCGAGCACTAACCGCTGATATTGACACGGCATTGGCATGCAATGTCGATTCAATCCATCTTGTGGTGCCGGTATCGGATCTTCACATAGCGTGCAAGATGAAATCCGATCGAAAATCGGTGATAAGTAAGGCTGTGCAGGTGACTGAATATGCTAAAGATCACGGCCTCATTGTAGAGCTCTCCGGTGAGGATGCCAGCCGGGCAGATCAGGATTTTCTGGCCAGCTTTTACATGGCAGGAATTGAGGCGGGAGCCGATCGGCTTGCTTTTTGTGATACAGTAGGCGTTCTGGTGCCCGAGAATACGGGGGAAATATTTGCCCGGATGTCTAAATTAGGAGCGCCGATAAGTGTCCACTGCCACAATGACTTTGGCATGGCTACAGCCAACACAATAGCCGCACTTCGCGCCGGAGCGGCCCAGGCACATGTCACAGTGAACGGTATAGGCGAACGAGCAGGCAATGCCAGCCTCGAAGAGGTGGTCATGATCCTGGAATCCCTCTACAAGATCAATACAGGGATCAAATGCCAGGACATATACCAGCTATCTCGGCTTGTATCGCGAATGACCGGCCTTCCAATGGCCCCAAACAAGTCAATTGTCGGTGAGAATGCTTTTACACATGAGGCGGGTATTCATGTGCACGGGCTCCTGGCCGATACCAGTACCTATGAGCCGATACATCCGGAGACAGTAGGCAGGAAGAGGCGCATAGTGCTCGGCAAGCACGCCGGTCGGGCCTCAGTCGAATTGGCCTTGCGCGAATTCGGACTCCAGGCAACCGAACCGCAATTAGCTTCGATAGTGGAAAGGGTAAAAGAGCTGGGCGACAAGGGCAAACGTGTCTCTGATGCTGATTTGCAGTCCATAGCCGATACAGTTCTCTCCATCCAGATTGAGCCGAAGGCAAAGTTGCAAGAGGTGACAGTAGTTGCCGGCAATACGGTGACGCCTACCGCCTCTGTGAAGATAATGCTCAACGGGGCTATGAAGCTTGAAGCTGGAACCGGTGTCGGACCGGTGGATGCGGCCATAAATGCCATAAGGAGAGCCATGTCAGATGTGGCGGATGTGCGGCTGGAAGAGTACCATGTAGACGCCATAACAGGCGGAACGAATGCACTTGTAGAAGTATGGGTGACGATGGCAATGGCAGACAGGAAGATAACGGCTCGAGGAGCCGGCACTGATATAATCATGGCATCGGTCGAAGCGGTGCTGGATGGTATCAACCGGCTGATGCGACTGGAAGAGGAGGACAAAGCCAAATGTCTCAAAAGATGACGGGTGCTCAGGCAGTATTGGAGAGCTTAAAGAGAGAGGGAGTAGATGTTGTATTCGGGCTTCCGGGCGGGGTATTGCTGCCTCTTTACGACGCCATCTACCAGTCAGATATTCATCATATTCTGGTGCGCCATGAGCAAGGTGCAGCACATATGGCTGATGGATATGCCCGAGCAACGGGTAAGGTAGGAGTGTGCATTGCCACCTCCGGGCCCGGGGCTACCAACCTGGTAACCGGTATTGCCAATGCCTACATGGACTCTGTGCCAATGGTTGCCATCACCGGCCAGGTGAACACCTGGCTAATTGGAAAGGACGCTTTTCAGGAAGCGGATATAACCGGAATTACTCTGCCCATAACCAAGCACAATTATCTGCTTAGAAGCGCCAAGGATATCACTCGCGTATTCCGGGAGGCTTTTTACATCGCTCGCACCGGCCGCCCCGGACCAGTGCTCATCGATCTGCCCAGAGATGTGACTGTGGATGAAGTAGAGTTTACCTGGCCACAGGTGGATCTATCCGGCTATCGGCCTTCAGTTAAAGCGCACGAGATGCAGATCAAGAAAGCAGCAAAAGCACTGATGGAAGCGGAAAGGCCCGTCATTTACGTAGGTGGCGGAGTTAAGTATGCCGATGCGCAGGGCGAGCTCATAGAGCTGGCAGTCAAGATAAACGCCCCTGTTACTACTACTCTGATGGGTGTGGGCTGTTTTCCCGAAGATCATCATCTGTCTCTGGGCATGCTGGGAATGCACGGCACAAAATATGCCAACTATGCCATTCAGGAGTCCGACCTCATTTTGGCTATCGGCGCTCGATTTGATGATCGCGTGACAGGCAAGATCGCAAGCTTTGCGCCGCGGGCCAAGATAATTCATATCGATGTCGATCCGGCCGAGGTGGGCAAGAATGTACGGGTGGACATTCCTGTTGTGGGGGACGCGAAAAATGCCCTGCAGGGACTCTTAAAAGAAGTCAGCGCCAAGGGCCGAACCGTTTGGAATGAGAAAACAGAAGGCTGGAAGAAAGACTATCCTCTGCGCTACATTCCGGATATGAATATCATCAAGCCGCAGTATGTAATTGAGAAGCTGTGCGAAGTCGCACCCGATGCAATCATCACCACCGAGGTAGGGCAAAACCAGATGTGGGCAGCGCAGTTCTTTGTACACAAAGACCCGCAAAAGTTCATATCTTCAGGGGGCCTCGGCACCATGGGATATGGCTTTCCCGCAGCCATTGGGGCCAAGATGGGCCGGCCGGAATGCGATGTCATCGATGTGGCAGGAGACGGAAGCTTCCTCATGAACAGCCAGGAGCTGGCGACTGCGGTCGTTAATGAAATTCCTGTGAAGGTAGCCGTGCTCAATAACGGCTGCCTGGGCATGGTTCGACAGTGGCAGGAGTTGTTCTTTGAGAAGAGATACTCGGCCACCATTCTGGGCCGCACAAGCCCCGATTTCGTGAAGCTGGCCGAAGCCTACGGGGCGGTGGGCCTGCGAGCTACCAAGCCCTCTGAGGTTGAGCCGGTCATTCGCGCCGCAATGGCAACGGATAGGCCGGTGGTCATGGACTTTATTGTCAGTCCCGCAGAGAAAGTCTCGCCTATGGTTCCGGCTGGAGCCACACTTAGCGAAATTCTGGAGCTGGAGTGGTGTGATGTCGATCAATCCTGCCATTTGGAGAAGATCTATGCTCAAGGCAGAAAGGATATCCTGGGCCAGGAGGGGTTCTAGATGAAGCACACCATCGCAGTAATCGTGGAGAACAAATCCGGGGTGCTAACGCGCATCGCAGGTCTCTTCAGCCGCAGGTCCTTTAACATTGACAGCCTCTCTGTGGGAGCGACGGATAATCCAGATTATTCGCGCATGACCATCACCGTGCATGGCGACCGAGATGTCCTGGAACAGGTCATAAAGCAGCTCTCCAAGCTCATCAATGTCATTCGCGTCAGCGAGCTTGAGGCGAGCGAGTCCGTGGAGAGGGAGTTGGCCATCATCAAGGTGAACGCAGACAAAGAGAGCCGAAGCGAGATCATGCAGATCGTGAACATCTTCCGGGCCAAGATCATTGATGTCTCGCACCGGTCTATGATCATTGAAGTCACGGGAGACGAGGAGAAGGTCGATGCCATTGTTCAACTGCTACGGCAATTCGGCATAAAAGAGATAGCTCGCACCGGCAAAGTATCGATGGTGAGGGGAGCGAGGATAGTCAAGGCTTAAGGATTCAAGTGCTGCCTGGCAAAAAGGCAGCTCTCGAATCCATTATTTTTCCAGATTATTATTACTTTTAGAATAGAGATATGGAGGAATGAAACTTGGTTAAGATATACCATGAAAAGGATGCAGATTTGAGGGTGTTGAAGGACAAAACCATCGCCATAGTAGGATGGGGAAATCAGGGCCATGCCCAGGGAGAGAATCTGAAGGACTCTGGGCTCGATGTTATCGCTGCCGACCTGCCGGGCTCAAGGGCCTGGAAGAGGGCTGAAGCGGATGGAGTGAAGGTCATGTCCGTAGCCGATGCGGCAAAGAAAGCTGACTACATTCAGATTCTTCTGCCGGATGAGTACCAGGGCAAAATCTACCGGGAGCAGATTGCACCCTACCTGGAGGAAGGCAATGTTCTGGGATTCTCGCACGGATTTAACATTCGCTACTTCCAGATTGTGCCGCCCGAGAACGTGGACGTGGTCATGATAGCGCCCAAGGGGCCTGGCGACCTGGTGCGACGCACCTACCAGGAAGGCAAGGGCGTGCCCTGTCTGGTGGCCATAGAGAAGGATGCATCCGGCGCAGCTCTCAAGAAGGCGCTGGCTTATGCCAAGGGCATCGGCGGCACGAGGGCGGGAGTCATCGAGACCACCTTTACCGAGGAGACGGAGACCGATCTGTTCGGCGAGCAGGTGGACTTATGCGGCGGCGTCACGGAAATGATCAAGGCCTCCTTTGAGACGCTTGTGGATGCCGGCTACCAGCCGGAGATCGCCTACTTCGAGGCCTGCCATGAGCTGAAGCTGATTGTGGACCTGATCTACGAGGGCGGATTCATGCGCATGTGGAACAACGTCTCCAACACGGCAGAGTACGGAGGCCTTACCCGCGGCAGCATGATCATCAACGATGAGTCCCGCGAAGCCATGAGGGAGATTCTCAGCGACATTCAGACTGGGCAGTTCGCACGCGAGTGGATTTTGGAGAGCCAGGCAGGCCTGCCGGTCAAGAAATCCCTGGAGAAGCTGGAGTCCGAGCACCCAATCGAACAGGTGGGCGCACAGCTTCGGGCCATGATGCCCTGGCTGCAGAAGAAGTAAGCAGTAATAGTATATGCTAGAGTAGCAAGCCTTGCCGACTAGCAGGAAGAACCCTGCCCGGAAAAGGCATGGCTTGCAGTTTTTCTTTTTAGTCAATGCGTTTGAACTGGGCTCTGAGACCGGACGATCTCTCGATAAATAGAGTCATCTCCAGGTACTCAGGTTTTCCATTGGGGCCCAGCCTGAAGGAAGCAAAACCTGTGGTATTCATGAACTCCAATGCCTGTGTAAAGAATATATCCCGATTCCAGGGATAGAGAAGGTTCTCAAGCTTTCTGGTATCCACAATGCTTGAAGGCTTACCGGCTGGTTATAGGATGCCAGGTAAATGATATTTTGCAGAAATAAGTGAGGGGCGAGAAGAAACTTTATATCATGGGAAGTTGTAGCAAGGTGTCGGACGGGTGCGGCTACACCTGTGCCCGGACACGATGCCATAATGCTATGGCCTCGGGATAAACGATTATAACCCAACAACAACTACATCACAGGAGGGAGGAGCAGTTCCAGAAGCGCGGCCACTGTGCCGCGTTTCGGGGGCTGTAAATTTCATTTTGCAGTTTTATATATTGTAAATCATGGTGTCTGGTTTATTTATTGAGATAAGTACAGCGAAATATCTCCATAATATTCATAACTGTTATCGATATAAGGTGTTATTCCTCTAAAATCATCTGCTATTAGTTTTATGATCATGATTCTATCTCTATTGGCAATTTCCACCATGAATCTGATACAAATCCACTGAATAATAGGTTCATTGGGTTGGCAATTGATATTATTTTAAGGTCTGAAGAAGTACACCATGTTTTTGCACCAATATTATAAAAATCATAAGAGCCGTCTTTATTCGTAGCGCTCTCATCAATAAGTAAAAGAAAACCCAAAGGCGCTGAAAATAAAGGATTCAAGGAAGGGCCGGAGCTGACAGCCGCACGCCGCTCTCCTACTGCCAGCCCGGGAGCTGAAGGTTTATCCTGCAGCGAAAATCTTTATAATTCTTTGAATGAACTGAGAATAGCGCAGTCGCAATGAGCAGCAATCTAAGGATAATCGGCTTTGTCGGCGCGGCGGTTCTTTTCGCAGCGCTGGGAATGGTTTTGGCGCAGGATCAAGCATCATCCGATGCGGTTGATGATGGAGTTTGGGTGCTTACTTCAAAGAACTGCAACTCTTCTTTTGTCCCGCACGGCGACGAGCCTGACGACGGTTTTGAGGACATAATTGGCGAGCAGCACATAGCGTTGCATGAATCCTGTGTATCGTATTCGGTTGATACTTCTTATGAAAATTTTGGCAAGAAGATCTCAGAAAATATATTCACTGAATACTATTGGAAGGAACCGCCCCGTATCCTGCGTCCAGGTGAAGAGATTAAGATAGGGGAAAGCTGCTCAGCCACATGCATGCATAATCCTAAAAAATGAAGAATTTTTTGACGGGTGCTATTGCCCCAGTTTCAGGATCTATTATGGAGATTGCAATACCATATGGGATGAAATGGGCATGGCTGCAGCTTTTCCGGACGAGCCGATTCTGACATGTTCTGCAAGTGCCACGGATGATGATTATGAAAAAGGAGAGACAATCACGAATTCTGCAGAAGAGACCTGGCTGGTGCCCGTGCATGATACAAGAGACTGCGATGCTGATCTTGATAAGCTGACGCTCAAAATTATGTTTATGGGCCGCGATCTTTTGGCATTGGCATATTATTACAATTATACATGCCAGCCAGGAGATGCTTCAGCCGTGATAAGTCCTGAAGAGAGTGGTGCCATGAATACGGAAAATAAGACTTCATCTTGCAGCAGACTGTTGGTATCCCTTGAAGAAGCAGACAGCAACAGCAATACATGCCTTTTGCGCGCCAAGGTTGCAGAGATTTGCAGCGGCAATGAACAGGGACTGAGCGACGCATTACAGCAATTTAGGATATGGGACAAAGAGAGTGGCGACTACAGAGAGCAGGAACGATCCACCGACAGTCAGGGCGAATGCACTCTGCAGGTGCCTACGGGAACCTGGAGGGTAGATGTCTTTGCCTCAAAAGACGGATACGATGAGGATTGGACCAACATTTATTATTGCTGTGGTCAAGGGTCCGAAATCAGCACCTCCACTGAGGATGAGAGTCCAGGGCAAGAAGACGCGCAACCGAGAGAGACTGTGGACATTTCTGGGCGCTGGAATAGCAGCATAGGTTTTGTCTATGATATTTTGCAGTCCGGGAATTCATTTACCTGGCAGGTTGTTACCCCCATTTCTAAACAAGGCCAGGGTACAATCACTGATGAGGACCAAGTTACTGCCAAATGGAACGCAGATAACGGCCGTGGATCTGGTTATGGCACTGTCGAGTATTCCGGAAGTAGAATTGTAAGGATCTCTTGGAGCAACAGAGTTATCTTCACGCAAGAGTAGGATGCCTGATCTAAACAGGTTTTGGCCTATTACTCAGTCAAACTTATTTTTCTAAATGGAACAATCATAACTCTAATTAGGCCCGGCTTTATTTACTATTAGCGATTCCAACCCCTATCTGCCCTTTCAGCCAATCCCAGCTTTCTGCTGCTGCTTTGTTCAGCTCCTTTCCAGCCGACTCCGAAAGCCTGGGGAGTAGATCCTCTGTGAAATTCTTCTTCAAGTCGGACCCCAGACCCTGCAATGGCTGGGCATAAGTTGGAACCTGCTCGGATCTCCAATCGCGGGGATCAAACTCATTATTTGTGAAATTATCTAAACTGGCATGTCCGCTGTCCATCAAGAGGCGGTTGAAATTGGGCACAGCTATCGGCTGGCCGTAATATCCTGAGAGGTAGGCAAGACATATCATCCTGCCGTAGCTATCCCTACCGTTTTCTGAAAAATCGTCGATGTCAAGGAAGACCCTCTTGTTCATGAGCACCGCATAGGTGAAATCCCTTGCAGCCGCACCCTTCTCAGATTTCATTTCTGGAGAGTCGATATCAGCCAGGCGGATTCGTTCCACGCGGTAGAGCACTTTTTCATTAGCCTTCTCCATGGTAACATCGAAGGTATCACCATCTACCACATTTGTGACTATTCCGTATGCCTCATCCTGGGAAGCGAGGCCGATAGTGGAAATGATAATAAGCGAACATGAAATACTAAATGATAGTAGTAATAGTAATAATAATATATTTGGTAATTTAGATTTACTCCCTATATTGCAGGTCGAGTTGGAAATCATTATCTGACCCCATTGATCTTTTCAAATGATACTTATTCTACCATTACTCTCTGCGTCGTGGATCTATTAATCGATCCGTTTATCGCAGTAATCCTGTAAATAGTAGTCTCGAATGGCTCTACCTTTATAGAGCCCCTGAGCGCCACCTCGCCTACTCCCGGGTCGATCTTCACCTGGCTTGCGCCGATCACGCTCCAGCTTAAGTTGCTGACGCCGCCAGGGCTTACTACCACTGGATCGGCTTTAAATGACTCTATTATCGGATAGGGGGACCCAAAGACGTTGAGGGCCAGCAGGCCACCGCCAAAGATTGCCGCCAGGAGCAGGATCCAGATCGCAATTCCAGCAGGTGTCTTCCAGAACGACTTTTGCATGTCCCAGTAGTTCTTCTTTTCAGCCATCTATTAAATGTAAGGACGTGCTGGTAAATATACTCTGCTCTATCAGCATGACTCTATCAGCATATCTCAGTGCGATGTTCACGCGAAGCTTTCCTGTATTGACCGGGGCACTGATCACAGGTCACATTCAGCCCACGGATCTGCTCGCATGCCAAAGAGCACCTGCCTTTCTTCCGGTAGATATTATCCAGAAGCCTGTCCACCACATTTGAATTCGCTTTTGCCTGGAGCAGGATTTGCCGTGATTCTTGAAGGGCAAAGCCTGCATCCTTCAGTTCAAATCCCAGCGCCATTCCGGCTCTCCAGCCGGCGGGGGCAAGGTCTACCTCTTCATTGAGAAGCATCCTCAAAAAGCAACTGCGAAGGTTAGGTGATCGAGACAAATTGAATTGCTTTCTTACATTGCTCTTCATGTCATCTAACATGATATGCCGCTCTTCCAGACAGGAGTTGCACAGCAACATCTCGTCAGTGTAAGATGCCGCCTTTTCGGCTGATGCAAAGCTGCCGCAATTGGCACATGAGCCTGACGAATAGTGCACCTTTTTTTCATTTATGAAATCTTCATCTAATAAATTTTCTATAAGTTGCATCGCTATCACTATTTCTTTCTAATATTAAATCATTTTCCTGTCATAAGCATTTTCAGCAAAAAAGCCGAAAGGATAAATGGTGTAATTAATCAGCCGTACAAGTTTTTTGAGAATCAAAAAAGGCAGGGACCGACCCTTTCGGCCCTGCTTTTATCTGATCCGCAAGTTGCGAATGATCGCGTCTTGCCAGGACAGATTGATTAAATAATTATCAAGCTACTCAGTATCTTCTGGGTGGCCTGGATGAACCTGATCTTGCAGGCTTGTGCTTCTGGTAGCAATCGCTGCAATACACGGGCCTGGATCCATCGGGCTTGAAGGGAACTTGACATGTCTTTCCGCACTCTGCGCAGGTGGCATCGTGCATCTCTC
>JBFYLJ010000067.1:0-26830 GCA_041305465.1 Methanothrix sp.
AGAAAGGAGAAACCAACTCCCTTGAGCTGCAAGCTCTCTTCTCGCGAATGCCGCCAGGCAGAGAAAGAGACGTCCATCAGAGGATGATATCACCAAACCAAATAAGTATTTTATGTATGGAACGCAAGCGAAGAGTAAGGGCGATTTGACCCAAACGAGCATCAAGGTCGCGAATAGCTCTCATATCAATCTCGTATGACAGGTATCTTTAAATCTCGCAGGCTGAACAATAGGGATCTAATGAAGCATTTGGGATTAGGGCACATTCTTCTGCTCATTGGGGTGGGGCTATTATTGGGACAGGCCACTGCTCAGCTTACGGCCTTTCAGAATCTAGTGCCATCGGCAAATGTTGGGCAGATGGTTACTGTAACAGTATCACTGACCTACAATGGACAGACTCCCACACAGGCTGTGGTCACACCCAGCCTTCCTTTTGGGGTTGTCGCGAACACGGGCGGCCAGAGTACAGAGCTGTACCCTGGTATCATGCAACGGATCAGTTACCCCCTCACGGCGCAGCAGAGCGGGTCTTACTGGATCGTTTCCGAGATAGCCTACGCAGAAGATGGGACCTGGCGCAACCTTCGACTGGAAGCGCCATTCACAGCTATTGATTCAACACCTACAGGACCACAGCAAACGCCGCAAGTGCCTACACCCGGTATAACACCCGACATAGGGCAGGATGGATCATATCCAGGGGGTACAGACCCAACCGCAACAAACCCACCAGCAATGCCACCAGACGGCGGTCTGCCTAAAAGAAAGCCGCCGGGAAATATGCAACCAGGCAATAGCGGCAGTGAAGGTAGTGGGCAACAAGATGATGCGTCTGCACAGGGAGATGAGGCGCAGAATAATGGATAATATTTTTTAAAAAATAGTTCTTTCATTTATTTCTATCGATATCCAAATCATCGCGGGTATAAAGCGCTTGCAGCATTAATCCTCGTGCTTCGATGGCTTCTCTTCCGCCCTCCTCACGGTCAAGTATGGTAAGTGCTTGCACAGGCTGATAACCTGCGGCCTTTATGCGGTCGATAGCTCTAATAAGAGATGCTCCCGAGGTGACCACATCCTCCACTACCGCGACCCTTGCATCTTTTTGCAGAGCCGGTCCCTCCACATAGCTCATGGTTCCATGCTTCTTGGGCTCTTTTCGCACAATCAGGCCCGATAAGCCTCTATTTTGAATATGGCTTAGAACCGAGATGGATGATACAATTGGGTCCGCACCCAGGGTAAGACCTGCCACCGCAGAAACCTCCGGCCGGATCATCTCCAGCATGAGATTGCCGGTAAGGTAGGCCCCCTCCGGGCTTAGGGTTACGCGCTTGCAGTCCATATAATAATCGCTGATTTTACCTGAGGACAGGGTGACCGGCCTCACCTCAAGGGACTTGTCCTTGAGCAACTCCAAGAGCCTCTCTCTATCATTCACTCTTTATCGCCTTCTTTTGTAGCAATAGCATTGGTGATAATTCTTGCGGCAATGCTTGGCTTTCTCTGCGCCGCTTTGATCTCCGCCAGGGTGCCCAGGTCGGTTCCGTCCAGCAGATAGAGACGCGCGTTCTCCCAGTCTGCCATATTTAAGAGCGGCCCGCGCATCTCCTCGACCGGTTCGTTGAGGGGCAGTCCGCCGCAAAGATGGTTGAAGGCAGGGGCGATTATGATCTCGCTATCCGTGGCAAAACCGTAATGCTCTTGCACCGCACGACCTAAAAGCCGCGTCTTTGCCCAAACACAGCGAGAAGAAGAGTGGCCCAATGGATCCGGGAGCTTTATTGCCGGATGCAGGTGCCCCGCCACCAGGGATTTTGCGCGCATAACCTTTTCGTTCGGCCAGGTATGACCGTGAAAATAGCCAACGCCGTCCAGCACAAAGCCGGAAGAAGAGCGCACCCGCGCCCCCAGGGGAGCCATGTCTGCAAGGTTGCTGTCATGATTTCCCGGCACTATCTCCACCGAAACACGGGCGCAAAGCCGGCGCAAGAATTCGGGTATCTCCCGCTTCTCCTGCCAGCTCGTCCTCGGAACATTATGCTTTATGTCTCCTAAAAGCAGGAGACGATCCGGTTTTGTCTCCTCCAAAAAGCCCAACAGCGCTGCCAGGATCTTCTCGGTCTGGCTGGGGATGGAGACGCCCCCTAGCCACAGTTCATGCTCTAAACCTAAGTGAAGATCGGATGCCACCAGGACACGCTCATCTCCCTCCACCATGAGAAGAGGCGCATCAAAGACGGGCGAGATCAATCGAGGAGCCTCTGGAGATCCGATGCAAGATCTTCCATGCTCGCGGCAATGACCAGGCAGGAGCACTCGATCATGAGGTTAACGCGAGAATTGTCAGTCTCTCCGCCGCGGCGAAAGTCCGTTCTCAGACCCAAGATTTTTTTACCCTGCATGAAAAAGTAGCCGATCTCCCAGGAGGTGCCGTCGTCCACCTGAGAGCCATCCAGCATGGCCACCATGATATCGCATTCATTTAAGGCCTGCAAATTGGCCTGAAAAATTTGCTCAGGCGTTGCCCGACAGGAGATGAGCTCATGGGGCCAGAGAATTAGGACGCCATCCAGTCGGTCCTCTAAGAATCTCTTGACACGCTCGCCCCAGGCTATCTCGCCTCGCGAGAAGAGCGGACCGGAAAGGTAGATCTTATGCCCCATGTTGCCCATGTCACTTTTCCATCAGGCAGCCGCTGCTTGCATCAGCCTGTTCTTCACAAAGTCTCTCTCCAGGCTGGCCAAGAACCATCCCACCTTGGGGCCCTGCCGATCGCCCAGGAATGCCAGATAGATGGCCTGGAAGAACTTCTTGGAGTCGAGTCCCTGTTCCTTAGCCACAGCATAGACAAGTTCGTGAATCTCGGCTGCAGTCTTATCATCCAACTGCTCGGCCAGGATGCCAAGGCCCTTCCTCTCTTCGGGCGTGAGGGTCTTGACGGCTGACGGAAGCGTCTCTTGCACCAGGAACTTGACATAGGCAGGCGCATATTTGTCAAGCCACGTCTGCACATTTCTGGCCCGGCCCAGGATCTCCTCGCGTCTTGTGATGACATCGTAGCCGGATCTCTTCAGGGCCACGAAGAGACCATCCTCGTCGCCGCGAGCGATCTGCACTGCGGTGACCATGTGGCGGAAGGGAATCTCGAAGGGTCCGCTTTTGTTGCTATTGGATAGCTGTATAGCCCTCTCATCGCCCTTTCTCTGGTCGTACTCATCTACTAAGGAGAGCAGCGGCAGTCCGGGGTCAAACTCGATATGCTTCTCAGGCTTGTTCCTGATGATCAGATAGCGCAGGACCTCGGGTGGCACCACATCCAGCATCTCCTGGATGGTGACCACGATTCCCGTGGAGCTGTGCATGGCGCCCACGCCCTTGAGATGAATCCATTCGTAGACCATGGGGAAGGGAGCCGGGTAGCCATAGATCTCCTCGCTGATGCGCTTGCCAGTGTCGTAGGAGCCTCCGGATGTAGCGTGGTCCTTGCCGAAGGGCTCGACTGTAACCTTGAAGATGGGCCAGCGGGCAGGCCAGTCTACCCGCCAGACCAGCTTTCCTCCGCCGCTCATGGAGACGGTGCCACGCGAGCCGCAAGAGCATTCGTAGTCCACAGTCTCGCCATCCAGATCAAAGCCAGTGACGTGGGTGGTATTCGTGCGACCGCATGTGGCGCAGATGGCATCAAATGGGCTCCAGCCCGCAGGAACATCGCGGCCCGAGACCTCTTTGAGAATGCGGGCGATGTCGGCTCTGCGCTGCAGCGCGGTCTTGATGGCCTCATTGTACTTGCCTTCCTTGTAGAGCTGATCGGCGCGGTAGACCTGGGGCTTGATGCCCAGACGCTGCATGCTCTTCAAAAAGGGTTGAAGAAAATGGTCGGCGTAGCTGGCGCAGCAGCCCTTGGGGCAGGGAATCTCTGAGAGCGGCTTTCCAATATGCTCGGAAAAGCTCTCCGGCAGGAAGGGATAGAGCCTGCGCAAGCGGTCGTAGGTGTCGGCGATGTAGATGAGCTTTGCCTCCACACCTCTGTCCAGGAGGGCGCGGTAGACGGCCTCTGCCGTCATGACCTCGCGCATGTTTCCGATATGTACCGGCCCTGATGGGGTTATGCCCGTGGCAATGGTGTGCGGGCCGCTCTTCTCAAGCTTCTCGGCGATGACGTCAGCCCAATGAATAGACATAACCTCAATTCGATGCAGGAAATGGATATTAATCTTATTGTTGACTGATCCTATTGCTGCCGGCCCGCGACTGGATGCCGCTTTCAGTATGCCCTCACTATCGTTCCGCTGATGGCTATGAAGAACAGGATGGAAAACAGTGCGCACAGCACCCTCTCCAGTATGATATCCTTCGGCCCGCCCAGTCCCATATCCCACCAAAATTGAGCACATTTACACCCCCGGTGACACATCAAAAAGGTGAGCGATCAAAGTCATTTATCCCCAATCCTAATTGGACAACTCTATGAAGTCCTCGACAATTTTGGCAAGCCGGTCAGGATACTGATACATCAGGCCGTGGCCTGCCCCTTCGAATTGAACCAGCCAGGAGACTTTAATCCTTTGGGCCAGAACAAACGCATTCTCAGGAGGCGTTATGACATCCACGGCGCCGGTGACTACAAGGACGGGCGACTTTATCGAGCCGAGCCGGTCGAAGGAACCGGGCCACGTTGCGATGGCCTGGGCCTGGCGTTCTATATTCTCAGGAAGTGAGGTCTCTTTAGGTAGGGGAAACCACTTATAGAAAGCCGGCTGCTTTGACAGCCAATCCTTTGGGAAGAGCAGGTTGAATAGCCTCATGCCCCTTTCTTCCGGGGACCCTGAGGTATTGGCCAGATCGTTCAGAATCTGAGGGGAAGGCATGACTGCTTCTTTTCCACCGCAATCCGCTGCATATAAAATGATTTTATTCACCCTCTCAGGATTGCGGATGGCCAGCTCTTGGGCCACGAACGACCCCATGGACCAGCCCAGTATATGGGCCTTTTCTATGCCTAAAGCGGTTAAAAGGCCTGCGGTGTCATTGGCAAATTGGACAATAGAAAAATTCCCAGGTGGTGCTGTGGCATTTCCCATGCCACGATTGTCGAATATTATTACCTTGTATTGGGAGGAGAGGTTATCCAGGAAAAGAGGGGCCCACATATCCATCGTTGAGCTGTAGCCCATGATCAGCACTATTGGCTCTCCCTGACCCAGGACTTTGTAAGTTATGTTGATATCTCCTACCGGAACACTCTCAACTTGCGCTATGCTATGGTCCTTCTCTTCTCGGTAGTCCATTCCGATGCAATCATGTGTCGCCACCGAAAACACAAATAGCAAAATGAGGCAGGAAATCAGTGATATGCTTTTCATGAAGCGGGCTCCTTTTAGGACAATTCTCACCCAAACGTTTTAAATTTTTCCTATATCTCAATTCAACGTCCTCGTCCAAGCCAAAGAGCAGGACTCCTACGCCTAGTACAGCCGGGCCTAATTGAAGCCATGATTGTAAGGGAATAATGTGCCTTTGTGAACGGCCGACCGTTCTTCGCGGCTTCGTGGCTTCGCGTGAGATTTAACCGGGCCAGGTTTCACGCGAAGGCGCGAAGTCAAAACGTTGGTTTATTTAGGCCTCGCCGTACTAGCTGGTTGGCGAAGGCGAAGAGGGGCCTACAGAGTTTCTGCAGGGGAGACGGTGTGAGTGGCCTTGGCCTCCACGCCATCGAGCTCTCCATGGCGGTGGCGCAGTTCGGCGATGGGGTGGTGGATTGATTCGCGGTCCATGTTCAAGTTCAAGATGCCCTTAAGTTAGTGCTCGTTTATCTCACTTCCAAAAATTGATGAACAAATGGCCTTAGGGGGAGCCACTTGCTATCGCTCAAGTCGAAATTGGTTTGAAGACGTAATATCTGAGAGTGTCGCCATCTGTTGCTTTTATATGGTAATTTCCAGCCAGTACTGTATCCACGTTCTTGCTGAGGAAAATAGTCTTATCTTTGTTGTCCATGGTGATGTGGTAACTTGAGACGCTAGAGATCCTCAGATTGCCGAATGGGTGATCTACACTTACATCGACAAACTCTTCTGACATCTGGAAGATGCCGTCAACAAGGCAGCTCTTCTTTGGAGCGCATTTCGGATCGGCAATATGGATTGCCAGAACCGCAATCTCATCGATGCCATCAAGTCCCTTTTTATAAATATAGGTATTCGGCAGCTCGATGTAATCCCGGTCGATGAGTTCTCCACCACCATAAAGCTCTATCAGGGCTTTACTGCAAGATTGATCCACATAGATCCTGGCTTCCAGCCCTTCCTCCAGGGTTAAATTGGCGCCATTCTCTATGATGCGAAGTTCGCCGCTGTCCATCAAAACCCTGCCAAGCTTTTCGGAGGACAACAAATTGTACTCCACTGAAGAGCGACTCAGAAGGCTGTCCTCCCCATAACTGGCAACATAGCTATCACCCAAGAAAGCCAGGGCATTGTAGTGGCCCCAATCCTTGAATTCGAACTCCTTCTGCTGGGCAGTCGTGTCGTAGGCGACTGCATTGGGCTCTTGCAGCTTGTTATCATATAGCGTCGTCGTGAAGGACTCAGCGCCCAGATCCTCATCCACGTCGTAATAGAATCCTGCAAAGTTCTGAGGCGTCCAGGAAAAATCACCCGTTGCGATTTCGCTTCTGATTTCGGGCAGGTCAGATTCGGTCGCATTCCTGTAGATATACAGCCGATCCGAAGAAGCATTGATGCTGGCGGTCTTTATTCGAAAGCCATCCATAAGCTCGAAATCCTGTCCCTTTGAAAGGCTTATGACATCAGGGTTGATCAATTTGATTCCGCTCTCACCTAGGGAATCGACCTGCATCCTGCCATATTTCATGCCTGGCTCGAGGGGCTCTGTTTCTTCGGATACCTGAAAGATCCCTTTAATTGTGTAATAGCTCTGCGGTTCCAGCTTTACGTTGGCCTTTACAGCCACAGCGATAAGAGTAGCGTTTTGATTGGCAATAGCTCCGCCATAGATATAATCTGCCGGAGGTTGCAAAACCTGAGAATCAACAAGTTTACTCCCTTTATAAAGAGAGACCTTGACCCCACCTTCTGCATCTGAAAACTTCAGATTGTATTCTTCCTTGAGGGACAGGGGCTGCTCGCCAACAAGAGTATAGCTATCGTCGCTATCCATGATAACCGTCCCTAAGCGATATTCTTGAGCAAATAAATTCACAGGCTTTGAGATTTGACTGCTTTCGGGATATCCTGTAAAATATTGGCGGCCCAAGAAGCCCAGTTCCGAATAGCTGCCCCATGCCTTATGCCGAAATGGGATACTTTGGATGCCGGACTGATATTTCGCAGCACCTGTTTCGAGCTTCTGCCCGCTTATGTTGAACTCTATTGATTCCGATCCTTTGGGATCTAAACCCGCGAAATTATCTGCATTCCATTGAATAATGCCGTCATCAGCAGGATAGATGTTGCCCCTCATCTCCCAACCTATACATGGCGCTAAAAGAGCAGTGGAAAGCAGAATCAAAAGGATCATGCGCCTCATAAGCTCCCTCCCGCCGGAACAATTTCTCGGCTCTTGAAGAGGTAGTATCTGAGTGGGTTGGCGTCGTCAACAAAATCCTGGTCAGAGGTCTTGATATTGATATCTCCCATGAGAGGAATGACCTTGTTCTTGCTCAGGGTTACTATGTTGTCCTTGTTGTCCATGGTTATGGTGTCGCCGGTGACTGTAGCAATTCTCATCTTGTCGTACTCTGTATCGACCTTAACCTCAGTGGCGACCTCGGAGATCTGCCAGAGACCGTCAACCTTGATGTAGCTTTTGCCTTCAAGGAATATGGGTTTATGGAAGTGAGCTGCGATTATGGGCATTCCCGAAACATCCCCGACTTTGTAGACATGGACGTATGTGCCCGGCATAAGTACCGCCTTTTTATCGACTACCGTTTTACCCTTTAGCAGCTCTACCAGCATTCCTTTGTTATCAGTTCCCACACTGAGCTTTAGGGAATAATTCTCCTTAAGGTCAATGGGTTTGCTCAAATCCATAACATCATCTCGACCTTCATCGATCAGGATTTTTGCCAGCTCGCCATAATCAAGCAAATTGGTGACGTTGGCCTCATCTAAGATCTCAGAGCTGGTGCCAGAACTATCATAGCCTGCGAAATATCTCCCGCCCAGGAAACCGATGACATTGTACAATCCCCAATCATTGAACTTGAAGTTGCAGTTCTGCACGACTGTAGTGTAGGCGACACCATAAGGTTCCTGGAGCTTATTGCCCTCAGTTATGGTGGTGGTGATCTTTTCAGTGCCCAGGTCGTCGTCCATATCGTAGTAGAAGCCTGCGAAGTTCTGAGGACTCCACTCGAAGTCGCCGGTAGCAACCTGACTGCGGATCGCATATGTGCCTGGCTCAGCGATTTCCTTGTATATGCAGTATCTGAGCGGGTTGGCGCCGTCAACAACGTCCTGTCCAGAGGTCTTGATCTTGAGATCACCCATCAGAGAAATGTCCTTTTTCTTGCTCAGAGTTACTGTGCTGTCCTTGTTGTCCATGGTGATGGTGTCGGCAGAGACGCTGGCAATTCTCATCTTGTCGTACTCGGTATCGACCTTGACCTCGGTTGGGACATCGGAGATCTGCCAGAGACCGTCGATGGTGGCAAGGTTCTGGTCAGCGCCACGAAATGCATTCTTGAAGTGAACTGCAATGATAACAAGATCCTTGGATTCTCCGACATCCTTCCTGTAATAGTAGGTCTTATCGGCCATTGTGGAGTAGGTCTTGCAAGGAAATACGACTTTAGAATCGACAACTTTTCCATCTTTTGCCAGCTCCAAATATACCATGCCTGTGTTAGTATCTATCGATTTTATCGCTAACTCGTAGCCCTCTTCCATCTTGAGGGGTGTGCCGGAGGTAACAGTCATTTGGGTGTCGTCATCAATCAGAATCTCTTCGAGCTGCTCATCGGACAGAGAGTTCTCATCGGTGGACTCCTTGAACAGGATCTCGTTGGCATCGTCGATGTTCTCGTCGTTGACATAGCCGGCGAAGTACTTGTTAGCCTGGAATCCGATAACGTTATAGAATCCCCAGTCGGCGAAGTCGAAGTCATTCTTCTGAACGGTAGTAGTGTAGGTTACACCGCTGGGCTCCTCCAGCTTGTCGCCATCAGTTATAAACGTGGTGAGCTTCTCAGTTCCCAGGTCATCATCGATATCGTAGTAGAAGCCAGCGAAATTCTGGGCGGTCCACTCGAAGTTGCCGGTGGCAACCTGGCCGCGGATTTCAAGGCAGCTCGAATCGTCTGCAACTGAAAAACCCATAAAATACAAGAGGGTAATCAAAATAAAAGGGACCATCAATTTTCGTTTCAATTCTTAATCCTCCCGTAGATCTTTAAGATCTATTAACGGAAAATGTTTTGTACGCAGGCTCAAATATTTTTGCAGCAGATGCAGTCATTCCCTCTTATACCACCAGAGGGTTAAGAAGTCTTTGTTGTGGGTCCTCTGCTCCAGCAGACTATAATGCAGCTTTGAACATCCGAGCAAGGGTTGAAGTCAACCAACCCATCGTAGCGCGACTTTTTGAGCAGCTGCAAGCCCCCAATATTGGCAGCGCTCATGCCAGCCAATTCATTGGCACGTAGTTGACCTGGATGGATGGCACCTTAGATATAGTGACCATAGAGCACATTAGCTAAAGCCAGAAGTAGTCACGACGTGCAGATGCCGTTGGCTGCCTTCTCCTGCCGGATCATATAGTAGAGCACAAAGAGAACACTGACGTTGCCCGCCAATCCGAGAAGAGCAAGAAACTGAGCCCTGTAAAAGAGGAATACCTGCACCAGGAAGATCTGCACCAGGACAGCGTTCTTAAAGATCAGGTAGGACTGAAGCCGGTTGCTTTTGATCTTTATGACGGCGGCAAAGACCAGGGCTGCTGCCAGTGTGGCCGAGAGGAGACCGACTAGATCAAAGAGGGAAAGCGTGGGAAAGATGGTATGAAGATCCACCATCATTTCCAGCTTGACATAGAGCAAGAAGAAGTCCAGACCCAGGGCGAAGAGCGATTGCAGGATGAAGAACGCGATCACTGCATTTACGAACCAGGATTTTTGCACCAGCTTGCGATAAATCCTTCTGCCGCGATACTTGGCAGCAGTGTAGATATCGGGCCGGGGGATAGGCACAGACTGCGTGGCGTAAAGAAGCGCTCGGAGGGCCTTTGTCACCGGATCGGATGGAGAGCATTCTTTGAGCAGATCAAGCGCCCTTCTTCTCTCCCGATGATCCAGGTCTTCCAGGACAACCTCTTTGGCAATCTCCAGGGCATTGATCAGCTTTTCCTGCTCGCTGAGTACGGGCTTCTTGACAAAGTTCTCTATGAGCAGGTAGATCAGGACAAATACAATGTAAATCAGGGCCACTGTGGGCCGGTAGAAGTAATCGTTGTCGCCGGTGATGAACTTGCCGAGCTCATCTATGAAAGCCCCGAATCCAAGGCCCCCCAGGACAGCCACCAGATAATAAGAAGATTTATTGATGTAAGCGAGGGCAATGACCAGGGCTATCATCATGAGCACTCCGCCCAAGAGGACGTGAGCGATATGCAGATTACCCGGGCTAAAGCTGGGATAACCGGTCAAAGCTAAAAAAAAGCGGATGCCCAAAACAGAAAGGACGGATATAACAAAGAAAAGCTCCAGCAGGCTGGCAGCTTCCTGGTTTCGCATCATGTGGCGATTGAATAGCTTCATCCGAGACCTCGTTATAAGAATTATTCTTCACCCTAGTCTGTAGCTACAGAGGAACACTGCCAAGGATACATTCCTCGCGCGTTTACAACCTATCCTGCTTGACTCTCTTCTGGATTGTGCAGGGAGATGGCCAGCATCTCTGCCAGTTGCTTGGAGATAGCAAGACCCAGACCCGTTCCTCCGTATTTTCGTGTGGTATAGCCGTCTGCTTGCGTGAAGGGCGTGAAAAGTGCCTTCAACCGGTTGGCCAGGATATCGATGCCTGTATCACTGACAGAAAAGCGCAGCGTGATATTTGTCTCTTCCTGTGTCTCCACGTTCACCTGAATTTGGATCTCGCCCCGGTTCGTGAACTTCACTGCATTGCTTCCCAGGTTGGCCAGAATCTGACGCCGCCTCCCTGCATCGCCCCGCAGCTGCATAGGCACAGTCGGTTCCACCTGGCAGGTTACCTCCAACCCTTTTTCCTGGGCGCTCCGGGAGAGAAGATCAGTTGTATATTTCAGCACGTCGGCCAGGTCGAAGTCCCGCATCTCCATCACCAGCTTGCGGGCCTTTAATCTTGGAGAAATCCTGGATAATCGTTGATGAGTACTGGCTGCGCTTCGCCAGTCCAGTCGATGGTTTGGGCGTATTCCTGCAGCTCGCAATTCAAATCAGTGTCCAACAGCAATTTTGTCATGCCTATGATGCCCACAATAAACTTGTTCTCGGAATTGTCCGTATACTAGTGCGATCGATCCCCTGAGAATCAGTAATTATCTCCTCATTTAGGTATTGGGAAATTTCTCGGCCTCGCATCCGATAGTTTTCCATCTTGATCGTTCCTGCAATCTTCCAGGAAGGTCTTAGTCATCCGATATACTTTAATCTGATGGATTTGTGAAAGAGCAAAAAATATTTACACCCATTCACCCTTCAGTCTTACCATGAGAAATCTTGTACTTTTAGCGCTGATCCTGCTGCTTTGCAGCTCCGGCTCAATCGGCCAGAATGACAACACCACTCTCGATGAGGTAATGGCCGGAGCGTTGCGGTCTCTGGTGATCGACTCTTCTGCCAATCTCGGATCCTACAGCTTTACCATGGAGATGGAACAAAAAATTGATATGGTAAATATCACCACGGAGAATATTCAGAAGCTTTACACGCGCTCATTCGGCTATGGCACGGCCAACATGACCGATAAGGCTCTCAAGTTGTCCATGGCCTCACTCTCCTATTCAAAGGGCGATGAAGAGAACATCAGCGCCATTGCCATTGAGGAGTATCTAATAAACGACACCATCTACCTTAAGGTCGATGGAAATTGGACTGTCATGAAGATGCCAGGCGTTGCTGATTCCTGGTCAGCGCAAAACACAATGAAACAACAACTTGAAATGTTCAACCAGTCTCGCCTCACTCTAATTGGTTCGGAAAATGTGGAAGGAGAGGACTGCTACATGGTCCGGGCAGAGATTGATATGGACATGATGGCAGATCAACTCTCAACAGAAGTGACTTCTCTTATGCCCATGCAGAGCATGAACTACAGCGAACTCTTCCGCAACATGGACCTGGACGTTTACTATTGGATCACAAAAGATACTCACCTTATCAAGAAGACGGATGTAACGGAATCCTTCATAGTGACACCTCAGTCTCTAGGCCTTCCTGGAAACGATTCAGAGAACCAGGAGATGCGAATTGAATCTGTTGTCTCCATGCTCTTCGAGGGCTTCAATGAAAGCGTGAATGTCAAGCTTCCGGCCGAGGCAATGAATGCCAAGCCATTTCCCTTGGGTCTGACGGCCTCAGAGGCTGCACCATCTGTCCCGAAAGCCAATGAGACGATGTCGAATAAAACACTATAAAAATAATAAAATAGCAGCATAAAGCAATACTGATATGGCAATGATGCTCATCCGCCGCGGCGGCTTTGAGCACTTTTTATAATCAATGCCCGAGGTGGCCACCCGAACTGCTCTCAATCGGCCCGGCATCCTCGTATCCCTGTCGCTGGCCTGTGCCTGCAAGGCGAGTGAGCATCTCGGGGTGGTAGAGCAGGCGAACCGCATTCAAGGCGTGCTCTTCTGCTCGTCGTTGTGCGAGAAATGCCAGCGTGCGCTCATCAGGCGCTTCGTCCTCGTGCACAAAGACCTCGATGATGTGCCTGTTGGTCATGAGCTGGGCAGCGATCAGGCCGGTGGAGGCCTCATGGGCACACATCTTGTCTTTATCCGCGGCACCCGGCATGCCCAGGGCCATGACGATATCGCATTTCTCCTCTTCCAGGAGCTTCTTGGCGGCCACGGGAAGGTCCTTGATGCCGGGAACTGTATAGCGGATGATCTGTGCGGAGACCTCTTTCTTGATGATGCTGATGGCTGCGCGGGCCATGTCCACGCGGGCAAATGTGGTGTCGGCGATGCCGATGCGTTTCATTTTTTAACCTCTAGTTATCGATTTGCTGTATTTGGATGCTCAATAGTCAACCACTCCGGCCTAAAGACCGGAACTTGTAACTGAGGTAAGATGTTTCCCCGCTACAATAGGGCCGTTGACTTGGCCCCTAAAAGCGATATTCATCGCTGCAATGTGGTCAGCAGCACCAGCATAGCCGCAAGCCTCACATCTGAAATCATCTCGGGTAGGCCGATTAGCCTTAGCGATATTGACCTCTCTGAATACCTGCACCAAATTGTCTATATAATCCTGCATCTCCGGTTCAGCGCCTATTTGATGCGGCTCTCCATAGTCTCTGAGACCCCAATAGGGTGGACTCGTGATGCAACATTTAAAATAATCTTCTTTGAATTTCCTTAGGTTCTCAAGTGCATCGCCCTGTATGATCAATGAATCAAACTTTTGATTAGAGTAATTTGAGGTTAGGGTTACATTCTGTGATACGAGAAACCTTGGGCCGATACGAGGCATTGATTTTATGCAGATGTCGTCATCTAGAGTCTGGCACATATCTGATCTTTCGCAATCCCCCGTTCTCAAATCATTAAGTTCTTAGGCTTTTCGGCCTGCTCGCAAGGCAAATTCAGCTACAGCTAAAGTAGCTTCAACCGACACAGTTATTAAGGGGTAATTGGTTTGCTGATGGCTTGTGGCCAGGGGCGGCTTTTCGTTACAATCTCCCTTCCTTTACCTTTTGCCGCCTCGGGCCCTTTCCTCCTTTCCATCCAATGGCAATTCTTTGCAGATTAATTTGTCGGACGGCTTCCGCAGAGCTCCCGGATATTTTCCGCCTGCGCGATCACCTGCGCAAAGTTGGTTGCCGATCTACCCCATGATGCGGCCTTTGCAGTGCTATTTTCTTCCAGCAGGGCCCTGTCAAGCCACCAGATCGCTTCCCAGTAATTGTTTTCCGCCTCCGCCCATAAATTTGCTGTTTTTTGCGGTGGCTCTTTTCCCATCACCTGGACCGTCTTCCACATGGCTGCTGACGCATCCTCTTTGAGGCTAAATACCAGGTCTTCCGGTCGCGATCCTATGGTTAAGTTGACATAAGTTCCACTCTGGCCGCAGGCCAGGGTGCCCCAGTAGGGCATGCCGGGATTTCCCATGCAGATGGAGACCTTATGATCAGCGGGGACGGCTATAGCCGAATAGAGAGTGGCAACATCAGGACGGAAACGGTTGATGGTATTGGTGCTCCAGGGATCGTCAAGATGCCATTCTTTCCCGTCCCACCAGTCGGTTAATACGAGTGTCTCGATGGCCGACGAATAGTTGAATTTGCCCTGATGGTCGGTGATCATCTTCTCGGCCGTCAGGTATCGATAGTAGCTTGAAGGGTAATACTTGAGTGGGTCCCAGATCGGTTGAGAGGGCTTCATGGTGGTGTTCAGATAATGGTTGGTCACCACCAGATAATCCGACTCATTATTGTCCCCCGCCGCTCTTAGGGCATATCTGGCCCGGGTGGCCTCCAGAACTGTGGCATTGCCTCCGGCATCAAGGAGCATATGATTAAGTCCGAACATGCGGGTAGAGTTGATGAGGAAATTTTCCGCTTCAGGGACATTGCCGCAGGTCATAGCCACATAGGGCAGCTCCAAAAAGCCGGTGATGCCGGGGCCGTTGTCGCCGGGCCCCTTCTGTGACGCTGCTGCCAGGATGTATATCAACCCCTTATCATTGAAGGCAGAGTTGCTAGCCGTGCGCCCCGCACCGCTGGGAATGATGCAGGAATTGCCGGAATCTGGGTAGAGGGCAAGGATGATCGAATAGGAATTAGAGGGCAGATGATAGTAATCGAAATTTGTCCCCGCGATCATACCTTTGCCGGTGGCGTTGCCGAAGGCGGCTATAATCGTGCAGTGGTCGGGTGGTTGTGGCCCTTGCCTTCCGCCCCAGTAGAGCATCACTACCGGATCATCCGGACCGAACTGATAGCCCTGATCGATCATGCCGTCCGTCATGCCCTGGAAGAATGAGAAAAAATCAAATTGAGGAAGTTCTCTAGCGATATATTGCCGGTATTCCCGGCAGCTCTGCAGGATCTCCTGCGAGGAGTTCTTCGCGAGAGCACTGGCCCAGGCGGCGTCCCGCACGATGGCAATGTACTCGCCTGCCTGAAGGGCATACTGATAGCCCATATCATAAGGACCGCCCTGCAGCACGACAATGGGCATCATGCCTGGCGGGGGGAGATAGGATTTTGATGATATGCCTGCGAACTGATCAGAATTATTTAATTGGTCGAGAGATAACCCAGGAGGATTTGTCTTTTCTGCATCGTCGGCGTTTGCAGATCCTGTTAAAGAGCAGAAAGCCAAGATACAGAGAAGGACAAGCACCAATTGAAAATAATAGTATCGGGATTTTTGTCGGAACATGCTACAATATAACGTACCTATTCGATAAAATTCTTTTTGAGTGAATGCGCCTACTAACATCGTCCTTTTTTCATAGATCATAGTAAAGCACCAAGGAGACACGCTCCCTTTAGGGGGCGGGAGGAATTGGGTACGCTTCCCAACGAAGCATTTATCATATATGAATACATACACTGCATCAAGATGACGGAACAAGTTCTAACGGTCAACTGCAAGCTGAGTCCCACGGACTCCCAGGCCGAAGAGATAGAAGATACTCTGAAAGCCTTTGCTGATGCCTGCAATTGGATCAATCAGACTGTCCCTCCAAAGACGGTGAACCATGTTCGCATACATGGCATGGTTTACCATGACGTTAGAGCTAAGTTCGGCCTATCTGCAAACCTGGCCGTGAGAGCAATCAACCGTGTCGCTGGTAATCGAAAAACGGCCATTCAGAACGGATCTAAGGTCAAGATCTTCAAGCCGACCAGTATAGATTACGATGCCAGGATCTTTGCCTTCAGAGAGCACGATGAAGAAGTTAGCGTGACTCTCTTGAGATCAAGACAAAGGATTAAGTTGGTTCTTGGATCGCATCAGAAAGATCTGCTCCGAGGATCAGAACCTACCAGTGCAACGCTCTGCAAGAAAGGATCTAGGTATGACATCCACATCAACGTCAAGAGCGAGGCACCTGAGCAGATCCACGTTGACACGATTCTAGGTGTCGATCTTGGCATAACCGACATAGCAGTTACATCCGAAGGTCAAAGGTTCTGCGGAAAGACTATCAAACTAATCAATAACCATTATGCGTCTATGCGTGCTGTTCTACAACAGAAAGCCGTGAAAGGTACAAGAAGTACCAGGCGACGATGCCGGGAACTTCAGAAACGACTATCGGGCAAAGAAAGCCGCTATCAAAGACAGATTTACCACGAAATCAGCAAAGCAATTGTGACCAGAGCGCAGGAGATCTCAGCTAAGATAGCTCTGGAAGATCTGACGGGCATCAGGGAAGACGTGAACCGGAAAGCCGGTAAGAACCAGAGACGAAGGGTCAACGGTTGGGCCTTCTATCAACTCAAAGAATTTCTGGCATACAAGGCACTGCAAGCTGGTATTCCCCTAGTTCTTGTGGACCCTGCCTATACCAGCCAAAAATGCCATGTTTGCGGTGAACATGGAACCAGGAACGGCAAGAGTTTCAAGTGTCCTTCCTGTAACTGGTCTGGCGATGCTGATTTCAATGGCGCAAAGAATATTGCTTTCTTGGGCCGCTATGTAGTCCGGCCTGGAGGCACGGAAGAACTGCCAAGTATCAATGCAGTCCTTTCAGGGCTACTGAAAGCCCCTCTCCTTTAGGGGAGGGGTAGATTACCCGCAGTACTTGCACCCCGGCACCGTCTCTCCGTTCCCCAGGTAGAGCACCTGGCTCCTGCTGCCGTAGCGAAAGACGGTGACGCCCTTGCACCCCAGCTCGTAAGCCAGATTGTAAACCTTCAGGACATCGTCCACAGTGGCGCTCTCCGGCAGATTCACCGTCTTGGAGACGGCATTGTCAGTATATTTCTGAAAAGCTGCCTGAATGCGCACATGCTGCTCGGACGGGATGTCCAGAGCAGTGACGAAGAGATCTTTGAGATCCTGGGGCACACCCGAAATGTCCGCAGCCGTGCCTTTTCTGGCCAGCTCCGCCTTCATCTCCGGGCTGAAGATGCCGCGCGCCACTGCTGCGCCCTCAAATAGGGGCGAGACCTCCAGAAGGCGCGAGCCTTCCAGGACCCGGCGCACAAAGGCCAGCGCAAAGAGCGGCTCAATGCCGCTGGAGGTCCCGGCGATGATGCTGATGGTGCCCGTGGGCGCAATGGTGGTCACCGTGGCGTTTCTCATGGCGCTCCAGCTCCGCAGTTTGGACTCCTCAAAGAGCGGAAATGAGCCACGCTCTTCGCCCAGTTGTGCTGACGCTTCACGCGCTGCATGGGAGATAAATTTCATGATATCTTCTGCGAGACGCAGCGCCTGAGGTGAGTTGTAGGAGATATTCATCATTATCAACATCTCGGCAAAGCCCATCACCCCCAGGCCGATCTTTCGCGACTGCATTGTCGTCTCTTCAATCTGCTTGAGTGGATAGCAATTGACATCAATGGCATCGTCCAGGAAGCGCACGGCAAGCCAGACCAACTCTGCCAGTCGCTCCCAGTTCAACTCTCCATTCGATACCAGCTTGGAAAGGTTGATGGACCCCAGATTGCAGGACTCGTTAGGTAGGAGGGGCTGCTCGCCGCATGGGTTGGTGGTCTCAATCAGGCCTGGCAGAGGGTGATCGGCATTGATCCGGTCAATGAAGATCATGCCCGGATCGCCTCCTGACCAGGCGCATTCAGCGATCCGGCCCATTGTCTCCTTTGCATTAAGATGCCCTGCTGCCTGACCGTTTCGAGGATTGATCAGTTCAATCTCGCCATCCTGCTTCGTCGCTCGCATGAACTCATCGCTCGCGGCCGCGGAGATGTTGAAGTTCTCCAGTAATCCCGGCTTCTCCTTGGCCTGGATGAACTCCAGAATGTCAGGATGATCGACGCGAAGAGCGGCCATATTTGCACCCCGGCGACGCCCGCCCTGCTTGATCACATCCGTTGCCACATCGAAGATGCGCATGAAGGATACCGGGCCGGAGGCCACGCCGCCCGTAGTGCGCACCACATCGTTCTTAGGGCGCAGCCGGGAGAAGGAGAATCCAGTGCCTCCTCCGCTCTGGTGGATGAGGGCCATGTTCTTAAGAGCCTCGAAGATTCCCGGCAGCGAATCCTCCACAGGCAGGACAAAGCAGGCGGACAACTGGCCAAGCGGCAATCCCGCGTTCATGAGTGTGGGGGAGTTGGGCAGAAAGTCCAACTTCCGCATCATCTTCAAGAAACGGGATCGATAATACTCGGCATCAACGCCATACCTGACCTCTGCCTGCGAGACATGAGCGGCCACGCGCTTGAACATCTCTTCTGGCGTCTCCGCTACCTTTCCCTCTTCGTCGCGACGCAGATATCTTTTCCTTAGAACTTCAGCGGCATTGGCAGAAAGATTCAGACTGGTCATGTCTGCGGCAATCATCTCCATTTTCATCATCCGGATGTTTGTGCAATGCTATCATGCAGAATCGATATAAACATGCATGGCCAAATGGTAAAACAGGATGAAAAAGTTTCCGAATAAGACTTAATCACATTCAAGAGGTTCATTAAGATGAAAATTGCCATTTCAGGAAAAGGAGGCGTTGGCAAGACCACCCTGGCCGGCACCCTGGCCAGGCTCTTTGCCCGCGACGGTTACAATGTCCTGGCTGTTGACGTGGACCCGAGCATGAACCTGGGCTCGGCTCTGGGAATCCCGATTTTGCCCAAGCCCGTCACAGAGCACAAAGACCTGGTTGAGGAGCGGGCGGGCATGCCCATGGGCATGTTCAAGATGAATCCCAAGGTTGATGATATCGTGGCCATGTGCGGTTGCACCGGGCCCGACAATGTCAAGCTGGTGGTTATGGGCACCATTGATTCCGGCGGTTCGGGCTGTATGTGTCCCGCAAACTCCTTTGTTAAAGCCCTCCTCCGGCATGTCATCACCCGTGAGAAAGACCTCGTGATCCTGGATATGGAAGCTGGCATCGAGCATCTGGGCAGGGCCACCGCTCGCGGTGTTGACGCTATGATCGCCGTGGTGGAGCCGGGCATGAGATCCATTGAGACAGTGGAGAGGATAATGCATTTGGGCAAGGAGATCGGCATCACTAGATATTTTGCCGTCATAAACAAGGCCGATGATCCCGGGCCCGTGGCCGAAAAGCTGGCCCAGATGGGCATCCCTGTTCTGGGAACCATTCCCTTTGACAAATGCCTGGTAGAAGCGGACTTGGCAGGCAAGCCGCCCATCGATGCAGACTGTCCTGCTGTGGAGGCCATACGAAAAATCAAAAGCAAATTAGAGGATCTGTTCGGCAAAAAAGAAAACGATAAGCAGGCCTAAAACGTTAAGCTGCCTGCTTTTATTCCCTCTTTTACGATCGACCCGATTACCTTTGAGCCAGGTCCCATAATGCGGCAGGCCTTTGCAGCCTCATCTTCTGCTACTACCACCACAAAGCCCATGCCCATGTTAAATGTCCTGTACATCTCTTCATCATCCACATTGCCCTGCTCTTGCAGGAAGCGGAAGATAGGCTGCGGCTCCAGCGGATCTGTGATCTCAAAGCCCAATTGAGAGATCCGCCGCAGCTTGAGAAGGCCCGAGCCGGTGATGTGAGCGAGGCCGTGCACATCGCATTGCTTTACCAGCTCCACAATCTCTGGGTAGATCCTGGTGGGTGTGAGCAGCTCTTCTCCGATGCTATTTTTCCCGCCGGGCATCTGGTCGAAATAGGTAAATTTTGACTCGGCTACAATGCGCCGGGCCAGAGTATAGCCATTGCTGTGCAGGCCGCTGCCGGGCACGCCCACAAGTGTGTCACCCTTCTGGATCTTCTCGCCCGTCACCACCCTGTCCTTATCGACGATTCCGATGGCGGTTCCGGCCAGATCGAAGCCCCGAATGATTTCCGGCAGAGAAGCCGTCTCCCCTCCCACAATGGTCATATTGGAGATCTCCGCCCCGCGGGCGAGGCCCACCGCAATTTGCGCCGCCCTCTCCGGGTCCACCTTCTCCACGGCCAGATAGTCCACAAAGGCGATGGGCTCGGCACCGATGGCATAGAGGTCGTTGACATTCATGGCGATGCAGTCTATGCCGATCGTATCCCACTTGGAAATGGCATTGGCAATGAGGACCTTAGAGCCCACACCATCGGTGGTCATGGCCAGGGCAAAACTTCCCATATCCAACAGCCCGGCATAGTGACCTATCTCGGTCATAGGCGCTCCGAAACCCTTTCGTTTTGTGGTCAGCACGGCCTTCATGGCATCAATGGATCTGTTCTCCAGGTGAATATCTACGCCAGCATCAGCATAGGTCAGTCTCCTCATGCCTCACCTCCCAGCCCAAACTCGCGGTGCAGCTCTCTTACTGCCTGCTCGGCATCTTTGGAGGCGACCACGAAGGATATGTTCAGCTGACCCGATGCCTGGCTGATCATGACTACATTTATCTTGGCCGCTCCCATGGCCTTGAAGACGTGCGCGGCAACACCTGGTGTGCCTTCCATCCCCGCACCCACCACAGCCACAGCACATACATCGTGATCGTGCGAGATCTCCTTGACCAGATCTCTGGGGAACTCTGCTCTCAGGGCGTCTTCAGCCTTTTCCACCTGTCGCTCCTCGATGATCATGGAAATATTGGCTTCTGACGATCCCTGGCTGATCATAACGATATTTATGCCCGCCTTGGCCAGAGCGGAAAAAGCGCGAGCTGCGACGCCAAGCGTCCCGATCATGCCTGCGCCGGATATGTTGAGCAGGGCCACATTTTTGTGCAGCGTCACTGCCTTTATCACATCTGCTTTGGGTACATCATCATGCACTATTAGTGTGCCAGGGATATCTGGATCGAAGGTGCATTTGACGCGCACTGGAATGCCCTTTCGGATGGCAGGCTCAATGGAACGGGGGTGTAGGACCTTGGCGCCGAAGTTGGACAGTTCCATTGCCTCCCTGTAGGATATGGTGGGAATAGACCTGGCCTCGGGCACTATCTTGGGGTCGGTAGTCATGATGCCATACGTCTCTTTCCAAAACCAGATCTCGTCGGCATCAATAGCCGCTCCGATGAGTGAAGCGGACAGATCCGAGCCGCCGCGCCCCAAGGTCGTAATTGTGCCCTTTTCGTCCTTGGCGATGAAGCCAGTGACCACTGGAACGCCCTTGAGCGGCAAGAGCCTTTGGGGAATCAAATTGTAGGTCTTTTCCAGGGGACGGCTGTCGCCAAAGTTGCTGTCTGTGATGATTCCTGCCTCTGAGCCGGTATAGTGATTTGAGGGTATGCCCATATCTCTTAAGACACCGGCCAGAATAGGCGCCGCCAGTTGCTCGCCATAGCTGGATATGTAATCCAATGAGCGTGGAGTAAGCTCACCCAGGTAGCATATACCGATGTAGGCTTTTTCGAGCTCAGACAGCTTATTAGATATCGTGTCTGTGATCTCTTTGGCAATTTGAGGATCTCTTATGGCATCGGTTATGGCCTGATTGTGCCGATCCGTGATTTTCTCAATAAAATCGATCACATCTGAGACATTTCCCTCATTTGCCGCCTTCGTAGCACAGGCCAGCAGGTCGTCAGTGACGCCTTGCAGGGCAGAGGTAACCAAAACGATCTCATTGTCGCGGCTAAAATGCAAGACCAGATCTCCCACATGCCGCAGCCGGTTTCCGTCAGCAACGGAAACACCACCAAACTTCATTACCAAGCGCGCCATCGTAAAAACCTCTGCTCTGCTCTCCTCACTGCGATTTAAGCTTTGCCTACCAGATGATTGAGGACCGTTTTCAAAAAAAAACGAGTTTATGGTTTATTCTTGTTCCAAAAGAGCTATATTTGGACTCATTGACCAGTCCATATGAAGATGAATATGATCGCATTATGTGCAGGAATCCTCCTATTAGCCGGAATAGCAGGCGCTCTGTCAAATAGCATGGACCAGAATTCTCTGATGAACATGGGATATAGATATTATGACATAGGGGACGGCTGGGGCTACTGGCTTACGGGTAGTGGCAATACGATTTATTTGGATTATGGCAGCGACGATCAGTTCAATCACTGGGTATCAACAAGCATGATTACCAGCACGTTTGATAATATCAAATCGATAGCAATCTCCAATAAGCTAGATATCGAAGAGAACCTTCAGCTTTATTATGAGAACTATTACTACTCGGATATTGGAAATGGTATTGGCGTATGGGAAAATGGCGGATCAAAGAATTATGCATCAAATTATGGTTATGGTAACGATAACGGCAAATGGTACAATGTCGGCCCCTGCCCAGAGTGCGCGAAAAAATGCTCAGAAATGAACGATTTCAGAGCACAACACAATTTGCCGCTTTTAGATTGCTCTCGATATCAATAGGCTTTCGTTCTTTTTTTATGAATAATGACACTGCAAATATTGGCATTTTCATGTCCTGGAATTTTCGCATTTAAGAAGAAGCAGCTATATAAATCGAAACCGCCCTGAGCAGGCCGAAGGCTTAAATAGATTGAGTACGAGCTGTTTGAGTCCTAATCAGGACTGTAATCTTTATCTTAAACTTCGCGAGGCGTATTATGGGCAAGAGGAAGAAAATAGCAGAACGCGTAACGACTCTGATGGACAAGCCCGAGTTTATCCGGAACATTGGAATCGTGGCACATATTGATCACGGCAAGACAACCCTTTCTGATAACCTCCTGGGAGGCGCAGGCATGATCTCCATGGAACTGGCAGGCAGGCAACTCTTCATGGATTTCGATCCCCTGGAGCAGGCCCGCGGAATTACTATCGATGCGGCCAATGTATCCATGGTTCACGAGATAGATGGTAAGGAATATCTCATCAACATGATTGATACTCCCGGCCACGTGGACTTTGGCGGCGACGTCACCCGTGCTATGAGGGCCGTGGACGGCGCAGTGGTAGTAGTGGATGCCGTTGAGGGTGCTATGCCTCAGACGGAGACCGTGCTACGGCAGGCTCTGAAGGAGGGTGTCAGGCCGGTCCTGTTCGTCAATAAAGTGGACCGCATGATCAATGAGCTGAAAGTTGAGCCGAAAGATATGGCCATGCGCCTGGGCAAGGTCATCGACAATGTCAACAAGCTCATCCAAGGAATGGATGAAGTGAAATATAAGAATGGCTGGAAGCTGGATGCGGCAAAAGGAAATATTGCCTTTGGTTCTGCTCTCTACAACTGGGCCATCAGCGTGCCCCAGATGAAGAAGACTGGCATCGGCTTTGAGCAGGTAGTCGAATACTGCCGGGCAGGAAAAATGAAGGAACTGGCCGAAAAGGTTCCACTTTATATTGCCGTAAACGATATGGTCGTAAAATTCCTTCCAAGCCCCATCGATGCCCAAAAGGAGAGGGTCAAGGTCATATGGCACGGCGACTGGGATAGTTCCGTGGGACGGGCCATGGCGACCTGTGATCCCAAGGGTCCCATTGCGTTCATGATCAACAAGATAAAGGTCGATCCGCATGCAGGCGAAGTGGCCACGGGAAGGCTCTTCTCAGGAACTCTGCATCGCGGCATGGAGCTGTATGTATCCGGCGTAGTCAATAGCAACCGCATTCAGCAGACCGGCATCGTCATGGGCGCTGAGAGGGTTGAAGTGGAGGAGATCCCAGCAGGAAACATTGCAGCAGTTACCGGTCTTCGGGATGCTATTGTGGGCTCCACCATCTCATCAGAACAGGGCATGACGCCCTTCGAGCAGATTAAGCACGTCTCAGAACCAGTCATGACCGTAGCCGTCGAGGCCAAGAACACCCGCGACCTACCCAAGGTTGTGGAAGTCTTAAGGCAGATCGCCAAAGAGGATCCAACCTTGCAGGTTACCATCAACGAGGAAACCGGCGAGCACCTCCTGGCCGGCATGGGCGAGTTGCATCTGGATGTCACTGTAACAAGGATGCAACGTGATCGCGGCGTGGAGCTGAAGACCTCACCGCCTATAGTCGTCTATCGTGAGTCCGTCGGCGGCAGAGCCGGGCCTGTGGAAGGAAAGTCACCCAACCACCACAATCGCTTCTACATCGAGTTTGAGCCTCTGGAATTAGGCGTGATCGAGGCCTTGAAAGAAGGCAAGATCAGCATGAAGATGGAAGAGGTCGAGCGCAGGAAGGTTCTCATCGATAACGGCATGGAAAAAGATGAGGCAAGGAGCATTGTAGGTTACTTCGGCACCAACGTCCTGCTGAACATGACAAAGGGTATTCAGTACCTGAGAGAGACCATGGAGCTCATCTTGGAAGGCTTTGAGGAGGCGCTGAAGAACGGCCCCATCTGCAGAGAGCCCGCGCAGGGCATAAAAGCCAAGATCATGGATGTAAAGCTACACGAGGACGCAGTGCACCGCGGCCCCGCCCAGGTCATTCCGGCAGTCAGGCAAGCCGTGCAGGCTGGAATACTTATGGCGAATCCGGTTTTATTGGAGCCCTTCCAGAATGTCTATATACAGGTGCCTCAGGATCAAATGGGTGGAGCCATGTCTGAGATCCAGGGACGCAGGGGCGTGATCTTGAACATGGACAGCCAGGGCGATATGATAATCCTTAAATCAAAGATGCCTGTTGCACAGATGTTTGGATTCTCCGGGGCAATAAGGTCGGCCACCGAAGGAAGAGCCCTCTGGTCATCTGAGTTTGCTGGCTTTGAGCCCTTGCCCGCTAACCTGCTGCTGGATGTAGTCAAGCAGATCAGAACTAGAAAAGGCTTGAAACCGGAAATGCCCAAGCCATCCGATTACCTGAAGGTCGTTTGAGTGCGACCTTCGAAAAGATTAAACGCAAAGGCAGAAATACTGAAAAATATGGATAGTGCCTGTTGGAGGAGATAAATTATGGCAGATACAAAGCCACACCTCAATCTAGCATTCATAGGACACGTCGATCATGGTAAATCGACGACCGTAGGCAGATTGATGTTCGAGACGGGAGCTGTAGACCCTCACGTCATTGATGAGTACAAGAAAGAAGCCGCATCCAAGGGGAAGGCAACCTTCGAGTTTGCCTGGGTCATGGATAGCCTGAAGGAAGAACGCGAGAGAGGCGTTACCATCGATATCGCCCATCACCGCTTCGATACCGCCAAGTTCTACTTCACCGTAGTGGACTGCCCCGGTCACAGAGACTTCGTAAAGAACATGATCACCGGTGCCAGCCAGGCTGATGCCGCTGTGCTGATCGTAGCCGTCCCTGATGGTGTTATGGCTCAGACCAAGGAGCACGTCTTCCTTTCGAGGACTCTGGGTGTCACCCAACTGATCGTGGGCATGAACAAGATCGATGCCACCACCCCACCCTTCGACGAGAAGAGATTCAACGAGGTCAAGGAAGAGGTAGGAAAGCTGCTCAAGATGGTTGGATTTAAGGTAGAGGAGATACCCTTCGTACCTATTTCCGGCCTGATGGGAGACAATCTGGCCAAGCCCAGTGAGAATCTGAAGTGGTACAAGGGCCCAACCCTGCTCGAAGCCCTGAACAACCTCAAGGTGCCACAAAAGCCGACCAACCTGCCACTGCGCGTACCGGTACAGGATGTCTACACAATCTCTGGCGTGGGCACAGTGCCCGTGGGCCGCGTTGAGACCGGCGTCATGAGAAAGAATGACAAGATCATCTTCGAGCCAGCCGGTGCTTCTGGCGAGGTCAAGTCAATCGAGATGCATCACGAAGAAGTTCCTGAGGCATTCCCCGGCGACAACATCGGATGGAACGTGCGCGGCGTAGCCAAGAACGACATTCGTCGCGGCGACGTCTGCGGCTCGGTAGCCAAGCCTCCGACCGTGGCCAAGGAGTTCAAGGCCCAGATAGTAGTACTGCAGCATCCCAGCGCCATATCGGCTGGATATACGCCCGTATTCCACTGCCATACTGCGCAGATCGCATGCACTCTCACATCTATTCTGGCCAAGCTGGACCCAAGGTCGGGAGCAGTCAAGGAAGAGAATCCTGCTTTCATCAAGGCTGGAGATGCGGCCATCATCATGGTGACGCCATCCAAGCCCATGGTCATTGAACCGGTGAAGGAGATTCCTCAACTGGGAAGATTCGCCATTCGAGATATGGGCACGACCGTCGCAGCCGGCATGTGCATCAGCGTGGTACCACGCTAAATTCCATTTTTTTGGTGTTAAAACATGCAGAAGGCAAGAATTCGACTTTCCGGCACTAATCCCTTGATGCTGGACGATATTTGCAGCCAGGTTAAAGGAATTGCTCAAAGAACCGGCGTTCATATGGCGGGCCCCATTCCCCTGCCCACCAAAAAGATGGTGGTTCCCTGCAGGAAGAGTCCTGACGGCGAGGGAACGGCCACCTGGGATCACTGGGAAATGAGGGTGCATAAGAGGCTCATCGATCTGGATGCTGACGAGCGGGCGCTTCGCCAGCTCATGAGGATCCAGCACAATCTCAATAATTACATTCATTGGAACCTGGATCCTCATGAGCTGGCGAAGCGCCCGTTCGTCAGCATCCAGATCGATGAGCCTCTTATGCACCCTCATTTCCCAGTGATCCCATGTGGCTGTTCCCTCG
>JBFYLJ010000068.1:0-14365 GCA_041305465.1 Methanothrix sp.
CATTGAAGGCATTGTAAAAGGCTTAAAGGATTTTGCTGAGGGGCACTGCACAGTTTTTGAGGATGACGAGGAGATGGAAGCCCATTTGATGCGCCTATAAATCTCAATTTTCGATCGCAGAATCCAGAAAAATGGTGCTAAAAAATTATAAAATATATAACTTTCAATTATATAGATCAGCTTGCACCTCCCACAATCGGGTATGCCCTCGATGGAGTATTTGGGTATTTTCTCATGCTGGCCACAAGCTCTCGATAGATCTTCTGGTATGCAGTTACTACGAAGTCGTGCTCTCCTGCAATGTTATGCTCCTCCCCTGGATCTATTTCAATGTTGTAGACAGCCGGAATCTGGCCGTAATCGCTCATCGGTCCCTGGAATGAGTCGTAGGCAATCCGGTGAATCTTGAACTGATGCCAGCGTACTGCGGCGGGTTCCGTCTCAGGCGCACTATCAGTTCCCATGTACCACACAGCCCATTCTCGGTCGGAATTGTTCTGTTTTCCAAGCAGGAAATTTGATTGATCTATTCCGTCAATAGGCCTATCCGTGGGGATCTTTCCGCCGCCAAGCGCCGTAAAGGTGCTGAAGAGATCCATGAGACAGACAATCTCGTTGGATGTCCTTTCTGCTTGGATTTGGCCAGGCCACCAGAATATGCAGGGAATGCGCACGCCGCCTTCATAAGCAGTGCCTATCCCTCCGCGGAATGGCGAGTAGCCGCTATCTGGATATTGATCTAGTGTCGGTCCATTATCGCTTGTGAAAACAACGACTGTGTTATTGTCCTTTCCTGCATCACCGAGCGCATCGAGAACCTGTCCGATGTGATAATCTGTCTCCATTACTGCATCGCCATACGGGCCCTTGCTGGACTTTCCTGCAAATTTCGGGTTGGGAACACTGGGAAAGTGCGTCCTGACCAGGGGGAGGTATATGAAGAAGGGCTCTGTGGAGTTTGTCTGATTATTGATGTATGCAACTGCTTTGTCTACACACTGCTCATCAACAAATGCCAGAGAGGTCATGTTCAATGGCTGCACCAGTTTGAGGTCTCCGCCTTTCTTAGCTTCCACCAGTCCGTAGAATGGGTCCGGCGATTCCCAATCGGGATCATAACCGATGCGTTCTCTGAGACTGTAGGTGTTTAAATGATAAAGTATCCCAAAGAATTCGTCGAATCCCAAATTTTGGGGCATACTCTCATTGACATCTCCCAAATGCGACTTGCCAAACATGGCTGTCTTATAGCCGGCGTCTGAGAGCACTTTCGCAAGTGTGACCTCCTTTGGAGAGATGCCTGCCTTGGAGCCTGCTGCTGAGGCCAGTGTCATGCCCGATCTAATGGGAAGCCTGCCCGTCAGCATGGCAGCTCTCGTAGGTGTGCATTGCGTCTCCGAGTAACAGGATGTCAGCTTGAGGCCTTCTTTGGCCATCTGGTCCATCCTGGGAGTTGGCGCACCCAATACATCGCCTCCACCGTAGCAGCCTGGGTCCATGTATCCCATATTATCCGCTAATATGATTATGATATTTGGCCGTGGCGCAGGCATGACATCCTCATGAAGAACCTGGGCTAAGCTCGAATTGTTGGATAAAGCATTTTTCCTGTTCGTTAAGACTTCAGCACCTGTATTCTCGGGCGTTATCTTGTCGGCACCATATCCTTTCAGATCAAATGGTATCGGTGATAGGCCGGTATTGCCTGAATCGAGGCTGCAACTGGCAATCGAAATTAGAAAGAAGCCTGCGATTGCCAATATCAAACTTTTTTTCATGATTGACTCCTCCAAAGTATCATTGACAGTTGTTGTATATCAAATTATATCCAAAATTAGCTGTGTATGCTTCAACCTCGTAAATGCAGAACACAACGACGCTTTATTATTCAAATGATTTCCCTTTTTCTCCAGAATCGAAACTGTTAAGGTCTATCTGGTTCAAAACGGTGCGCATGACGTTTGCATTCTTTCCCGCGGTGGATCTGCGTGGCGGCAAGTGCGTACAGCTCATAGGCGGAGTGCCTGGCACTGAGGTAGTGGCCCTGGACAATCCCCTGGCCCAGGCGGAGCGCTGGGTAGCAGAGGGCGCAAATCATCTGCACATCATCGATTTGGATGGAGCTATCTTGGGAAAACGAGTCAATGCCTCCATTCTAAGCCAGATCGTGAAAGAGCTGGACCTGTTTATTCAGGTGGGAGGCGGCATCCGCACAGAAGAGGATGTATCGACCATCCTGGATCTGGGCGTGGATAGGGCCATACTGGGAACGGCTGCCCTGAAAGACCCGGATATGGTCTCTCGCCTTGCCGATCGCCACGGTCGGGAAAGAATTATGGTGGCCCTGGATGTTAGAAGAGGAGACGTGACTACTGAGGGCTGGCAGAGGACGCTGGGAAAGAAGGCCGTTGAGCTGGGACGGCTCTTTGAGGAAAAGGGTGCCGGCTCGATTCTCTTTACCAACATCGATGTTGAAGGACAGCAGAAAGGCATCGACCTGCAACCGACACGCGACCTTGTGAAAGCCTTGCAAATTCCGGTAGTGGCTGCGGGCGGTGTTACAAACGTAGAAGACGTCCTGGCCTTGCGAGAGGCTGGAACTGGAGGGGCTGTGGCTGGAACAGCGATCTATACCGGCAAGCTCTCAGTGCGCCGCACTCTTGGGGCCCTGCGAGCTCTGGATGCAGAGACCTAAATGGGGGGTGAAAATTATGAGAAAAGGGGAAGCACAAGGATTGTTTCGCGAGTGCAGGGCAGGGGCCTGCCTGGACCTGGACGGCTCGGGAAAGGTGACAATCAAAACGGGATCAGGATTTCTGGATCACATGCTCACAGCTCTGGCCCGGACGGCTCAGTTGGACCTGACAGCCACGGCTGAGCCGGGATTTTACAAAACGCAGGCACTGGGAGAAGCCATCGGTCTTGCACTGAACGAGTGCCTGGGGGAGCGCATCGGAATTCGCCGATATGGCTCTTCCTCTGTGCCCATGGATGAGGCCCTGGCAGATGTGGCTCTTGATTTCAGCGGAAGGCCCTATCTGGTCATGACTGGAGAGTTTCGAGGCGAGAGGATCGGCAACTTCGAGGTCCAGCTCTTGCAGCCATTCCTTGAAGCGCTCTGCATCGGCGCCAGGCTCACTTTGCACGTGCGCTTTTACGGCGAGAACGATCACCACAAAATAGAGAGCATATTCAAAGCCCTGGGCTTTGCCATTCGTGAGGCGGTCAGGAAAGAGGGAACGGGTGTTCCAAGCACCAAGGGCGTGATTTGAGGATTGCATGACCCCATCAGAGATATGAAGAGGGCCAAAAGCCCTCTCGCTCTCTCTTAGATATGGATTACTTTGGAACTTGGTTGCCAGTAACGGGATAAGGGCAATCCGCTCTCCTCCAAAATTCTTTACACCTTCACGCCCGACACACAGCAATCTCCTGACACGGCATTTGGAACGCCATTTTTCAGATGGCATTCAGGGACTGAGTTGGGTCCTCTCACACCTGGTTTGACATATGTGAACGACCTGCAATTAGGATCATTTGCGCAATCATTTGCGCAAATCTGAGGATCTGCGTTTGAGAGAGCATAGCTATTGTAATCCATACCTGGTCGGTCTGTATTTTGTTCCGGGCTTATGGCACCTGTTTGCACACTGCTGCTTAATGGAGATACAAGCGCGCTCTCATAAACATTGTATGGAGAAGCTTTTGCTTTGCCTAATCGATATAAGTCATAAGTTCCATCCCCATTAGAAAGCCATGCGACAAACCATTGATTGTTTATAAAGGTCATGTACCACGAATCAGAACCACCGGAAGTCATCTGGCAAGCGATTACTGGGCCACCGATATTTTGGCCAATCGCTTTGGAGTTTTGGTGTACCGCCCATCTTCCAGTCCAAAGACCTTGAGCTTCCACAGTTCCTCCATTAGCAGTTGCATCGTCGGATTCAAATCGCCAAGGAGTTTCATGAAATTCGCCCACCATAACTCCATTTATCCCTGCAACGTCCCAATACGTTATCCCTTTAAGGATATCAATAGCATAAACTGTTGTTGTCAACATCACCGCTACCATCAGCAAGCTAACTAATTTTAGTTTCGATCTCATGGGCCGTTAATTTGATCATGAATAATATTTATGATTATCGTTTGATCTGAAGTAGCCCCTTATGAAATTTCTGCTTTTATTTACCTTCTTGCGGGAAGTAAGTCATAATGCAAACGTTATTAAACCTTCGTCGGAATAAGCATAGCGGCAGGACGATATGCCGGGTACGATTCATTATATCATAATAGATTATATTCGGGATTGCCGTTGGCGACGATACCCGATGATTTCGCTCTGCTCTAAAGCCTGTCTGCTTACTTTCGGAGGAATTTAATTGTCTACAAAATTAGTGCCGTCTCTTTGCCCCTACTGTGCAGTGGGTTGCGGTATGTATTTGGCAGTAGAGAAGGGCAAAGCTACCGGGATTGAGTATATGACCGACCACCCAACCTGTGAGGGCGCTCTCTGTCCCAAAGGCAACGCTGTATTGGAGGTCTTGAATCACGAGGAGAGGCTCAAGTATCCCATGAAGAGGATGGGCGAGGATTTTGTCAGAATCTCCTGGGATGAGGCCCTGGATCTGGCAGCCGGCGGACTGGCCCGAAACATCAAGAATCACGGGGCCAAATCGCTGGGATTTATGGTCTCATCTCGCTGCAATAATGAAGAGGACTACCAGATGCAAAAGCTGGCCCGCCTCTTAGGCTCACCGAATGTAGACAACTGCGCTCGCCTCTGCCATTCCCCTACCGTGGTAGGGCTTGGCGGAGTCCTGGGAACGGGAGCTATGACCAACAATCTTATCGACCTGCAAAACTCAAGATGCATCTTTGCTATCGGCACAAACTTCGCCGAGGCCCACCCTATCGTCTCTCGCTGGGCCCAAAAAGCCAAAGACAATGGGGCTGTGGTGATCGTAGCTGACCCGCGCATCACCTCCACCTCCTGGATGGCGGATATGCACCTGAGAATCAAGCCCGGCAGTGACATTGACCTCTTGAGAGGCATGATGAAGGTTATAGTGGATGAGGGCTTGATTGACAAAAATTTCATCAACGAGAGAACGGAAGGCTTTGCACAGCTGCTGGCCAATCTCAGAGACGTTACTATAGAGAAGACGGCAGAACTGACCGGAGTTTCAGCAGGACAGATCATCAAAGCTGCCAGAATTTATGCCAAATCACCCGCCTCCTCTCTGCTTTACAGCATGGGCATAACACAGCACATCTGCGGCACAGACAATGTCAAGGCTTGCGCCACCTTATCACTGATCTGCGGCCAAATGGGGCGACCAGGCGCAGGGGTATGGCCCATGCGCGGACAGAACAATGTCCAGGGAAATTGCGATATGGGAGGCATGGCTGAGTTTTATCCCGGCTACAAGAGAGCCTCGGACCCAAACTCGGTGGAATTCTTCAAAGCTGCCTGGAATGCAGATGATCTACCCCTGGGGCCGGGCTTGACTGCCACAGAGATGACGCAGGCGGCGCTGGACGGTCGCGTTAAAGCTCTGTACCTCATTGGAGAAGATCCAGTCATCTGCGATGCCAATATCAATAAGACCAAAGCTGCCCTGGAGAGCCTGGACTTTTTAATTGTACAGGAGATCTTCATGACCGCCACCGCCAGGATGGCGGACCTCGTCCTACCGGCTGCCGCCTGGGCAGAGAAGGATGGCAGCTACACCTCCATGGAGCGTCGGGTGCAGTGGATCGATCAGGCCGTGCCTCCAGCAGGCGAAGCGAAGGAAGGGCTGTGGATCATCAATGAAATCGGCAAACGGCTGGGGCTCAATCTTGGCAGCCCTTCAGCTGCAGAGGTGCTTGAGGAGATCAACCTCAATGTGCCTCAATACGGCGGCATGACCCGGGAACGGATCTCGAAGATTGGAGGGCTACGCTGGCCCTGTCCGGATGAGCAGCATCCGGGAACGGATATCCTGCATAAAGAGAGATTCTCCCATCCGAGCGGAAAGGCAAACATCGCCTGCGTGGTGAACACGCCAGCCGCCGAGCAGACCAGCGAGAGCTATCCTCTGCTTCTTTCCACCGGCAGAATTGTAGTTCACTATAACAGCGGCTCCATGACGCGCAGGAGTCCTTCGCTTCTGGAAAGGGACTTTGAGCTTTACGTTGAGATCAATCCCCGTGATGCGGCAGAGCTGAAGGTTCGCCACGATGACATGGTTAAGGTGAAAACGATTCGAGGAGAGACAGAGGCTCGGGCCCGCGTGACCGAGAAGGTAAGCCGGGGAATGGTCTTTATGCCCTTCCACTGGCAGGGGACCAACATCATAACCTCCGATGCCCTCGATCCGGTGGCCAAGATCCCGGAGTATAAGATGGCGGCCTGCCGGATAGAGGCGATGGGGTGAGGATGAGGGGCTGGGAGGCTTCCATCTCTTTTTTCAGAGCAGATCATACCGAATTCAGTTATATCCCCCATCTAACCATCTCTTTTAGACCGTCTCTAAATACTTGAAAGCTTTTTGAATTATTTCTTTCCGGTTCCATGAATGCGGAAATAGTCTTTGCAGCCTCAATTTTGCGCAGACCGTCTCTAAAATATCCTGCCTTTTTTAGCTCACGCTCAAGTGACTCTCAGGTCCCTCATGTTATTGAATCTGGATCTTGGTATCGTGATCAGCCTCCAAGTGTCTTGGGAACCTTAGGATAAGCTTGATTGAGCGCCTGAGCATCCCCGAAAAACCATGCCTCAAGCACCTCCATGGCAATTCTGTTCAAGACCTGAAACGTCCATGCGCCCCCCGGCGGAGGCTCACACGTGACGGATGGAAAACCACATATTGTAATCCGTTCACGTTAAATGTGGTTATGGGCAGTGAAGGCTGACAGGTTTATGGGACTACTGATCCCGCGATTGAAACATCATCTGCCCATATCAGGCAGAAATGCATATGAAAAAACGAAGAGATAGAGTTTGCGGTGCAGATGTCCATAAAGATTTGATCGTTGCCACAATAACCGGCGATGATTTTCAACCGATTCGAGAGAATTTTGGGACAACGAAAGCTGACCTTAGGAAATTCCGCAACTGTCTGGTAGCCAACAAATGCGAACAAGTGGCATTTGAGGCTACTGGTGTCTATTGGATGCCGATCTATGATTCGCTGGTTCAGGCTGCAAAGACCATCGGAAGAATGAAAAATACACGGCTTTCCAGGTTCTTCTAGAGGTTGGTCAAAAAGAAGGAGCCAAATGTAGCCACTATTGCTGTAGCCAGGAAGCTTATTTGTCTCATTCATCATCTTCTTATCAACCAGGAGCTGTATCAGGAAGGTGAATGCAGATCGAGAGGAGCAAGTCAGGATAAGTCCTGCCAGGCACCTTCATTTCAGGATGAGCAATTGACGCATAGAGTAGCCGCAATTGTGGACGCCTTTTATCACCTGAAAGAGGACAGCAGGAAAAATGCTCTTATGCGTGAGCTTGGAGCAATTTCTATAACAAAACCCAGCCAGAAAAGGCCATCCGGGGGAGGTGAATAGGTCGCCTCCTGATTTTGATTTATGTGGATTTCCATGGGAAACTCGGGTAAAAATTGCTCACCACTATTCAGACTATAGCCCGCCAATTTATTTAAAGCTCATCATAATATATCAAATGGCTAAGCATTAGGGGAGAAAATTACGCCAGCGTGAAAAGAGACCAATACAAGAACCACAGCTTTTTGGGAATAGGCTGATATGCTGGTTAATGCGAGTTGCCGATAGCAAACAACTGATGCCCTCCAAAAAATACTCTAAATATTTTCATATGCGAACAGATTAATATGATCAGGGTCCAATGATACCACATTAATCGTTAGGTATGCAAGGGAGCAATTCAATGATCAACCTATTTAACTGAAAAGAGTAATAAACGATGATGATGAACAGGATGTCGGTGATTGAAAAATGAGCAAACTATATTGGCTCTTAGCATTAGCCACTGTCTTAAGCTCTACAGCTATGGCAGTGGACTTGACGGGAGACTGGAAAGTTCTCCCGGATGTAGATATCTATATCAGACAGATCGATAATTCCGTCTGGTGGCTCTGCGAGTCGTCCGGTGTGAGTCCAAGCTGGACCAGCGTCGCCAATGGCACAGTAGAAGTCAATACTGTCAGCCTGAGCTGGATTGATGTCCCCAAAGGCAATTTGAGTGCGACTGGAACATTACTGCTTAATATCACCTCTGACGATGAATTGGAGATCCTGAACCAGACCGGCGGATGGGGTGGCGATAGCTGGAAAGAGATAAAGATAATGAGAGTTGGCAGCGGATTCTAGATCCATTCGTAATGCGCCAGAACTTCAGGCACAAAATCGTAGAGCAGACTGTTCTCCACATAGCCAAAGAACAGGCATCCTTCGCATCCCGCGACGATCTTTTGGCGCGTCTCTTGCGATGACTGCCAGACCTTTGCCAGTCCCTCTGAAACATTGCCTAGCGACTCATGGTGCACGCGGCAGCAATCTATGCTGCCGTCTGCTGCCACATGCAAAATAATGTCACTGGCATGGCAATTAAATCGCGGTTCCAGGTCCCTTATCATCTCCAGATAGGTCACAGAGTTGATGATAGGCGCCCCGCTTCTCTTCAGCTCAATCAGCCGTTCTATTGCCTGCTCATACGCAGGAATACTCTGTATCCTCAAAGAGCTCCACACATTTTCCTCAATGCCAAAGGACTCATGCATGGGCTCAAAAGATATCCAGCACCCCAGCGACTCTGCCATGGTTACCAGATCCGCGAGCTCTGCGGCATTTTTGCCGGAGATGACACAGTTCATTAAAACCTCGTGGCCCGCCTGCTGCGCCGCCCGGATGCCTTCCAGAACATACTGCAAATCGATGCCCCGCAGCTCCCGGTAACTCTTAATGCCGTCCACTGAGACTGAGAGAAGATCCAGATCATCCAGCTCTCCTGCCCTTTTGAGCAACAGCAGGCCATTGGTTATGAGCGAGGTGGTCAGACCCAGATCCTTGGCATGCCGCAAGATCTCAGGCAAATCCTCTCGCAGCAGCGGCTCCGCCGTCCAGGCATTGTAAACGCCTATGCCGAATTCTTGCGCCTCATCCAGCATTCGCAGGATCTGGGGGGTGCTCATCTCCTCTCCAGGGCGCCTCCAGTACTCGCAAAAGCGGCAGCTTAGATTGCATTTGGCATTTATGCCGTGGGAGAGAACAAAAGGCCTCCTTCGCACCCTCATCTGCCAGAGCGCCCGGGCGGCCATGCGAGGTGAAAACGATCTCATGTTGATCCTCTTCTATTCTTCAAAATTTTCCAGACCCATGCTTTTTCTCCGATTTTTCCCTTGGCAATCGCTAGGCAATAAATCTGATTGCTCAAATAACTGTGCAGTCTCGAAACTGAGTTAAAATATGTAGAGTCCCCGAAACCAGATGCGTATATATGCGAGTACCATCAATTAATGATCACATAGTCCAACAGGTGAGTTTGCTTGAATAGCGGCCGACTTCTCGTCAAGATAAACCGAATCTGCGCCTGGATGCTTCTTATCTTCATGATCGTCTTCCTAATCTCAGGATATGCTTGGTGGAACAGGATATTGCTTCCCTTGAAGGAGGCTATATACATGCACACCAATCTGGACCTATTCCTGGTCTTTTTCTTCCTGATGCATGTGCTTATCAGCATCAGATTTACATTGGCGCGCTGGAGAGTGGGTCATGCTCAGATAGTTGATTTGCTGCTTATAGCGATCGGTATTCTCTCTTTCTGGTCCGTCCTTAGCATTAGGTGAAAAATCCTGCCAATTAACGAGCAGAGCCTTCTCCTTTTCCGGGCCAAATAATATCATAGTGTGGAAGTGCAAAACACCGCAAAGCTTATTTAACCTAGCGTTACTAACTTAGGGTTCAATAAGTATAATAGAGTGATGATATTGGATCCAGTTGAGCTTTTAGATATCCTTGGGAACGAAAATAGGCGGCGCATACTTCAACTCCTATCTTTTCGTCCTTTTTATTTTAACGAGATGGCTAAGCGACTTGATGTCGGGCCAAAGGCAGTCATCGATCATCTGGTGATGCTGGAAAGAGCAGGCCTGGTGGAATGCTATCAGGACCAGGGAAGAAGAAAGTATTTTCGCATTGTCAGAAAAACGGTCCTGGAAGTGGCGGTCTCGCCTCATTCTTACGGCGTGCGAGCCTTTCTCTCCGAGGACGTTCCGAAGGCAGAAGATAATGAATTGGCCCAGGATATGAAACTCTTGCGCGACGAGCTCTCAACCCTGGAGGAAAAAAGGCTGAAGCTGCGCGCCCTCTTGGAAAAAATTGAATCTCGCGAGATGGAGATCAAACACAAAGCTTGCAGCGCGGCGAGAAGCTATACGCAAAACCAACTGGAAGCAGAGATTCTGACTGCACTTCTCTCTGGCGATTCTGAAGTTTCCCGCCTGGCCATGAGGCTGGAAGCTCCTGAGATTGTGGTAATAGATCGATTAGAGAAACTGCAAGAGCGTGGGGCTGTGCATTTATTAGATCAGAAATGGGGCATTAGATAATGGATAGGGATGCAGCGAGCGTAGAGCCAATCGTAGGTGGGCCAAATAGTGTTTCGTCTATGCAGCTTCGGGTGGCTGAAGCCTATCACAAAGATGCGGGTAAAGGCGTGGCCAGGATTGGAGCTGATGCATTTGCTTGCCTCTACCTGGAAAACGGCGGTGTGGTGGAGATCAAAGCAAAAGATAAGGTCTACGCCATAGCCTGGCCTGGAAACCCTGATGATCCCCAGGATCTCATCAGAATTGATGGGAATACTCGTGCTAACCTGGGTGCAGGGATAGACAGCAAAGTTGTTGTCACCCGAGCCGAGGCAAGGCCGGCCCGAAAGATCGTTGTCGCCCCCACGCGCCAGATCCGGCTTATGGGCGGGCCGCAGTACTTGCTTCGCATGCTGCAAGGAAGGGCAATTGTCAAGGGTGAGATGCTGCGCGTTGAGATGATCAATAGCAGCCTCAACCTGGCCGTGGTCAGCACCATGCCTGCCGGTGCGGTGCTCGTGACTATGGATACTATCATCAGCATCACCAGAGAGACCTTGGAAGAGCTGGCGCTGCAAGTGCGGGATATCTCCTACGAGGATATCGGCGGACTTTCCCGCGAGATAAGAGATATCAGGGAGATGATTGAAGTACCGCTGCGCCATCCGGAGCTCTTCTCTCGCCTGGGCATCAATCCGCCGCGCGGAGTTCTGCTGCATGGACCACCCGGAACGGGAAAGACGCTCATCGCGAGAGCAGTGGCCAGCGAGACCGATGCTAACTTCATATCCATCTCAGGTCCGGAGATCGTATCCAAGTTCTATGGAGAAAGCGAGCAGAGGTTGCGCCAGATCTTCGAAGAGGCCTCAAAAGCCGCACCCTCCATTATCTTCATCGATGAGATCGATTCCATCGCACCCAAACGCGAGGAGGTGTCCGGCGACCTGGAGAGGCGTGTAGTAGCCCAGTTGCTGGCTCTCTTGGACGGCCTTTCTTCGCGCGGAGAGGTAATAGTAATTGCCGCCACCAATAGGCCCAATGCCCTTGATCCTGCCATCCGTCGTGGAGGACGTTTCGATAGAGAGATTGAGATAGGCATTCCCAGTAAAACCGGTCGTCTGGAGGTGCTTTATGTTCATACCAGGGGCATGCCTCTCGATCCTACCCTGGACCTAAAAGAGATCGCCGATGCCACGCACGGCTTTGTGGGTGCGGACCTTTATGCTCTCTGCAAAGAGGCGGCCATGCGAACACTGGAGAGGGCGTTTCCTGACCTGGATGTAAGCGAGGATATCCCTTCCGAGATCGTGGAGAGTCTTCGGGTCACCAAAGAAGATTTTAAAGCTGCTTTACAGAAGATAGAGCCTTCTGCCATGAGAGAGGTTTTCGTTGAGGTGGCGGAGGTACAATGGGATGATGTAGGGGGCCTGGAGGATGTCAAGCAGTCACTCATCGAAGCAGTGGAGTGGCCGTTTTTGTATCCGGAAGCCTTTGCAGCCGTGGGTGTTCGCCCCCCGCGTGGCATACTTCTTTACGGTCTACCGGGGACGGGCAAGACCCTGCTGGTTAGAGCTCTGGCTACACAGAGCAATTTAAACTTCATCAGCGTTAAGGGACCGGAGCTGCTCAGCAAGTGGGTGGGCGAATCGGAGCGAGCCATAAGGGAGATCTTTCGCAAAGCCCGCCAGGCTGCCCCAGCGTTAGTATTCTTCGATGAGATCGACTCCATCATTCCAAGCCGCAGCGCCGGAGCGGAAACAAATGTCATGGAGCGAGTAGTAAGCCAATTCCTAACCGAGCTGGATGGGCTGGTGCTACTAAAAGATGTGGTAATTGTTGCGGCTACCAACCGGCCTGATCTCCTGGATAGCTCAATGCTGCGTCCAGGCAGATTCGATCGTTTAATTTATATTCCCATGCCTGACAACCAAGCAAGGAAGAGAATACTTGAGATTTATCTCTCCCGCATGGCCGAATCCGGTGTGCAGGCCCAATGGCTGGCCGATATGACAGAGGACTTTTCCGGTGCTGACTTAGAGATGTTCTGTCGGGAAGCAGGGATGCTTGCTTTAAGAGAGCATATAACACCAGGCATGAATAGAGAAGAATTGATAATTGATAGGATACTGGTAACAAGAGAGCATTTCCAGAGAGCACATGAGCTTATCAAGCCCCATCTGTCCAAAGGCATGCGGGAAGAATACCTTAAAATGATTCGAGATTTCAAAGGGTAAGAACGAGTATGGTAGCAAAGCATCAGATATATAGTCAAGAAGGATTAAGAAACGCTATGAGGGCCGAAAAATTGACTTTTGAAGACGAGTCGAAAGAGCTGCTGGGAGATATTGATTTCAATGATACCAGCAGCATAACCGTGCCTGAGAGCCTCATTGATCACGTAATCGGTCAGGACGAAGCCGTAGAAGTGATCAAGAAGGCGGCACGCCAGAGACGCCATGTCATGCTCATCGGATCTCCTGGAACGGGTAAATCGATGCTTGGCAAGGCTATGAGCGAGTTACTCCCTGTGGAAGAGCTACAGGATGTGCTGGTTTATGCCAATCCAGAGGATAACAACACACCGCGCGTTCGTATAGTGCCTGCCGGCAGAGGCAAGCAGATAGTTGAAGCCCAGAAGATGGAGGCAAGAAAGAAGGTCCAGACGCGCAATATGTTCTTAATGCTCATCGTAATGGCCCTAATAGTATATGCATATTATACCGGACAGCTACTCTTCGGAATCATAGCGGCAGCGCTCATATTCCTATCACTGCGCTATATGCTTCCTAAAGAGGATGCCATGGTCCCCAAGCTTCTGGTGGATAACAACGCCAAGAAGAAGGCACCTTATGTGGATGCCACTGGGGCACATGCAGGCGCCCTTTTGGGTGATGTGCGCCATGATCCCTTCCAGTCCGGAGGTTTAGAGACGCCATCGCATGAGCGAGTGGAATGCGGAGCCATTCATAAGGCCCATAAGGGTGTTCTATTCATTGACGAGGTAAACACCCTGCGCCCGGAGTCGCAGCAAAGCCTGCTTACTGCTTTGCAGGAGGGTGCGTATCCCATCACCGGTCAGAGCGAGAGAAGCTCTGGAGCATTGGTCAGGACTGAGCCTGTGCCCTGCAACTTCATCATGATCCTGGCGGGAAATTTGGATGCCGTGCAGGGGATGCATCCAGCATTGAGGTCGCGCATTAAAGGCTACGGATATGAGGTCTACATGAGAGACAGCATGGAGGACTCTCTTGAGAACAGAAACAAGCTCATCCGATTCGTAGCACAGGAGATTGTAAGAGACGGCAAAATACCGCATTTTACCAGGGATGCTGTCTCAGAGGTCATGCGGGAAGCCAAGAGAAGGTCGGGCAGGAAGGGGCATCTCACACTAATGCTGCGAGACCTGGGTGGTTTGATCAGGGTATCCGGGGATATAGCTCGCGCCAATGGTTCGAGCCTGACTGAATTGGACCATGTCAAAGAGGCCAAGAAGATGGCGAGGTCCGTGGAGCAGCAGCTTGCAGATCGCTACATGGAGCGGCGCCGTGATTACAGTATGTTCCATTCTTCCGGTGACGAGGTAGGAAGAGTAAATGGTTTGGCTGTCATGGGTGACTCTGGAATAGTGCTGCCCATCATGGCTGAGGTCACACAGGCCCAGTCCAAGGAAGAGGGCAAGATCATAGCTACCGGCAAGCTGCAGGAGATTGCCAGAGAAGCAGTCACCAACGTCTCCGTGCTCATCAAGAAGTTCCTGGGTGAGGACATAACCAGCAAGGATGTGCATATCCAGTTCATCGGCACCTA
>JBFYLJ010000069.1:0-20852 GCA_041305465.1 Methanothrix sp.
CTATTATTTTATATTCCAAAATCAGGGTTTTGACAATGGCAAAGATAGTGATGCAAATCCACTCACCGGCCAGACAGAATCCATCAGCCTGACGGCGGGAGAGAGGGACTTCTCCTGGGACGCAGGAATGTACCGGCCTGCGTCTTTAGGAGACTACGTCTGGGAAGACCTGAACAGAAACGGTGTGCAGGACAGCGGTGAAACGCCAATTTCGGGCGTGACTGTTACACTGAAGAACGAGACGACAACGCTAACGACTGCGACTGATGGCAGCGGCCTGTACCTCTTTGACAACCTGGCGCCGGGCAGCTACAACATGACATTCAGCCTGCCTGCAGGCTACAGTTTCACATTGCAGGATCATGGTGCGGACAATACCAAAGACAGCGATGCTGATGCTGCAACCGGGCGGACTGCTCAGATAACTCTGCAATCCGGCCAGCACGATCCAACATGGGACGCTGGAATGTACCGGCCTGCGTCTTTAGGAGACTACGTCTGGGAAGACCTGAACAGAAACGGTGTGCAGGACAGCGGTGAACCGCCAATTTCGGGCGTGACGGTAACACTGAAGAACGAGACGACAACGCTAACTATCACTACCGATGGCAGCGGCCTGTACCTCTTTGATAACCTGGCGCCGGGCAGCTACATCTTAACATTCAGCCTGCCAGCGGGCTACAGCTTTACATTACAAAACCAGGTTGCGGACAACACCAAAGACAGCGATGCAGATGTATCAATCGGCCATACTGCTCAGATCACCCTGGTATCAGGCCAGCATGATCTGACCTGGGATGCGGGCTTGATCAGACCTGCCTCGTTGGGCAATTACGTATGGGATGACAAGAACGAAAACGGCCTGCAAGAAATTGAGGAGAAAGGCATCCCTGGTGTGACTGTGGAGCTGCTCGATGCCAATGGCTATACACTTAATACTACTACAACCGATGCTCAAGGACATTACAGCTTTGACGGTCTAGAGCCCGGAGATTACAGGGTAAAATTCATCCTGCCCGAAGGCTTTGCCTTCAGCCCCGTTGATCAGGAAGGTGACGATGAAGTGGACAGCGATGCCGACACAGCATCCGGTGAGACCGCTTTCATCACCTTGATCTCAGACCAAAGCGATCCAAGCTGGGATGCGGGCATCTTCAATACCCGCGAGACGGTGATGATTGGAGACCTGGTCTGGATCGATCAAAACAAAAACGGAATGCAAGACCCTGGTGAACCGGGAATTGAAGGCATTACTGTAACCCTATATAACTCGCAGGGAGTGGAACTGGGCAATACCACCACAGATGAAAACGGGGAATATGGCTTTGATGTCCTGCCAGGCCAGTACTACATGGTCTTCTCGTTGCCGGATGGCTACATATTCACACAGTCCGCCTCCGGCAGCGACCCAAGCCAGAACAGCAATGCAGATGTCATAACCGGCAAGACCGAGGTGTTCCAGGTATCACGGGGCCAGCCCGACCTGAGCTTGGATGCGGGAGTCTACAAGCTCACTCCCGACCTCAATCTTACCAAAACATGCCTTACCAAGACGGTGGTTCCTGGGGGAGAAGCCACATTTAGCATCACCTTTGCTAATCGAGGCAACATCGACCTGCATAATGTGGTCTTGACCGAGTACTATCCCACAGGCAGCACTCTCATATCGACGAGTGTTTCTGCTGATCAGGGAACAGACAACGTCTGGACAATCGGAACGCTTGTGCCTGGTGATTCTGGAGAGATTGAAATAATCCTGCTCATGCCCAAGAGGGCCGATCTGACCTTTGAGATGCAGCAGAGCGTAAAAGGAGAGGGATTTGTCAGGGTGTACAATGACATGGACACGAGGCCCGAGCCCTACATTCTGACCAACCGGGCCAGCATCACCAGCAGCGAAACAGGTCCCATAAGCACTTCGGCCAGCGTAGCTTTGGTGGAGAAGCCGGGAACAGACATAAGCATCAGGGAGAGCGGCAGCGGTCGGTACCAATCCGAGCAGCTCTCCAGCTTCGTTATGGAGAACCGTACCACTGAGTCAAAGACCAGCCTATCTGCTACCCACCGTCCCACCAGCTTCAAGTTGCCAGGCAATAGGTCGATAAACTACACAGATCGGTGGACGCAGGACGTTCAGGGCAAAAACGAAATTACAAAGGCATCTGTGCGGGAGTCTTACCGCTACGCCACCAGCATCGATCGTGACCAGAGCCTCAAGATGGATGAGAACGGCAGCACTCTGAAAACGGAGGTCGAATTCGAAGGAGCCGGCCACATCGGCGTTCTCAAGAAAGCATCTGCAGAAGTCAAGCCTTTTGAAAAGCCGGTCTATTATTCCCGAGAAGACTATGTTGGACGCTTCAATATCAGCGAATATGCAGACGAGTATGGCGAAAACGTTATGACCAACCGCATCGTGAGTGGCCAGGGAGCCGTCTCAACGGCAAAGACAGTCCGGTCTAGCCAGGGAACTTATGAATATGGCACCGGCAGCTACAATGTGGGTGAAGAGGTCGTAAGCGGCTCAAATTATATGGCCAAGGATATCCAGCTTGAACACGCGCCGGTCAGCTTCACCTATACACCTAGAACGTCTGTGAATCAATCAATCAAATGGAAGGAAGGAATGTATTCCAAGAGCAGCAGTGCTCTTATCAGGGGCGGCGGTCTTAGCAACGTGAGCTGCGCCGGAGAGGATGCAACGCTCAAGAATTACATCGGTCAGGAGTTTTCCAGCCTGGACTACCTGAATAAAACTACGGAGGTCAAAGGTTTGAACGAGATGAATACACAGGCGCAGTTCAAAGGCCAGGCGCGCTTTAGGACCCTTCTGGAGAGCGGAAAAGATGGATCGGGAGTGACTATCGCCGGAAACGAGAATGCTTCTGGCCGACGAGACAATCAGTATCAGATCGAGATGGACGAGCTATATTCCGGAGATTTCGCCCTCAACCGGAAGATTTCCCTCACGGGCACCTCCCGGTACGATACGCCCCATCTCTTCGCAGGCATGGATGGCCATTTGACCTATGGATTGGTGGGGACGGTGAACTCGACTATAGCCGAGTACCTCATAACCATAATCAATGACGGTAGCAGATCGCTGGGCCCAATTTACGTCCGCGATATATTCCCGACGGGCACCCAGTTCATCGATTCCTCTTTGAGACCTGCTGAGTTGAAGGCGGAGTATGCCAACTGGACGCTCGTCTACCTGGGCGTGGGCAGCGCTACTACAATCAAGCTCAGGTTGAATGTCACAGAAGAGGCAGGCGATCTGGTGAACGTGGTTGAGGCAACCGGAGTTCACAGCAGCGGCCAGACGGTGGACAGAAACATCTCTGCACTGGAGATTGGCTGGCTGCCCTGCTGCCAGCCCCAACTGGCAGCGGAGAAGACAGCCATCCTGGACCCGGTTAACTCCACTCTGATCCACTACAAGATCAGCCTCAAGAACACAGCGAGCAGCACTATAGCTGTAAAGATCATCGATTATATGCCGCCGGATCTATCAATCATCAATGCCTCGGAGATGCCAACAGATTTCACCGTGGATCAGATGACCTGGACCCTTACGGATGTGCAGCCGGGCGAGGTCCGGACAATATCATATTCCGCCAGAGCTAAGAGAAATGGAGCCTATACAAATCAGGCTCATCTAGTGGCCTACAGCCTGGACGGCTCTGGATCGGCCAGCACTGATGTCAGCGCATCCGTGGTGGTGGGCGACTCAGATCAGCCGGCACGAACGCAAAGATATGGGGGAGACTGGCAGCCACCTGCTGATGAATTCGGCCTGACGACTACAGACGAAGGCATGGGGCCGCTTGACAACTTTTAGGTCGAAAGCGGGCATCTTCTGCCCGCTTATCCATTTTTGCCCACTATTCTATATCCTTTATTTTCGTCCCGCACATGAATCGCCCTTAAATATCGGGCCGGATAAAAATACTATTACTTGACCCAGATATTCACCGTCACCGACCTGAACCAGAGGATAGCAGACCGGCTGGAGAATGATCCCCGCTTGCACGACCTATGGGCACGAGGAGAGGTCTCCAACTACCTCCATCATCGGTCGGGACACAGGTATTTTACCCTCAAAGATCAGGGCTCATCGATCTCCTGCGTTCTCTTCAAAGGCAGTGCTCTCTCCCTTGACTTTGAGATGAAGGACGGCAAGAATGTGATGGTCTTCGGAGATATTGCCGTTTACAGGCCCCAGGGCAGGGTGCAGCTTGTAGCTCGCGCCCTTAAGCTGGACGAAGGCCAGGGTTTCCGGCATCTGCAACTGGAGGCGCTAAAAAAGAAGCTGGCCGCAGAAGGGCTATTCGCCCAGGAGAGAAAGAGGGCGCTGCCTTTGTATCCGGAGACAATCGGCATTGTCACTTCACCCCAGGGAGCGGCGCTAAGAGATGTTTTGCGCACATTGGGCTCTTATCCCGCCAGAATCATTCTCTCCCCGGCCCAGGTGCAGGGAGAAGGAGCAGAGGAGAGTGTGGCCTCGGCAATCTTGGCTCTGAGAGGCCGCGCGGATATAATTATAGTCTGCCGCGGGGGCGGCTCGACTGAGGATCTGTGGTGCTTTAACTCCGAGATTGTAGCTCGTGCCATCTTCAACTCTGATGCGCCTGTTATCTCCGCTGTGGGGCACGAGACTGATGTGACCATTGCCGATTATGTAGCAGATGTGCGTGCGGCAACGCCCACGGCAGCTGCAAAGATAGCTGCGCCGGATGTAGAGCAAATCAAAGAAGATCTGCGCACCGCCCAGGTCAGAATTATGCGCGCACTCTGGACGAACCTGGAACGAAAAGAGGAGCGCCTGGAGTATCTAAAGCAAAATGTTTCCGCCAAAAGGATGTACTCTCTGGCACGCGATGCCCGTCAGAGATTGGATATTCTTTGCCAGAACCTGGACACAGTACAAGCGGATAAGATGAAGAGCATAAAAAGCCGCCTGGAACTGGCAAAAGGACGGCTGCAAGCTGTCGGGCCACAGGCCACCCTAGAGCGGGGCTACGCCATCGCCCGCACCGGGAAGGGCCTGATACTGGGGTCCCAGGACACCCAACCTGGCGAGGAGATCGAGCTGATTCTGGGGAAGGGAAAGCTGCGCTGCCGGGTGCTGGAATGCCGAGATGATGAAGAGGAAGCTACATGAAGAAGGAACAGATTGGCCTGGAAGAGGCTCTGGACAGTCTGGAGCAGATTGTAGAGGTGCTGGAAGAGGGAAAGATGACTTTAGAGGAGAGCTTGGACCTGTATGAGAAGGGCATGACGCTCGTCAAGCTCTGCGATGCCAGACTGGAAGGTGCACAGAGAAGGATCGAGTGCCTGACTGGAGAGCTGCCGCCGGATCTGAGCTGATGCTGCGATAAAGTTTAAATACAACCATCGATGTATCTTTTCATACATCATAGTATTAATTAGTACATTTGAAGTAGATACAAGCCGGTGATCCTTTGCACAGTCAAATATCCGATACATCCGCAGTCAAGTTCGGCAGGTACGGAGGCCTATTTGTCCCTGAGACGCTGGTAACGCCCCTGGCGGAGCTGGCGCACTCTTACCAGCGCCTCATGAAGAGTAATGATTTCAAAGAGGAGCTGGCCCTGGCACTAAAGACTTTCGCAGGCAGGCCGACGTCCCTCTACCATGCCAAAAACCTCAGCCAAAAGCTGGGCCGCAAGGTCTACCTGAAGAGAGAAGATCTGGTGCATGGCGGGGCGCACAAGCTCAACAATACCCTGGGCCAGGCACTGGTAGCCAAGAAGATGGGCAAGACCCGGCTCATCGCCGAGACGGGCGCCGGTCAGCACGGCGTGGCCACGGCCATTGTGGGGGCCAATCTGGGATTTGAGACCCAGGTCTACATGGGCGAGGTGGACATCGAGAGGCAGAAGATGAATGTCTATCGCATGCAGCTCATGGGTGCCGAGGTCATACCCGTGCGCTCCGGGTCGAGGACCCTTAAAGATGCCATCAACGAGGCTATGCGAGACTGGGCTTCGAGTTTTGACCACACCCATTATCTGCTGGGCACGGCAGCGGGCGCACATCCCTTCCCCAGCATGGTGCGCGACTTTCAGAGCGTCATAGGCAAAGAGGCAAAAAGCCAGATCTTGCTGGCAGAAGGCCGTCTGCCAGATAGCATTACGGCCTGCGTGGGGGGAGGCAGCAACGCCATGGGCATATTCGCTCCTTTCCTGAAGGATGAAGAGGTGCGCCTCTTGGCGGTGGAAGCCGGAGGGCGGGGCCTTGGCAAGACGGATAAAATTGCGGATCACGGAGCCAGTCTGGGCTACGGCACTGACGGCGTTTTGCATGGCGCTCTAACCAAGATTCTGCAGGACCCTTACGGCCAAATTCTTGAGTCTTACTCAGTGGCAGCAGGCTTGGACTATCCTGGCGTGGGGCCGGAGCTGGCTTTCTTGGCGGAGAAGGGGCGCGTTCTGGCCAGGATCGCCGATGATAAAACAGCTATGCGAGGATTTCACGCTCTATCCAAACTGGAGGGCATCATCCCGGCTCTGGAGTCGGCTCATGCGGTGGGCTATGTTCTGCAAGAGCCAGAGGCCCTGGGAGATCTGGCAATAATCAACATTTCCGGTAGAGGTGACAAGGATCTGGCAACGGTGATGGAATATGAAAATCTCTGAAGCATTTGAAGAATCGCCCCTCTTGATCGTTTACATCTGCGCAGGGGATCCGACGCCCACAGCAACGCCGCAGCTGGTGCGGCGGCTGGCAGCAGCCGGGGCGGATATCATTGAGCTGGGGCTGCCCCACTCCGACCCAATTGCGGACGGCCCTACCATTCAGGCGGCAGCGCAAAGGGCCATCGCAGCCGGAATGAACACAGACGTTTATTTCCAGGTGGCAGCAGAGGCAGACGTTGCCGTACCCAAGGTTTTCATGGGCTACTACAACATGATATACGCCCGCGGCCTGGACAAATTTGCTGATGACTGCGCCCGCGCTCGCATAACGGGAATGATTGTGCCCGATCTTCCTCCAGAGGAAGCAGGACCACTTCAGGAAGCCTGCGCTCGGGCAGGCGTGGATCTGATCTTCCTGGTTGCGCCCAACACCCCATCTGAGCGTCTGAAGATGATCGAAAGAGAGACATCGGGATTTCTTTATCTGGTAGCCCGCACTGGCGTGACTGGCGCGAGGAGCGATGTTCTGCAGAGTACGCGCGACCTCATCTCTCGCGTGCCGGGGAATAAGCCCAAAGCAGTGGGTTTCGGCATCTCCACGCCTGCCCAGGCGGCGGAGGTTATCGCCGCGGGAGCTGACGGCGCCATCGTGGGTTCGGTCTGCGTGGACCTGATTGCACAAGGAGAGATAGAGCGGCTGGAGCAATTGATCCGCGAGATGAAGGCCGCAGTAAAGGCTGCGGCCAAGAGCAAAGCTCCAATAGTAGGCTAAAAGGACCACACCCCATGGACGAAGGGCAGAGACGATTTGTGGAAAAGACGAGGATGAACCTGGAGAGCGGCTGCGATGTGACAATTGTTGCCTTTGGCGACTCCATTACAGCCGGCTACTGCGTGCGTCGCGGTTTTCCATCCTATTGGAAAGAACTGCTGGAGGAAAAGTATCCGGAGGCTGTAGTGGAGATGATCAACTCCGGCACCTGTGGAGACACGAGCATGGATGGACTGGCCCGGTTGGACTGGTCGGTCCTCTCTTATGAACCGGACATTGTCACCATCAACTTCGGCATTAACGATTGCGTGCTGGATCTGGATTTGGAGGAGTTCGAGATGAACTTCGTGGAGATGATACGACGTATCCGCGCTGGCCCCAACTCGGAGATACTGCTGCTCTCCTCGCAGCCCCTGGAGACGCCGCCCTATGACAGACTGGTTTTAGATTATTATCAGGCTGTGCATAGAGTGGCTAAAGAACTGGATGTGGGCTTTGTGAATGTCTATGGGGCATGGATGCGAAAAGTTAACGCAGGCACACCCCTGAGCAGCATGATACTGTCGGGGCTGGATCATCCCAATGAGGCAGGCTACAGAGTCATAGCCGAAGAGCTGATGAAGTTATTCTAATATTAATTAATGGATTTTTAAAAAATATATTTTAAAAATTAGACAACCTTATCTGTAACTCGGCTTGCGGTTCTTTGCATCTGCAAATGGATTTGTATCGTTCTCGGCTAAGGTTTCATTTTCAAGAGTCTCGTTGAGATGAGTATCATTTCCCAGTGTCTCATTGATGAGAGTTGCATTCGTCGTCTCGTTTATCTGGGAAGCATTGATCGACTCATTTGCCGCTGCCTGCTCTTCTCCGAAGGCGAAACCTAAGACTGTAGCTGCGACGAACAGAATCATTGATGCTATTGCTAAGAGTTTTTTCATTTATTCACCCACTCCTTTTTGTTGCTTGCTCCGTTTTTGCCACTCATCCACCGGGCCAAAATATAAATTTTGCGATCTTATTGCGGCAAAAGATGTATAAGACACAAGTGCAAAAGTCCCAAGGAAAACCAGTTGGCAATTTCCAATCCGGTGTGGCAGGGTGACTATGAGACAGCAATATCTCGCAGTGGTGGTTATATTATCACTATGTGCTACTATTTTGTGTGCAACAGGGGCCGAGAATAACAGTACCATCTCTCTAGAGGGAGCGGAAATAAACGATAGCGGTTTTCGTCCCAATATCGACGGATTCAGCTTTCAAAACTACGGCGATGATCCCGCTACCGTCGATCTGACCCCTGCGGAGCTGCAGCGCATGTTCGGAGACAAGGTATGCGCCAGCATTGCCGGAGGCAAGTGCACACTCACCTATCCTGCCGAGCGCTGGATGAATCAGGCCATTTCCGCCATGAAATCCGGACACTGTGAAGGCATCGCAGTCCTATCCAGCCTTATGTATTACAACGAGACAAGCCCAGGCATCTTTGGCGGCAGCAGCGTTATTGATCTTTCGCTGCAAGATGTCTTGCTGCAGCGCGAGATTGGCTACTGGTGGACCACACAGGTCACAAGGCCCGGAGGATCAAAGAAGGTTCTGGATTCCCCCAAGGCCGTGCTGGACACACTGGCTACGGCTTTCGGCAACGGATCGGTGGCTGGTGAATGGTGGGTTATGGGCATCTATCTGCCCGATGGTAGCGGTGGCCACGCAATCACGCCTTATGCTGTGGAGGATCTGAGCAACGGCACGGCCCGCATTCTGGTATATGATAATAACTGGCCCAAGGATAGCAGATTCATTGAGGTGGATACAATCAACAACTCCTGGCGCTACCTGGCATCAACCAGTCCCGATGAGCCAAACAGCCTCTATTCTGGAAACGCTAGCACCAAGAATCTGGAGATCGTCTCCCTCTCCACACGGCTAGGGCTGCAAGAATGCGATTTCTGCGAGGAGAAGAGCGCAGCGGGTGGCAGCGCCGACCAGGGGGCTGGACAGGGTACAAAGAGCATCCAGATCTGGCAGAGCGGCAAAGCTCGCACCTTGGTCACAGACGAAAATGGCCAGAGAGTCGGTCTCCTGGAATCAGGGCAGCTCGTAAATGAGATCCCTGGGGCTGAGATTCGCAATCTCAAATTTGGACTGGCAGGCATGGGCAGCTATCATCCGCCGGTTATCTTGCTTCCCCTGGCCCTGATAAATGACTCACACCTGGCCATAGATATCAACAGCACTTCCAATGGCAGCCAACGGAATCAAGCGGACACGACCATCATTGCTCCCGGCTTTGCCCTGGCATCCTCCGTACCCAATCTGGGGCAGGGTCAGAATCAGAGCATGAATCTCTTCTCGGAGGGAGGATCCTATAATGTGAGCCTTCGCACCAGCAGCCGGCTATCTCCTTCTATCACAATTGATACCAATTATCAGAGAATCACCCTTCAAGGCCTGATGATCGATCCATCCGGCAGGATCAATATCTCCATGAACCCTTCTCTGGGTGCATTTAGCATGAGCACTCTGGGCAATCTAAAGCCGGGAACGCTGCAGCTTCTCATGACCTCCCTTGACCCGTCAAGCGGGGCATCGTCCACATTCAAGAGCCTCGATCTAATGCTGCGGCCCGATGATGCCGTTTCTATGGACCTTGCCGGGACTTTTGGCGAAACGGGTTCGCCCTCTCTTGCCGTATCCCGCAAGAACGGCGGAAAGCAAGAGATGTCACTGCAAACTATTTCCAGGAATGTGCCTGCAGAGATTCCCTCGAGCCTGCCAATGGATATACCGAAGGTTTCGGCTGCCGCTAATTCAACCGGCACCGAGGTTTCAGCACCAACCCAGATTCCCAGCAGCGATATGAGCATGCCAAGCATCCCAAGCTCGACCGGCATGCCCGGCATAGGCACGCCCACGTTCCCGTAATCCGGTAGTGGCTGATGTGAAAAAGAGAATGGAATTTATGCTGTTGGCACCGGCATCCATTCTGCAAAGAGCGCGGTACCGGCAGGCATAATCTCCTGTCATCATCTCTTATGCCTGGGGGCCTTTAGTCTTGGGTCGGGCTGGCCTCCACTTTGGGCAGATGCAGATCTGAGGCAAACACTGGGTCATTTTCATTTGGAGCGCATACATCCAGGAGATAGCCGATACGGCCCGCTGCTTTTTCCAGAAAGTTGAGGCTGTGTGCGCCGTTGGCATCAGCACAGGCAACGACCACAGCTCCCTTTGCTTCGCCTGCAAATGCGATGGGCGCCGACATCCATTTCAGATCCGAGTCAGTCTCGCATTTATGGACACGGGGCATGACCAAAAGAGCGCCCAAATCCATTCCTTTAATGAATTCTATCAGTTCTTCCACGGATCCATGCAACGCTCGCAAAACCAGGCCGCTCTCTTCCCTGAGAAATAATCCGCCGATTTGTGTGCTTTCCATGCCTGTTATGAGGTGAGCCAAGGCATCGGTCAGCTTCTTATCCGTATCATCCGATGAGGACAAACAGGTCTGCATTATGCCGTCGATGGCAGCGAGTTCCCGGTTTGCCTGCATTATTCCAATCTCTCTCTCTTTTCGATCCGTTATGTCCAGAAGGTTGCCCAGCATTGCTCTTTTGCCTTCGTACTCAATAGGAACTGTCCGAAACTCAATCCAGCGGCAAGTTCCGTCTTTGCGCTGCACCTTCGACTCATAAACAGGTATATCCGACGGCAAGTCGCGCTCCAAGCGTCTGACGCACTGCATATCATCAGGCTTGACGAGCTGCCAAAAGGGCAGGCCAATCAGGCTGTGGGATGAACAGCCGAATATCTCGCTTAATTTTGGATTGACAAGCCGAAAGCCACCATCCTGCAAGATATAAATGCCTGCCAGGGCGTTCTCCACAATATTTCGATGAATTCTCTCCGATCGCTCGATCTGCCCACGCATTGCTCTTTCGTTGCCCTTAAATCTGGCCTCTTGAATAAGGTTCTCGAAGACATAAGGCAGGCTCTTGAAGCTTTCCAGGCTCTTGACCACATATTTGGTGGCTCTGTTCTCAAAGGCAACCACTGCCATCTCAGTAGTGCCGTGGCCGGAAACCATGACCACAGGAATGTCCTGATCAAGCTTTCTGATCCTCACCAGAACATCCAGGCCACCAATGCCTGGCAAGACCAGGTCCACGGAGATCAGGTCATATGCGGTGGCCGCCATCATCTTAAGTCCTTCTTCACCTGAGGCAGCAAAGTCCAGGAAGAATTCATCATGCCTTCTAAAGCCCATTCGAATCAGTTCGGCATGTTCCGGATCATCTTCGATAATTAGTATGCGAAATCCTGCCATGAGAATCCTTCCCTGCGCAAAATAAGGATATTGGATTTGCATATTTCTATCTTTCTACATATCGCCATAGATTTAATAGCCTGTAAATGCATAAAGCTGAAACGATGAAAAAATGCATTGCCCTCTTCCTATTGCTTTTCGTTGCTTCCTGCCAGGCCAAGACACTGGTTGTCGATCCCGGTGAATTGGGAGATGCCAAGACGCTTATGGCTGCCATCTTTCTGGCAAGCAATGGAGATATAATTCAAATCCAGCCGGGAAATTATGCAGGGGCTATCGTCGATAGGAGTGTGAACATCTCAGGAAGAGGCCAGGTAATAGTAGAGGGATCATTAGCAATAACTGCATCAGGCTGCAGGGTATCTGACATCACCATAAAGGCCAGTGGAAAAGATCCTGCCGTAAGCCTTGCTTCCCCTGACAATCAACTTGTGGATTGCACCATAACTGGCATCGCGACGGCCGTCGAAGTAACAGGCGTGAATAATTCCATAAGGGATTGCAGCATCGATTCGCCTGCGGGTGTGGAGATATTCGGCGCGAATAATGATGTTTTGCACAGCGCCATATCGGGCAGCACAGCCATTAGAATCAACGACACCTCGGGGTGCATTATATCCGGCTGCCAAATATCTGCTTTGCAGGGCATACAAATAGAAGACTCCAAAGAAAATAGTGTTACTAATAACACATTTTCTGGAAACGGATTTGGTGTGGTGCTTACCCGATCTCACGGCAACAATGTTTCATATAATGACTTTTCCCGCGGCTATTTGAGCGCTCTTGATGTTGTCGATTCTGCCAGCAATAATCTGACGAATAACTACATAACGGGCGGCAAAGTCGGCATAAGCCTGAGGGGATCGCAAAGCTGCCTCGTCACCCGCAACATCTGCGAGAAGAACGAGCGGGCGGGAATATTTGCAGAAGGAGCTTATCAAAACCAACTGGTAGCCAATTGTCTTTCTGAGAACGGCAACGGTATTCTTCTTCAAAGCTGTGCGGATGACTCGCTTATCTCCAACAGGGCATACCGCAATGTCTATGGAATCTCATTGCGCGGCAGCTCAAAAAATATGCTGAGGGAGAACGTCCTTATGAAAAACTCTTACAATCTACGCATCGATTCGGGCCAGGGCCAATCAGGGTCATCGAACTATGCCTCCTTTTTGCATGATATCGACCAAAGCAATCTTGTGGACAATAAGCCGATCTGTTATCTGATCGGAAAAGCCAATCTCACGGCTCCAGACAACTGCGGCTTCTTGGGGCTTGTATCCTGCAAAAACATCAGCGCCGCCAATTTAACCTTAAAAAACAGCAGCTCTGGCGTGTTGCTGGTCAATTCCACTAAATGCAATATAAAAAATTGCAGCATCATGTGGGCTGAAACCGGCTGCCTTCTCCAAGACAGTCTCGCCTGCATAGTCTCCCATAGCAAGGCCCGCGATTGCCGGATTGGCTTTGGGACTGAATCATCTTCCTGGTGCCAGTTTGCCTACAACCAGGCCAGCAATTGCTCTTCCGAGGGATTTCGTGTTGACAATGCACAGGGTCACAGCCTATTGGGATGCAAAATGCAGTTCTGTCTAATTGGCATGGCACTTCATGGGTCCCGGCTATGCAGGATTCAGAATTGCAGCGCAAACGAAAATCAGGAGGCTGGGCTAGAGCTCAGCAAATCACATAATTGCACACTCATAGGAAATGATGCAAATTCCAATGAAAGAGGCATATACCTTACAGGCAGCAATTCCTGCTATCTGCAGGCAAACAATGTCAGCGAGAACAAAGTAGATGGCTTTTCGCTGCAGCAGTTAGTTTTCTCAAATGTCCAGAACAACACCGCTGTGAGAAATGGCCAGGGAATTTATATCCAGTCATCTCGCCAGCTAAGACTCACGGGAAATATGCTGGGTGAGAATAGCCGTTTTGGCCTGCGCATGAGCAGCTCCAAGGACTGCAACATCACCGAGAATAATATCTATGATAATCGGCTGGCAGGCGCCAATTTGGTGGACTGCGCAGGATCTTTGCTCTACCACAACGTCTTCGCGAATAATGGCATACAGAATGCTGCCGATAACGGGCAAAACCAGTGGGACGGCGGGCCAAAAGCTGGAGGAAACTACTGGAGCGACCATCCGGTCAAAGGCAACCCAGCCGATATGCTCCGCCAAATTCCCGGGGGCGGCGTAGATCGCTATCCTTTTCAGGATCCATGGGGGTGGCTCTGATGGATGAAAAAGATCTTGATCTGCTCAAGATTGCCCAGGACGGAGTGGAGCTTACCTCGCGACCCTATCAAGCCTTGGGAGATCAGGTGGGCTTATCCGAGGAGGAGGTTATAGTACGCCTTCGTGCTCTTCAGGAGGCAGGCATAATTCGCCGCTTTGCCGCCACGATTGGTCACCGGGCCCTGGGAATTGTGGCCAATGCTATGATCGCCTGGAGGGTAGCTCCAGAAGAAGTAGAAAGTGCGGGCGTGCTATTCGCCTCAGTCGATGTTGTCACCCACTGCTACGAGAGGGCGATCGCCGAGGACTGGCCCTATAATCTTTATACCATGGTCCACTCAAAAAGCCGGGATGACTGCCTGATGATCGCAGATCGGCTCTCGCAAAGATCAGGCATAAGTGATTATCGGGTGCTCTTTAGCGATTTTGAGTACAAGAAGACCAGCGCCAGGATTTAAGAGAGACGATGATGGCAAAACAAAGAGACCTTCAATTACCAGGGTCGCGATTGCCACTCTTTCTGGACCTCAAGGCTCGACTTGTAGTGATTTTTGGAGGGGGGGCAGTTGGCGAGCGCAAAGCCAGATTGTTCTCCCAATACGGGCCGGTGAGAGTCCTATCCCGCGATTTCTCCCCTGGGATCCAGGAGCTGGCGAAGGACACGCAAAGACAGGTTGTGCTTGTGGCGTGCGATCTTACCTGTGGTTTCAGCAAATATCTACAGGGAGCATTCATAGTAATACCTGCCACAAGCGACTCAAAATTAAATCGCGCCATTGAAGAGGAGGCGCGGGCTATGAATATTCTTGTAAACAATGTGGAGGGCGTGGGTGATGTGGTGGTTCCATCTATTCTGCAAAGGGGCCGTATTGCTATTGCCATCTCCACAGAGAGCCCGGCCCTCACCAAATACCTTCGCCTCCGCCTGGAAGAAGAGATAAACGATAGCTATCAGGAAATGTCACGGCTGCTCTCCCAGATAAGGAAAGAGAACAAAGAAATTGTAGCCACTCAGAAGGATCGAGCCCGCATAATCTGGGAGATACTATCGGACGATGAAGTCTGGAGGCTTCTCGAAGTCTCCTATGAAAAGGCCTATATGAGAGCCCGCTCACATCTTCGCCTCGATGAGCGAGATAGCCTCGATGCTGGTGACACACCGCAAGGCCTCCATAGATGAGATTGAGCGGGCCTGGCACGGAGATGTACAGACTCTTCTCAAATGGGTAGGCTCACAAGAGAGGGTGGAAGAGTGTGCTGTGCTCAAGACCTGCAACCGTGTCGAGATTTATATTGTCAGTAAGCGCGGCGAGAAGGTGCTCTTCGACCTGGCTAAAAAAGCGCGCGTCTCTTCTCGCATAATCGATTTTCATGATCACGATGAGTCTCTGCTTCATCTCCTGCGCCTGGCCTCGGGACTCGAGTCCATGATCATCGGCGAAGATCAGATCCTGGGTCAGATGAAGGAGCTGGTACAGATAGCATCTAAGGTGGGAACAACGGGGTGGATGCTTGATACCGCCTTTAAAAAAGCCATAGCAGTCGGAAAACGAGTGCGGAAAGAGACCCAAATTAACGAAAGGTCCGTATCCGTAGGATCTGCTGCCGTTGACCTGGCTCAGGAAATTCTGGGCGACTTAAAAGGATTGTCTGTTCTTGTGATAGGCGCCGGGGATACGGGTGAGCTGATATCACGGGCCCTATTGGCCAAGGATATCGGCTCGCTAGTTGTCACCAACAGGACCTACAGCTCAGCCCAGTGCCTGGCCGAGTGTTTGGGCGGCGCAGCTGTTCCCTTTGAAGAGATGAAAGATCATCTTAAGACAGCTGATGTGGTCATCAGCGCCACCTCTGCGCCTCATTATATCCTGCTTAAAGAGGATATCGAGAAGGCAATAGCTGGAAGAGATGCTAAGCTGCTCATAATAGATATTGCCAATCCTAGAGACGTAGATGAGGCAGCGGCAGAGGTTCCAGGCGTACAGCTTCACAACATTGACAGCTTGAAGAATATCAGCAGCGAGAACATGAGGCAGAGGATGGAGGAGGCCAGTAGGGTTGAGGCCATCATCGATGAAGAGATGAAGCTCTTAAAGTCTAAATATAAGAGAAAACAGGCTGAAGATCTTCTGGCCAGGCTGTACTCCAAAGCAGAAATTATCAAGGACCAAGAGGTCAAGCGGGCCATGAACAAGCTCTCGGCCAGGCACACTCTGGGCGAGATCGAGCAGCAGGTACTGCAGGACATGAGTCATTCCATTGTGAACAAGATCTTCTCCGAGCCCACCAAGACTCTCAAGAGGGCGGCAGAACTTGGAGACACTGATATCCTTAATGCTATCATTGAACTATTCCGGCTGGAGGAAATAAATGAAGAGAATGAGGCGGCTAAGAGCGCCAAGAATTAGAGAGATGGTAGCAGAAACAAGGCTATCCTGCGACAATTTGGTGCAGCCCATATTTGTGGATGAGAGAATATCCAATCCGAGGGCAATTGAGGCTATGCCCGGCCAGTTGCGGCAGAGTCTGGAGAGCGTGGCAGCGGAGGCGCAGGCCCTGGAGGATTTAGGCGTACCTGCTGTGCTTTTATTCGGCCTGCCGGCGCAAAAGGATGAGATGGGCTCTGCCGCTTACGATCCGCATGGCGTTATTCAGAAGGCAATAGCCGCAGTCAAGGAGACCACCAACCTGATAGTGATAACCGATTTGTGCCTGTGTGAGTACACCAGCCACGGGCACTGCGGCCTTGTTAGGGGAGAGAAGGTTCTCAATGATGAGACGCTGCCGATATTAGGAGAGATTGCGGTAAGCCACGCTCAGGCCGGCGCGGATATTGTAGCTCCCAGCGGCATGATGGATCACATGGTACAGGCCATACGCACCGCTCTGGATCTGGACGGATACAAAGACACGTCGATTCTATCCTACTCCGCCAAGTACGCATCCACCTTTTACGGGCCATTTCGCGAGGCGGCTGAATCCGGCTTTGCCTGGGGCGATCGCAAGGGGTACCAGATGAATCCAGCCAACTTTTCCGAAGCACTCTGGGAGGTGCAATTGGATGTCGAAGAAGGTGCTGACATGGTAATGGTCAAGCCGGCCATGCCCTACCTCGATGTTCTGCGCGCAGTCAAGGACATGTTTGCCATGCCTACGGCTGCTTATCAGGTCTCTGGCGAGTATTCCATGATTGCAGCCGCGGCAAAGCAGGGCTGGCTGGATGAAAGGGCGGCCTTCCTGGAATCATTGACCTGCATCAAGAGGGCTGGCGCTGATATGATAATCACCTACTGGGCCAAGGAGTATGCCAAGCTCGGGCTTTAACTGGAAAATGATCTATTCCTGATTACATCCTAAAAGGAGGGGGAATAAGATCCCTCTGCTCCTTTCGTTTAAAAAGTCAGCTCGATAGTTCTGCCTAACATTACGTCTTCTTCGCTCACATCAAGATCCTTTACCTCTACACCGGCTTTATTTCCTGAGTAGATCAAATACGGGCCGGTTGCGTGGCATCCATACCTGCTCTTTGTGGAGTAAGGAACTCTTATCTCAAATGAGTCCCCGTTTAAAGTGCCCTCATTGATGTAAATAAAGTCCCTTCTCTGGTTGGAGGTCATGTTGAGCAGGGCTCCCACCTTCTGGTCCGGCCCAGTTCTAATCTTTATCAAAGCCCCTGGAACATACTCGAAGATCTTGACCTCGCTCTTGGGCGGGCTTGATCCTACAAATGTCTTCGATTCATAGATCAGACGGAATGGACCTGTTCCCGCGCCATCGAATAAATAAAGCTTTCCTAATGTCGTATTAAAGAGCTTTTCCTGTGGTATGGCCGCAAGTTGCGAGCCGTAGTCTTCCTCTCTTATGTAACTGCTCAAATCTTTTTCTGCCCAGGTGGTGAGAGAAGCAAGTTTGCCGTAAATCAATTTATTATCAACAATGATGTATCTCGATCCTCTTCTCTCCAGCACGGCGGTGGCCTCCTCATCATTTTCCGATAGATAGAATTTGGCAGCATCCGCCACTCCCACCTGGAAATTGTTGGCAACAACCGGTCGCTCTGCCAGGTAAAGGACCCAGTTGCCATAGTCCCACCAGTTCATTATGCTGTATTCGGCTACTTTTTTGGGTGTCTCAAAGAAGCTGGTCGTGTTGCTGTTTTCTTTTAGCCAGCCAAGTGCTTCCACCCAATCGCCTGATATTGCAGGGGGAGAACTCTCGGCAAAGGCGGCTGCATCCCATGCGGTGGGTAGGACAAGAAGAAAGAACAATAGCCCAGCCAATAATTTAGAATTTCTTGCAGACGGTGCAAGCACACCTTCCTTGCGCCTCTCGTCTGCTATATCTAATAAAAAGAATAACAATATACTAATCAAAATTCCCATCGATATCGTAGAGACATAGAGGAATCGAGACTGTCCCAGTGTGAGAATGAGTGTAGCCATTATCCATGTCAAGAGCAGGGTCTGGCCATGTTTCTTGGGACCGGTGCTGCGACGAATGTAAATTAAGGACGCTACTATGCCCCCTAAAGAGATGAGAAGATTCAATCCCAGCATTGAGAAGGCAACCATAGAAAATGTCTCTGCATCATAGATGAGCGGCTCGGCCTCGCCGATCTTTCCGATCATCTCACCTCCCCATATGTATTCCACACCGGACTGGATCAGTGACCCCACACCGAAAAATCCGCCTGCTAGCTGTGAGAGAGCGGCAAATAAGGCAGAAATAAACAGGATGCTCAAAGGAAACGCCTTCCAGGATATCTTCCTCGTGGCCGTGATATAGGCAAGGGCGAACATAATAAAAAGGGCAATGATAATTGCACCGATTCCATGCAAGGATGCAGAGAGCCAGGCTGTATTCCAAAATGGAAGGACAAGGATGAAAGCGACAGCAAACGCAGAAAGGAGAATTGTCGCGGTCTCTTTAAATGATTTGCCTTCTCTTAGGTCCAATGTCATCTGGAATGCTGCATAAAGCAGGAATACTGCCAGGTAAATATCTGCCCCTTGCCAGGTATATGCCAGGGTGGCTATAGCAACTCCTGACGCAAAAGTGTAGAGGGCTCTCTTCTCTTCTCGGCTGATGGCCATGATCATGCAAAGGAGTATAATGAGAAAGAGCAGTACCTCCAGGCAATGATGATCCATCGCGGCGAGCATGGTATAGAGAAGATAATATGGCGCCAGAGCGGTCATGAATGCTGCAAGGAGGGCGACTTTATGATCGAAGAGCTCTCTTACTATGTAATAGACAACTATTATGGCTATTATGCCGATGATTATAGGTACAAAGCTCGCCGCCAGCTCGACTCCGGATTTGCTATGCTGGCCCAAAGCCACACAAAAGGCGGCAGAGATCTGATCGAAGAGAGGGGGCCAGGTAATCTCAAATCCGTGTGGATAGTTTAGGTAAGAATCGAACCAGAGCGTATTGGGGAAATGTGATACTGTAAACAAAATTCTGCGCATATGATAATACTCATCATATCCCGGCAGCACGATGCCGTTTTCTGTCAATGAGTATCTTCCTGCAAATAACCTCAACAAGAAGCCCAGGATTAGGACTGCAATTAGCTCAGCCGGCTCGCTCCTCCTCCTTTGATCCATGGTTTTCGGTATTGATATGGAATATATAAGAGTTTCACTTGATCTTTAATTTTGATTTTCCTGCATTGCCTGATTGTGGGAGAGGCTATCGTCAATGTCCTGGCTGTCAAAGATCGCCAGTTCATAAATGACAACATTCTCTTTTATCTCTGCCGTAACGGCGTAGCTATCCTCTATCTCTACAAATATCTCTTCTTGTATATCCAGGCCATGTTCAAGCTCAAAGCCTTCGATCTCTTCAAGAGAAAAGCCCTGGTCTGATGCTACATTTGCTTTGATCTCTTCTAAGATTTCCAGTGGCTCTTTCGCGATAAGGAAGATCATAAAACCATTGATTTCATCCTCGATAAATTCTATCGTGAGCTGTAATTCCCAGGGATCATTTGCGATCGTTAATTCTCTTTTCTTCTTCAGATCATCAATCAAAGCCGCTGTGAGCGAAAGCTCTTCTGCAACCTGGTGCATGGCCGCAAAAAGTGAATCGTGGGCCACTGCAATATCCACAATGATTTCTTTCCATAGATCGTAGGTGAGGCTAAACAAGTCTACAGCTCCTGTTATTCAATATTTTGAGATCGGAGACGAAATCATTCATGAGATTCCTATTTCTCAAGACCGCAGCCGGATGAAATGTGATAAGATAGCGATCCTGCAAGATCCGGCCGCGCAAGTTTGCGATGCCCTGCATACCTAAGACGGCCTGTGTAGCCGTATTTCCCATCAGGCAGATGATTTGGGGGTGGAGGATCTCTATTTGGGACTGCAAATAGGGACGGCATAGATCGATCTCTGTTTTTTTTGGCTTTCTATTTTGCGGGGGGCGGCATTTTATGACGCTGGTTATAAACACCTTTGATCTCTCCAGACCTGCTTGCACTAGCGCTTCATCCAGCAGTCTTCCCGCCCTGCCTACAAATGGCTTTCCAGTTAGGTCCTCTTCTTTGCCGGGGGCTTCTCCGACCAGCATGATATCGGCGGGTGCAGGGCCGCTGCCCGGTACGGCGAGCGTTCTCCCCATAAAGAGTGGGCAGAGGTGGCAGGCGCAGATTTGCTGGTCAAGATGGGGAAGATCGATTGGATCCATGATTATGACTTTTTCATTTCCGTTATTGATAATCTTTTTCTTCATGGAAAACGAAAGGTTCTTATTTGCTCAAAACCTGTAGCCAAATGAGGAGGGCACGAGATGCAGTTTGCAGAGTGGACTTATCCCTTGAGGAAGTTTGACGACATCTATTATGCCATTGA